>CAYUPY010000070.1:0-1751 GCA_964446595.1 uncultured Candidatus Saccharibacteria bacterium | reverse complement strand
ACTTCAAGGGTAATGTACATAACCGCAAACGCATAATTAACCTTGAAGACTTGGACTTTAGCTATCCAAATTCTGACACGACCATATTTTCGAAGGCAAATTTCGGCATGTTTGGTAGCGAACGTGTGTGGTTTTATGGTCCAAATGGTAGTGGTAAGAGCACATTCGTAAAATTATTGGTTGGTGAGCTTACTGCAACCCAAGGGAAAGTAGATTTAGGACACAACCTAACTTGGGAATACTTTTCCCAAAACCAGAGTCATATACCAATGCAGCAAACAATCCAAGAGTTTATCTTTGCTAATACTAGTATGGGGCTGGGCGAGCTGTACGGCTTTTTGGAAAGCTTTTTATTTACCAGAAATATGCTAAATATGCGCTTGAAAGACCTGAGCCCTGGACAGCGAGCCCGTTTAAACTTTGCCGTCTTCTCCAGAAGAGAGAGTCAATTATTAATTCTAGATGAGCCCACTAACCACTTGGATATTCAGACAAAAGAGATAATCCAAAATTCATTACAAGATTATGATGGAGCCATATTCTTAATCTCACACGACAGATACTTTGCAGAAAGAGTAGCATCTGATAGGAAGGTGACTATTAAGGATCAAAAAATTGTAGAATTATAGATCCTGCTATAAGCATATAAGACAAGCTAATTGACGGATTAGGCAATGGTAAAAGTATGGAGCCAACTTTGCATTAAACTTCTCACATCTTAAATTAGTTCTTAGCTGAGCAGTTGCAACTTGTTTCTATAACATGTGATATACTCAACATTATGAGGGTAGCAATTATTGGGAAAAAATATAATAATAATTTGTCCCAATTTATAGAAATTTCTGTCGCAACATTAAAGACTGAAGGACTTTCTGATAAGCAAATTGATCTTAGCTATTTTGACTTACCTATAGTTCAAGACTCAAATAACCTTAGCGATAGCTTTAGGGATACCCAAAAGATTATATTCAAAACTGATGCTCTTATTATAAATATAACAGAAAGAAGTGAAGGCATTGGATTTATAACTGGATTTGCTACTGCATTAAACAAACCAGTACTAATGCTATATGACATAGAGGTGAAGGGCAGCGAAAAAGTTGTTTCAACTGTACTTAGAAGTGCAGAGTTTATTAATAGAGTGAAGGTAAAAGACTATCTTGGTTCAAATCCCAGCACTTTATCAAACCACATTAAAAATTTTGTATTAGAAACAAAAGGTTTAATAGACAGTAAATTCTATATTATCCTGCCTTCCAAGATCACGAGGTACCTTGAATGGTGGTCCTATACTTATAGAAAGCCCAAAGTTGAAAAGATACGATCACTTCTGGAGAACGATTTAGATTCAAATGAAAACTACTCAAAGACAGTATCGACCTAATAACTAAAAGAAGAGAACTACTATTGACAGACATACAAGCGGACCTACATTGTCATAGCATTGAAGGCAGCCCAAGAGATGCTATTTACACTGTTGAGGAGCTAGCGCGTTTCTACATGGAAGTATTAGGTATGGAGTATATGGTATTAACCAATCACTGCTGGCTAAGAGACCCTTCTTGGTTGGGAAGAACAGCAAAATCCATAGTTAAAACTAACATTCAATATCCAATAAATAGAGCTGATATGGCATTAAAATTGATGACTAGCGTCTCATTTGACTTTCTACTAACCACAATAGTTATTCCAGGAAAAATTGATGGACTCAAATTTATTGATGAGGTGCCAACTAATTCTTCACTTTTGCT
>CAYUPY010000069.1:0-2672 GCA_964446595.1 uncultured Candidatus Saccharibacteria bacterium | reverse complement strand
GCTAGAGAGCAAGTCGCATTTGCTCACCACCCGACATCCACACCTCTTCTTGGTGATCCAAGTGCTTATTAACATAGCGAGCTCCAGTAAAGAGAGTGTCCGATAACCTGTTTAGGTACTTTTGCACTCCTTGCAAACTATCTGGATAGTTTGCTTGACTATCTGGTTGAGTAGTAAGGTTCTTCTGCAGTCGCACTGCTGTTCTTTCCGCGCGCCGGCATACGGCGCGCGAGTGGTGCAGCCGGGCTCCTATCTCACTACCTCCTGGTAAAATAAAGTTCTGCAATCTATGTAAATCCTCGTCCCATGTATCTATTAATTGTTCAAGGTCTGTGACCCACTCATCTATAAGGCGGTGCTTAGGCGCTGCCTGCTTCGCAGGCAGCGCCGGCATTGCTACCAGTGCACCTAGGTCGAATATCTGTGTTTGTATTGCCCTCAAATGGGGGACAATTTCTGTTAGTTTCTTTTTTTTCTGTTGTTTTAATCCAGCGGATACCAGACCTAGCCCAGAATTAATCTCATCTAATTCCCCCACTAGTTCTATCATATCGGAGGCCTTGGAGATTCTACCGCCAATGTAGCCAGTTTCACCGCCATCACCTGTACGTGTGTATATTTTCATTGTACTTTACTCTATACATATCTATAATAATTTAGAATGAAGTTACTGGCAATGTTTCACCCCAAAAACCTACTAAAGTCATTGTGGGATAAGCAGATATTTGTAGCTATGATAGTCTTTTTGTTTGCTTTCGGTATCCCCAGTTCAGAAGATGCGACAGTACTTGCAGCTAATTATAATGAGCCACCTGCGGCTAAGGCTGTTCTGGACAGTTATGTGGATTGTGAAGCCCTTAGTAACTTAGGAAGCCCGGTGCCTAAGAAAGGCACCTTTGTGAACCCAGTTGATGGTCAGATATACAATGTTAGCTGTGATACGGGAGCTGCACCAATAATTGCGAGTGTGATTATGCAATACACTGGTGGTGTCAGCGCGCGTGATATGGCTTTTCTGTTCGACGCCAGTAGACCTGGGGTACAAGAAGGAGTAAATGTAGGACAAGCAGACCTCGATGATTTACGCCAACGCTATGAATATGTAATGCGCAAAGGAAACGGTTTGTTTGGAGCTAGTCAGAACGTAGCTTATACACTGATTGATCAGCGCCCAGCCAGTGGAGCTATTTTTACTGATGAGGTTTTAGCTAAAGTAGTTTTTCCAGATGTTGTTAGCGCACAAGACGTTTCGGACCAACCTTATTTCCCTGGTACTGGTTTTGAGCTACTAGCACCAATACGGACTTTGTGGGGTTACTTAACTGGGGTGGCTTACAGTATTATGATAATTATTGTAGTTGCGGTAGCGCTGGCCTTAATGTTTAGATCAAATCTAGGAGGTGAACAGGCAATTCAGCTACAAACTGCGATCCCTGGCATTGTGCTGGCAATGATTTTAATCCCTCTTAGTTATCCAATTTCAGGATTATTTATTGATGGTATTACCTTAGGAACCAATACGGTGCACGGCTTTTTATTTGGCCCGCTGGGACCTTTGAACGAAGTTTATAACGATCCTGACGATGGAATTAAGAATATTGGTCTCGAAAGTGAGCAAAACGGACTTAATAGAGGGTTATATGCGGATGATCCCAGACTGAACGTGTTTAATATTCAAGGGGTATTTGGCTATACAGGTGCCAGAGACGAATTTAAGGATAAGATCTTAGACTTAGTATGTGATAGAGATGGTAGCCAAGCTAATGTATGTGAACATTTAGGTAGGGGAGCCTCGGTAGTTTCGGGGGCAGCTATCGGGCTTTCGGGTATGTCTTTGTTTTCAGCTGCATTCGGGATTATAACTAGTGTCTTGGGATTAGTAGCTACAAATGTTGATGAAGGCAGGTATGTTGCCGGTGGCGTTCTAGACTTAGCATTTTTGGCCTTTCAACTTTTTGTACTATTTACTTCATTACGTATTGCCTGGAAGCTCTTCAAGCAATTTTTAACCATGATGTTGCTACCAATAGCATCCCCTCTGATCTTCGCGGCTCTGGCGGTGCCTGGACGCGGAAACAAGCTAGTTATTTGGTATCTTAAGCGAATGGGTAATGTAACTATTGTATTTATAGTAGCCTACGCATTAATGCTACTCTCAATCGCTTTCTCAAGCCCGGCAATTACAAGTCTTGTACCTGAAGGAAGTTTAGAAGGAGGGCTAACAAAATATGAGCCTCCCCTAATAGGTGGAGGGGTAATTGGTACTGCCATCTATGAAATTAACGGTATTGCTGGTGGGGTAGACAGAGGTTTACCTGTTGTATTTATTCTCTTAAGCTTCGGTTTATTCTTTATTATTCCTGGTATTTTGCAGCAAATCACAGACGCATTGGCTCCAAAAGAAGAAAATCCATTGCTTAAACTATTTACCCAAGAGGTGGGCACTACCGCTAGATTCGCCTTCCGTGAAGCGCCATCTGCGGCAATTACAGCAGGTAGGTATGCTGCCAGACCTGTTGTTGGTGGTGTACGTAGGGTAGCTGGTTTCAAGAGGGATGCGGCAGCTAAGTCCTTTGCTGATAACACGATAGACAATGTTATTAAGCCATTTGCAGCTAGAGCTGGTAATGTTCCAATAGTTGGAGGCGCACTACAAGGGATAGCATCCGGTG
>CAYUPY010000068.1:0-2987 GCA_964446595.1 uncultured Candidatus Saccharibacteria bacterium | reverse complement strand
CTCCAAAAGTGATACAGTCAAGGTGTTGAACATCCCAAAAGAGGCAACAGCAAGAGCAATTAAACCAACAAGTGCAAAAACCCCTCTCACTGTGTCAAACAGAGCTTGAATCTGGTCAATTGTATCCAGAATTGAGGTTGTTCGATACCCAAGAGTCTCCACGGAGCTACGCACGATTGGTACACGGTCTTCGCTAGGGGTTATTATTCTAAATTGTGAATAGTACTGGACTCCAAGAGCTTTAGTATCAATAATAGGAACATATGCTGTGGGGATTTCAAAGTTACTAATTACTCCTAGAATCTTATATTCCTCTGGGATGCTTTGGAGTTCAATATCACTATCAACAACCTCTTCTGTGGCTACAAGTGATAAGTTGACAGTTGTACCTACGGCAGCGTTGGAATCTATGTCTAGTAGTTCTAAAAAGGCGTCATTAACCACTAACTGACCACTGCTATATTTAGATATAGAAATAGCAGTGTATTCTTCGCCATCTTCAGTAACTAGCGTTTGCTCGGAAACGTCATCTGGTTGCGAATTTGCAGGAATAGTGAGGTTGTTATCTCTGAATAACTCACCATCGGTTAAGATAACATCCGTATTTGCTAAAAAGTCTCCTTGTACTCCATAAACAACAATATCGGAATTTCCTTCTTGATAGCTAACTTTGCCGGCAATTCCCGTGATTGGGTATACACCCTCTACATACTTTATGTCTTTAAAGCTGTTGATTGTCTGATCGGACAGTTTTAGTCTTGTGCTAGCTGGACTATAGACTTCTACTTGTTTTAGTTGGTTAAGATTTGTGATCCCATCAATAACAATCCTTTCCAGTCCAAATCCTAGTGAAATTAGGAATACAGTAAATCCAATCCCTACAGCAACTCCTCCGACTGTTACTATCGTTCGTGATTTGCGCAGGATAAGGTTTTTTATAGCAATATCTAATAGATAATCATGTTTGATTGTCGAATTGTTTTCGGTTTTCAGCCTGTTGCAGAACCAATCATATCCTCTAGTTAGCTGTATCCTTACTCCTCCAGAAAATGATGAAATTAGTTTGAGTTCTAAAAGTAGAAAAAGTATTCGATAAATAATTGAGCTAAGAACAACTAGAAATGAACGAATGATCTCTTGCAAAGTTAGAAAGAAACCTTTAATTGATTGTTGAATAACTCCAGAGCGGAGGCGATACTTTATGTACTGCCAATCCCAGCGTAGCTGTTCTTGGCCTCTTCCCATAGCAAAAGCTTCTTTTTCATCGTCACTTGCACTGTCTTGGACTTTGGGTTTGACTTCTAGTAGCAGCTGTCTGATTTGAGTGATAGTATCAGCAGTAGGTTGGATTATTTGCTGAACCCTACCATCAAAAAAGCTAATAACCCTATCTGCGTACTCTATGTTAGATAGATCATGGGTAACCATGATCACGGTTTTATTCTCCTCTTTAACAAGTCGGCTAAGTAGTTCCATTAGGTTTATTCCCGTAGCATAGTCCAGATTGCCTGTCGGTTCATCTGCGATGATCACATCAGGTTCAGTAATCATTGCTCTAGCAACTGCTACACGTTGTTGTTGACCTGAAGAAAGTTCATTTGCATAAAATTCTGACCATTCTTCCAGTCCTACTAGGCTTAGCATTTTCAGAGCCTTTTGGATTGCAGTGTTTCTATCAAAGCCTTTCAGTAATAGGGGGAAGGCAACATTCTCGGCAACTGATAATGCCCTAATCCAATTAGATTGTTGATAAACTATTCCTATCTCGTTACGGCGTAATTCAATTAGCTCGTCTTGGCTCATTCTACCTAGATCTTTGTTTTTGAATGTAACTCGTCCGTATGTAGGACGCTCAAGTCCCATCAAGGTATGCATTAGTGTAGACTTTCCACTACCTGAAGGGCCAACTACCATAAACAACTCCCCCCTTTGAATTTCCAAATCCAAACCTTTAAGAACGCGAATCACGCGGTTGCCTACAGGATAGTTCTTAAATAATCCAGATGTAGAAATGATTATTTCTTTTTTGTCTGTTTTAGGTTTGATCATATCGTTAATTTAGAAAGCTAAACACCTCAGATAATCTTCCAATAACTAGTTCTAATGTATCGCTTCCCGCTTGTGGGGTTACGGTGATTAGTTTTCCTGATTGTGCTTCATTTCCTGCTTCATCACTAGAGACCACGCGCAGGTGATAAACATTTGAAGGAGTTAAATCTGGTAATACGACAATATGTTGATACTTGCCAACTTGGTCTATAACAGTGCTTCTAGAGTAGGTAGCTGCAACTCCTTCTCCGAACTCTACCTTGCTAGTAGATGGTTCATCAGTTTCCCAGCTAACAATTAATTGAGATTTTTCTTCATCGCCTAGCGCAACATTGGTAGTGGAGGAATCAACAGAAAGGTTGATGATTTCAGGTGGTCTTGAGTCAGCTGCTGTATCAAAAATGAAAGTTTCCGAGACTGCCTCATTACCAAATTTATCTACGCCTTTTACAACCAGAACATATCTAGTATTGGGTAACAGACCCCTGACCATCAATTCATGAACGGATTTAAACTCTAAATCTATTTCATCTCTAGTTAAATCCGTTCTACCTTCTGGGTAAAAGGTGACCACAGAGGTAATGTCAGTATTTGATTCCCAGTTAAACTGGAGAGTAGGTTGTGCTGAGTTGTTTACTTCTTGTACTTCTACATTCTTTACTCTTGGTCTAGGTAATGTTTCAAACTGATTGATTTCCAATGTATCGTAGCTGTTTCCTTCTATGTCCTCTAGCACTATTTTATAGAAGAATTTGCTACCGTCACGTAAATCTTCTAATTTTAGTGAATAGTTTGTTTCGAGTTGTGATGTAAATATACTTAGGCTTCCTCCAAAGGCCTCTGTTTTACCATACTGGATAGTTGCCTTACTTGCGTTACGGGTGGTAAGTCTAATTATTGCACTATCAGTGCGTATGTCTGTAACTACGTTACTCACA
>CAYUPY010000067.1:2174-3133 GCA_964446595.1 uncultured Candidatus Saccharibacteria bacterium | reverse complement strand
GAGAGAACTAGGGAGGTTGGACTGATGAAAGCGATGGGGATGGGGACAAAGCAGGTAAGGGATTTATTCCTAACCGAATCGATAACAATGGGGCTCCTTGGAGGGATTTTGGGTATCATTTTGGGTATTTTGAGTGGATTGATAATATCACTGGTGCTTTCCTTAATCGCCATTAATCGTGGCTTTGAATTTATTAATATCACTTACCTTCCAAGCCTAACAGCTGTAGGCATAACTGTACTATCAGGGATAACCGGACTAGTTACAGGATTCTATCCCGCTAATCGAGCAACCAGAATTTCTGCCCTAGATGCACTTCGATACGAATAGCCGCTACGTTTAGTGCCATCACTAGCAGGGCTAGGTTTGCGATAGTCCTAACAAAGTAAAACTCTTTAATCGCTAGGCAACAATGTTGGTATTTTTATTGGCCAAATGTTCACCCTTTTTTTGATCCTTTCGTCACTGGACCCAGCTATTCGTACATCATCTGCTCTGTTGTGCGGGTGGCTATTGTCATTATCTAAAAATGATCTTTGTCTCCAGCTCCTCAGGCTTTACTTTACGCGGGTTGTTTAGGTATACGCTGTAGAACTCACGCGCTTGGGGGTGATCTTTCATAATCTGTTGAAAAGTTTTGCCAAGTTCTGTGTACGAGCCTTTGTGAACGTATGTATTAAATTCCCCCACAATTTCTACATTCCCTTTTGAGTGGGGTGCACCTATCCAACCTTTACCGAAGGCTACGGATTTCTCCCACATCTCACCTACTTTCTTCTCTGCCAGTTTGTCGTAGGGCACAAGCACTGGGCGGAAAAGGAAGAACCAGCCTGACATAGTTTTTAATTTAACATTGATTTTTTCTTGTTTGTATTCCATATTCTAGGATAGCAATAATTACGTAAATTGCGAACTGTAGGTACTTTAACTAAGCCTTGCCTCGCAACCTCAGGCTATTC
>CAYUPY010000067.1:0-2164 GCA_964446595.1 uncultured Candidatus Saccharibacteria bacterium | reverse complement strand
AGAAGCACGAAAATACAACAAATTTGGCAGTGCTTGTTCTATAGTGGCTTATGAGTTTAAAAAATATTCCTAAAAGTGCAAAAATTTCACTTACGGCAAGAATATTGGTAATAGTTTTAGCTTTTGCGGCTTTTATTGTTTATTTAAATATTGGTAGTGCGGGCACTGATAGGGAGATGGGTGGCCAAAATCCTAATTCATACCCAGCATCATACCTGAGCTCCTATCCTATCTCTTTTCCAGAAGTTAGCGAACCACCCTCATACGTCGCCAGTAGCTCTAGCACTGCTAGCACCGCTTCTACAAGTGAATTAAAGACTTATACAAACAGCCGTTATCCTGGATTTAGTTTTAAATATAACCCTGACATATGGGGAGTTGGCAGTCATCAGGTTTTTTACCCTGAGCGTAATCAGAAGCTTAAAGGTAATATTCAATATGACGTGATCACCTTGAGCTCTAAACAAGGTAAGTTAATATATAGCCTTTCGTCTATGTATGAAAGTTTCGGTCTAGAAGGACATCATTGCTGGCTGGCAAAAGACTTGAAGATTTTCAAGTCAACGAAAACAGAGAACAACGTTAATAGCAAAAACTATAGTTTTAACGGTTATTCCGCCAGAAATAGGATTGATTCTGAGCAAAATATAGATTTGCTTGTAACCGCAGGAGTTTTTAAGAACAAACCACAGAATTATCATAATTACATGACAAGGGCTTACCCTTTTGTAGAGGGCTTAAACGATAAAGCAAAATGGATAGCAGCTCACTATGATCCCGGTACAGATTTTAATGTTTGTAAGTTTGATTCTTTAGGTACGTACCTTACTCAGAACAATTACTCATATAAGTTTCTACCAGCAGATAGCGAATATAAACAAAAAAAGCATTACTTCACTGGAGTGGATTTAATGTATACAGGAGATAAGTCACTTTTGCCTGAAGCAGATAAGGTGTTCCTGAGCACAAAGACCTCTTTGGATAAGGTGCGCTAGGAGTTAACTCTCCCACAGCTGCTCAACTACCACGCCGTTTTCGTCATACATGATTATGATATTCACAATTTGCCCGGCCAGTACGTTAGGTAGCCATAACCGATTATCCGCCCACATTTCGTGGTAGGGGATATCTTCGTATCTAAATGGCCCTTCCGGCCTAATGGCTTCAGTTTCCACTGGCTCTCCCTCCCACTCAGTAATGACAAATACCTCAACCTTCATGTCTTTACTTGGTTTATGCGGATACAAGAAAGTGACTTTTCCTCGGTATTCCCATTTAAGTGGTCGAAATACGCAGCTACTTTCACCTGTAGTAGAGTCGACAAATGTACCTATCTCTTCAATAAATTCTCTAATAAGGGTCTTTTCAATTTGGCCCACATCCTCTGGCTCCACTTTACCCCCGATCCCAGAAATTAAGTTATGCCCAAGATTGTTTGATACCTTTAGGCGTCTGCCTAAGATGACGAGGCCGCCCTTGATTAAGTAAAATACGACGGCCTCCGTAAACTCTCCTTCCTGTTTCTCTAGGTATTCTGTAATTCTGTCACTCATATGAATTTTTATAACTTCTAGAACATATCCTGAAAGCGGTAAACTTGACATGCACATATTGCACATAATTTGCACAATTGGCTCCCAGAAACCAAACAGCGCATAGAAAAGGGCCATAAAGTTCTGGCAGATGTGAAAAAAATTTATCGCGACTGCCTGTCTGCAATCAATGACGCAGATTTGGTAATAATCGAGGACACGGTTTCTAACTTCAGCACAGGTCATCAAATTACTGTCGCTCTACAAAGACAAAAGCCTACACTAGTGTTGTGGCAAAAAGAAAAGCACAGACACTTTAAGCAGATGTTTATTCATGGAATTGAATCTGATTATCTGGAAACTGGCATGTATCAGCCAGGAGGGTTTCAGGCAATAATCACGAAGTTTATCAATAAATATCAGAACGCTCACCAGAAAAACCGCTTTCATCTCGTTCTAGATAATGTAGAGCGCAAATACCTTGACTGGGCACAATTCAATAGAGGGGAGAGTAGGACTAAGCTAATCAGGCAAGCAATTCGCACTCAACTTACGGAGGATAAAGAGTATCGGGAATAGAGAGTGTCAAATATTTTGTGTAAGTGAGAAAAATCATAGCGGTAACCTCCCTT
>CAYUPY010000066.1:0-3325 GCA_964446595.1 uncultured Candidatus Saccharibacteria bacterium | reverse complement strand
TTACACTACTGTACCTGCCTTTTCTCCTCATTTCAAAAAATTCCGGACAGTCTCACCGGTGTAATTACACCAATCAGACCAACTTATTTAGCCACACAAGTTATCCACTTCTCCACATCACAACCTCATTTACGTAACATCAGTTTGTTACACTTTGCAATGAAATTACTCTACTATAGGATAAATCTCGACTGGCTTTATTAGGGCTAAATAATTGTTCCCCTAGTCCCCCACTCCGCAAATGCAGTCAGTATAAGCAATACCGCAATCAATAAAACAGAATACTCTACCCAGAAGGCACCACCAATTCTATGTCGGTTTTCTAATGCTACATTTAAAAGAATATAGAAGAAAAGCACTACTACTAAGGTAGTAAATATTGTAGCCAAAGGCCAAACGGAAAGAATTAAAGCCGTTAGACCTATGGTAATTGCTATGGATAAAGCACTTAAGAAGGCTCTTCCATTTAATTGTTGTAATTGCCAAATTGCAGAATAACTCCAATAGAAAACAAATGTGAATATTAATCCTACTTTAACTGCTAAGGGCAGATCACTCCCTAATGAGAAGGCAGTTAATAAGTATGCTCCAATTAACGAGAACACAAACTGGGCGGCCTTCCCTGCTTGGCCAAGTGGTATATTGTATAGAACTGCTCCGTTTAATACATTTGCAGTTAATAACAACAGATAACTCACTAACCACCCTCCAATAACTAAAATCACCGTGGCCGGCACTTGTGCCAGACCCAAAATAGTACTAACTACAGTGTCAGAAAAAACGGTATAAGAGAAGATTGTCACGGCAGGAAAGAGCATGATATTAAAGAATGTTCCCCTTCTTGTCTTAAAGAACAAAGTCCAAGCACTTAGAACAAGCATTAGAATACTCAGAATTGTACCGATGGTTATTTCTAATACAAATTCCGAATTGAAATTTACTAAGCCAGCAAGTCCAGATTGCATTATGCCTGTCAAAGACAGAAAATAAACTAAAGTAAATATTGTGGCTGACGCTACTGCTCTAGTTCTAGTTGTCATATATTTAGGAATAAATCTGGAGATTGTTCAATATATTTAATTGCGATTTCGGTCACTGTCCTACCTCGTGGTGTCCTTTGAATAAAACCTTTTTGTAATAAGAAGGGCTCATATACGTCTTCTACGGTTGCAGAATCTTCAGAGATTGTAGCAGCTAAAGTGCTTAAACCAACAGGTTTACCTAAGAATTTATGATGTAGTGCACCAAGAATCTTGCGGTCACTCCTATCTAGCCCGTGTTCATCTATATCTAGCATTCCTAGTACCTGCTTTACCCTGTCGATGCTTATTTCCGGTTCAGACTCAACCACACACATATCTCTAACTCTTTTCAGAATTCGCACCGCTACTCTAGCTGTCATACGAGACCTTCTCGCTATCTCCAATGCTGGGTCATCCGTAATTCCAATGTTTAATTTTTCACTCTTTTGCTTTACTATTAAAGCTAATTCCTCGTCTGAGTAGAAGTCTACTCTAAAATCTACGCCAAACCTGTTTCTTAGAGGAGAACTTAGCATTGAAAGCTTGGTTGTAGCAGCAACAATTGTAAAACTTGGCAAATCTAGTCTTAATGTCTTTGCGTTAGGCCCTTTACCAATGACAATGTCTAGTACTTTATCTTCCATTGCTGGGTACAATATCTCCTCAATTTGATGTCTTAATCGATGGATTTCATCAATAAACAATATTGCCCCCTCCTCTAACCCAGTTAAAATGGCAGCCAGATCACCAGCTTTAGTAATTGCTGGACCAGTTGTAATATGGATAGGCGCGTTCATTTCCTCTGCAACGGCCAGTGCGAGTGAAGTCTTCCCTAGACCTGGAGGGCCATGTAAGAGTATATGATCAAGGCTCGCTTTTCTTTTCTGTGCCGAGCCTATCATGATTTTAAGGCTTGCCTTTTCTTTCTCCATACCAATCACTTCGCTTAAGTTCTTAGGGCGCAAGCTATTTTCAGCAATTAGCTCAGAATCACCCTGAACACTAGGACTTACTGTACGATCTTCTGCCTCATCCATCATATGTTCTTTAATATAATTTTAACTATACTTTGTGCATTTTCAAAACTATCAATATCTAGTTGCTTGACTACCTTATCTATATCTTTGCGGAGATATCCCAGACTTTCAACAGCATCCATTGCATCTTGTAGCATAATATTCTTTTGCTGATTAAATCCTTTAGCACTACCCTCGCCTACCGAAGTTTGTGTTTCATCTATATAACTATCAAAATCATCCAGTCTATTTCTGAGATCTAAAATTATTCTTTCCGCGGTTTTTTTACCTATCCCAGGTGCTTTTAAATCCGCAGGGCTGTCATCTCTTACGGCATTCACAATTTGACTTATCCCTTTTACTTCCAACAGCGCCTGTGCTGTTCTTAACCCGACTCCAGATACTGAAAGTAATAGTTTAAAGAGTTTGAGGTCTTCACGGTTAGCAAACCCCCATAAACTTATATCGTCCTCCTTAACTGCCGTGTGGATAAACACCTCAACCGCATCTTGATTTAGCCCAGCAACACCGCTTACCATGTTCACGAGGTAACCCACCCCAGACTCCGTCTGGACAATAACCTCTTTCCCTTCGCTGAATTTAATTTTGCCTGTTATGTATCCAATCATTGCTTATAAAAATAGTATCAAATATGCACCTCTACCTTAGCTCTGAACTTGGTAAAGAATTAATGTGATTTATTGCTATAGCCAGGGCGTCAGCCGCATCATCTGGCTTAGGAATCTCTTTTAAGTTTAATATCATTTTCACCATCTTTTGCACCTGTTTTTTATCTGCTCGCCCATATCCAGTGACTCCTGTTTTTACCTGTAAAGGCGTATACTCAAAAATCTGCAACTTCTTCTGTTCTGCAGCCAACAAAATGACGCCTCTAGCCTGACTCACACTCATCACAGTGGTCTGATTTTTAAAGTAAAATAAGCTTTCAATGGCAATATGCTCCGGCCTATATGCGTCAATAAGTTCAGTTAGCTGCTCCCAGATTTGTTCCAATCTGCTGGGCATTAATGCTTTACTACTTGTAGTAATTACACCATACTCAACCACTAACATCCTATTAGGAGACTTCGGCGAATACTGTACCACTGACCACCCCACTATTGCGGTACCTACGTCGATACCCATTACTTTCAGCATGAATATATTATATCAGCATTTCTATCATTCAGCGTTATTCCATACCTGTTCCACTTCATCACTATCTTCTAGCTCTGCACTGAAGTTAGCTAACTTATCATTATCATTTTCGTTTAGAGGTACAGTGTG
>CAYUPY010000065.1:0-3685 GCA_964446595.1 uncultured Candidatus Saccharibacteria bacterium | reverse complement strand
CCTATCATTACTAGATTCTAAACTTTTGACGTCTAGTTATCTAGTCGAGACCCTACTTTTAAACTATAACACAATTCTGCCGTAATGCCTTTTGGCAAAAGTCTTTCTAGTTACGTCATTAAATCTGCTAACAAAAGTTCTTTGTCTAGTTTTGCACTTTCAATCTGAATTGTAATATCACTGCTATCGAAATATGAGTGAATGTCGTCAACTTTAATATGTGGCTTTTGTGGAGTGTCAAGTTTGGGGTAAGAAAGCCAGGATGGGAGGGTTTCTTTGGCGCTTGCCTCTTTAAATTGGCCATTGGCAAGCGCCAACAAAGCATCCTCACTAATTAGCCATAATCTTTGATTAGCATCTATTTCTAGATCATGCCCCAAAGCTTGAGCGGCGTAGTCACTAGTACAGTAGCGAAGTAGCATGATGACAAATAGCTGTTCCCAGGAGCGCAACAAGTCAGGGTTTAAGGGCTCAGTAAGGTGTTTTATTATTTTGGTTAGAAAAGGCAAGATCTTTTCTATATCTATTTGGATCAACTCGCCTATAAAGTCGGCTACTAGCTTTAGATCTTCTGGATTTAGATTGACTTCCGGGTTAATATTTCTAAACATCTGGGCAAGTGAGATTGTCTGTTGAGTATCATCTATCATGACCAGATTAGCTAATTCAGAGTATTCCTTTAACTGCTCCGTATCTGTACTCTCGATCAATAATTCTTCAAGCCCTAGGTAGCGCGGTGTAAACCACGTGTTGAAGCCTGCTAGCCTGTCTGTTGGTTCGGCTATCTGGTCCGTCCGGGATGGGAGGGGGATAGAGTAGTTAGTCACTTCCCATTTCCAGTTACCCTTGCCAATGTCCTGCATTTGCCAGGTACGAATAAAGTATTCTTTCTCAAAAGGTGGTTGAGGTCGACTGACCTCAGTTAGTTTTTGTGGCGGTTTGGGCTCATTCAAATTGATCCCAATAATTTGCGGCGTATCCGGAATGAGCCCAATCGCCTTACAAAGTATCGGGTCTTTTGCCAATTCCAAGAAGAGTTTTTGGTTAATCGCCTCAATCATTTCCCGGGCACCTGGCTGCTGCTTTCCTTTTATAGCCCTGAAAGTGTACTCGAGCATTGCATTCATGTCAGGTAGGTAAGAAGGATAATAACGACTTTGTAAGCCGTAACTCTCACTAAAGCCTACGATTTGCGAGACTCTTTCTGGCTTAAGATTTTGAGTATTTAGGAAGCTTTTTAGTGATTCAATGTACTGCGGCCTTAGGCTCAGCGCTTCTGCTAATTGACTAGTCAACTGTTGGCGTAAGTAATCACATAAGTATGCGGATATCTCTTCATCCTGAGTCTGCGGCCAATGTGCCCAACGGTGTCTAGCCTCGCTTACCAGGGCATCTACGGCAGTACGGGGTTTCTCCTGCTTCAGCTTCACTACCAGTCTGCGCAATAAGATAGTCTCTAAGTCTCTTATTACGGGCAGCAGGTTTGAATGCGGCTCGTTCTCGTTCAAGGCAATTGTACTAAAGGCTATTACCCTAAAATGTTATCCTATTCTAAATAGGATAGCAATTTGTTATTGTTCCAAGGTGTTGCTTAATTTGCTAGCAATTTCACTAATTACCAACTTTGTTTCTGGTGAAAGAGTGCTATTTTGTGCCATTACTTGATTAACTATATTTACCCAAGCTGTACTGCCGAAAAATGTCCGCGTGTTATATTCGTCCCAGCGGGAACTTCTAATTCTGGCGGCTATTGCACTCTGCAGGTAGCTGATGATTTCTATACTGATTTCACCTAATTCTATTAGCCCTGCTAGAAGAGCCGCTAAGTTTCTTACACCTTTTTCTGAATAAGCTGCTTTAGTAGTAGTATCAACTGCTATAAGGGCGGCGGCGGTAAATATATCTATTTCTGCAGCCGTAGGTGCTCCAGATTCGTTGTTTATAAGTAGCCCTAGTAAATTGACTAAGTCTTCACTTTTAGATGCAAGTATCTCAACCAAATGTTTAGTTATAAGTACTTCTATTAGAACTGACCTATCTGTGGGTGCTATTAGTGCAATTATTTCAGAAATAATAGTATGTTGATCCGAACTAAGCTCATCCTGGCTGCCGAGCGCCCTTAACTTACTTATTACAATTTTTGCGAGAGCTGAATCTGCAATTAATTCTGGATGTTTAAGGAGAAGAAATTTTATTTCGTAGAAAGGCACCTCTCCGGTGTAGATTACTGCTGTTGCTAACTTACTACGCAGTTCTTGTTCTGCTATAGATGGCAATAGTTTAGTGAGGCAAGTAGCAATAAAATTCTTAGTAGAAGACGATGAGGGTATAAGGTTTAGTTCAGTATTTGCAGCCCTGGTAACATTAATAACCGCCTCTATCAACCGCCCGCTACGCTCAAGTTCTTTTCCACTCAGTGTTTGAAAGTAATCCCCAATTATAGTGAACAGTTTTTCTAGAAACTTCTCATCGCTTAAATCTTCTGGTCCCGCCTCAGTTTTTGTAAGCTGATTTATAACTTCCAGTAGCTGAGTTGCACCGTAGTAGTGGTTAGCAAGTAGGATCACATCTAAATCAAAAGGAGAGACTCGATTGGGCAAACTTAGGACCAGCTTAATTTGTGGCCAAATTTCGTTTGAGATATTGCGTAAATGCTCAAGTCCAACTTCACTTATTAGCTCTGTTTTCAAGTTTTCATAATGTTCTTCTGTCAGCCAGCTTCCTTGTTTCGTTAGATATCCTCTCAGTTTTTCAAATTCTCTTAACAGATTTTCACTTACCTCTTCCTCGAAAGTAGCAATAACAATTGTGAGTTTAATCAGGAGTATAACTGCCTCTGGAGTACTTTCTAGGGATTGGATATTTAAAACATCCACCCCATTGGCGAAGATGGAGAAAATATTAGTTGCTTGTTCTTGTATTTTACGATCCTCATCGGTCTCAGCTAGTCCCTTAGCGTAAGAGAAGCCATCATAACACTGGTTAATTTGTTCCAGGCCAAACCACACGAAGGCGTTTGATTCTACTTCAGCTGTTGATTGATTTAGGGTAACTTGCCAAGCTTGGTAGATGTGATTAAAAACATCAAGATATATATCCTGGTTACTCCTTAAAGTATGAGGAACTTCTAAAAACTCATCAGCTATTTCCTCGGTGATTTCTTGGCGTTGCTCTTCGTCAGCGTTTCTGGTTAGCAGTATTTGGTATAAATTTGTATTTTCAATGCTTTTAGATACTGCGTCTAATCCCTTGCCTTCGAATATCTGTAGCGCTTTTTGTAGATTATCTTTCATTTAAATCAGTTAAGGTTAATGTAGCGAATATAGCACTGAAGATAGATTTACGCTACGTGTGGCTGAGTCTCGGGTGCCGCACTTCCAAGTATTCCTTCAATAAAACTCGCCAACATTTGTCCGATTAGGGTCCCAATCCCTGGTATCCATTCTGAATTTGACCCTTCTTTGTAAATGATATTTCGAGTTTGCTCGTAGTTGCGACGGATGGTGGACGAGTCTTGTTTGCAGATGTCGCACCAGCCGTCGCAAGCTTCCACCCAGCGCTGCCCGCATTGCGGGCAGCGCACCTCTTGCAAGGTTTGGCCATTTGCAAACTTGGTTCGCCACTGTAAGCCGCCTGCGTCAATACGTTCATTACCAATTCTTTCCCCGCTCGCGTTGCGAGCGGC
>CAYUPY010000064.1:0-3848 GCA_964446595.1 uncultured Candidatus Saccharibacteria bacterium | reverse complement strand
CAAACAAATTCTGGCAACTACTGGCTACAGATACCCTTAGTAAATTATCAAGAAAGATATATCTGCAGTCATCCGAAGTCGTAATTCTTGATGAATTAACTGCTACAAAAGATGTTAGTCTTTACGATGAGGCCAATTTCTTGCGAGAAATATTTAGCGCGGTATTTGTAAGCATATCTTACTTTGTAATGGTGGCTCTAAGTATTTTCTTAGGATTGGAGATGGCAATGCTGGTGCTAGCAGGCTTTGGTTTGGTGGTTCTGTTTTTTGATATTTAAGATCCCTATCTTTCCTTTCTGATATGAGGTGAAGCAAGTCTAGCTGGCTCTGATCGGTACCGGTGATAAATTGTAATACTGTAAGCTTTGTGTTTATTAAGCTGCTAGTTTTATGCTATTATCTATAGGGGTTATATAAACCCTTGTCAATGTAGTTGTTAATTTTAAAATAGATTTCGATAAATAGCTATGCTAGAAACTCCGGCTGATAAAAATCTCTTTTCTATCACCAGTGAACTTGACGATATGGACGCCCCCTTGGTAGTGCGTATCGAACTAGGTCAGATGATTTTAAGAATAAGACCTGCAACAGAATTGACCCTGTACCTGCAAAAACATAAAGATCTGATGCCACAAGACTACCAAGATTACGCAACTCACTTTGAAAACTACCTTAAAATTACACTAGGATTGGAGGTAATTGTTGTAGATAAAGGCTCCGCACAGCCAACTTTTTTAGTAGCACAAAACAAAGAATACATGAACCAGCTTCAGAATTTGATCCTTCTTGTAAACAACAATGAGCTTAATTATGGCGATCCATATTTTATAAAAACGTATGGCACCTTAATGGGATACCCAATAACTGCGGTAGAGAGCTTTGCAAATGATGAGACCTTAACTTTCGCTGAAATCGACGCGTTCAAGGAAAAAGGGGAATATGAGTCTCCAGTATTCTGGGTTAGCTTATCCAGAGACCCAGTAAAAAGAGAATCAGAACTAAAAATCATTAGACGATGGCAAGAAGAGGTCGAAATGTATTTTCCTACTAGTTACGCAGAGCTTAAGTTATTTGCTTAAGTTTACATCGGGAAATATTTGATCGTTGACACAGGCCAATATATTGTGTTAATATATACTATGAATGAAAAAATATATGCAATTGTTCCCTATAGAAAACCCAACAAAAAACATACAGCTCAAGCGGCTGGCTCTTTCATTGAGGGGGAATTTCTAGAATTCGAAAAATCTAGCCCCGAAGCAAGTAAGACCCCACTATTACCTGCTGAATGTCCAGTACAAAAAATAGAAGTCTCAAATGAGGAAACGGGCTCAGATCAGGAATCCTAAGTCCCTACCTAGAAGCTGCAACCAGGCTGCTTGTATTTATCAATAAATACAAGCAGATCGGCTTCGTTTAAGGTACAATCATTTCCTGCTAAATCTATGTCGCAACTAGCCCCGGTTACTAAGTAATTTTGGGCAAAGATTGATAAATCTGCGGCATTTACATATCCGTCATCTGTGTAATCCCCCGGGCAAGATGAAACTTGAGCATCGTTGGTAATTGATATGCTTGCCTCAAATGGGATGCCCAAGTTTCCTTGTACATCCTTTGGCTCTACCCTAACAGTATGGTTTCCGAGTGTTAGCTGATCAAAACTGAAGATTTCTCCGCTGCCATCCCCACCAATTGCCAAAGGCACGTTAGCTTCTGTTCGAATGAAGGTATCATTAAAGTAGAAGTCAACTGAACTTACCTGTGGAGATACATCTTCTGCCAGTATAGAAAGACCAGGAACCGTATCCTCAAAGTTTATAGCATTGTCCACGCCAAGCTCCCTCACTACTGAACCGTCTGGAGTGCTTACTAGCACTACTTTGCCTATAGTAATATCCTCTGGTTGTGCAGAACTGGTTGCGCTAGAGCTAGTAGTAGTAACAGATGATGTGGTGGAAGTGCTTGGATAAGACTTGGTAACGGTAATTTCATCGAAATAGATGTAGGTGTCTGTTTGGGATGGTGTGCTCCCACCAAAAAATGTACTCATAAATAGCTTGTCTATATCCAAGCTATTGGTTTTGCGGAACTCATAGTCTGATTTGCTTTGCACTTTTACCCCATCAACCCATGCCTCGGCAATACCATTTCTTTGACCTACGTCATTCATCTTTACCCTAACTACTACTTGGTACCATCTATCCTTACTGTAGCGAAACCCATCCCAGCCGTCTGCCTGACCATAGCTACCTGGTGTATCAGCATGATAAACATAAGTGGAAGCTACCCCTTGGTTTGTTAAATAACAACCAAAACCTGAATAACACGCACAGTTTGCTGTGCCACTGCTACAGCTAATATCATGCCAGTGTAAACGCACGCTCCAGCCATTGTATCCGTTTGCATCATCGCCACCTGAGTTGCAGTCTCCACCACAAAGTCCGTTCAGTTTCCCATTTGGGTACCAGGCAAAGGTGTTGTCAAACTTAATTTTATAACTGAAGTAAAGCTCGTCATATCCTCTACCTAAATCATGTTTAAAATCAATACCACCACCTTTTGGTAGTCTTTGATCTTTATTGTAGAACATTCTCAGCACTTTCCCTTGTGTTGAGTCATTTACAATAGACAGCCATCCATTGTCCAAACCAGGACTGGCTCCTGGGGAGTCCCAGTCTGTATTCCATTGGCTTCTGGTATAAACACCGTTGTTATGATGTTCAAAATCATTTGAATAAACATAGCCTGAGTTGCTGCAATTATTTTCGCTAGTGCAAACACCAAGTACTTTGCCAGAAGATCCGTCATTCACCACCTGTCTATTTACATAAAGAATGCTTGCTAAAAAAAGAACAACTATCCCCACCAAAGCTATGGGTAAATACCTACTGTTTAGGCTAGCCCCGATTTTCATAACCTATCTTAACTAAGGAGACATTAAAAGTCAATACTAAGTCTTAAGTTATTTACCTGTTTGTTAAAGTAATTGCACAAAAAACTAACTAAACAGCCCTGTTGCAAAGCTGAAAGCACTAGCATAGAATGAGATCATGAGGGAAAACTCTGTAAGTCAAAGATCTTTAGTATTCCTTATTATTTTGCTTTTCCTTGTGAGTTTTGTGCTGGTGATCGCTTATAATGTTATAGGTTCTAGTTTCGATGATACTGGCACAACATCGCGACAGGTTTTAGGTTCAGGAGATTGGGAGGCAGATTGAACGTAACAGAGACGTGGCAGATTACACAAAGGCTGATGCAGTAAGAGACTTTGCTGTGGCAAACGACTTAAGACTGCGAGGCACCACATTGTTCTGGGGGCAAGATTATGACGGTAAAAGGAAAGACCCTGAATGGCTTTATAGTATGCGTAGTGATACTGCTGCTACCAAAGCAGAAATTGAGCAAAGGTATGACACTGCAGCTCGGTATAAAGACGATGTAGAAGCATGGGACTTAAACAATGAGATGACAGTACACGACTGGTACTTTCCTACATTTGGAAGTGATTACGTTGCGTACATGCACCGCAGGGTTAAAGACTTTAACCCTGATGTAAACATCTATTTTAACGACTATAACCTTTTGAACCCGGTACCTTTGACAAGGTTTATATCATAGAATATATAGGGACGAGAAGGGCATAGAGAAAGTGCAAGAAGGAATTGATCTTTCAGATGGATTTGAAGGTTAATCCTTCAGAACAACACACAGTTTATACTCGATATTTCTGATATCATCTTGAAAATCATTGTATTTCTGACTGAATTTTGATTTGCCATTTTTACGATACCAGTCGAGAGTGTCAAATATTTTGTGTAAGTGAGAAAAATCATAGCGGTAACCTCCCT
>CAYUPY010000063.1:0-4180 GCA_964446595.1 uncultured Candidatus Saccharibacteria bacterium | reverse complement strand
CATATGGCTACAAAGGCAAAATAGTAGAGATTCCTAATGGACGCGATCTAAAACGATTTTGGGGTACCCAGCGACAGAAGCCTACTGATGTCGTGAGGTTACTGTTCGCCGGGCACATTGTCCGCCACAAAAATCAAGGCTTTTTGGTGGAGGCAATGCAGTTTTTGCCAGAAAACTATCAGTTGGAGTTGGTTGGCAGCTTCCAGGAAGAAGAGTATGTACAGGCCATTAAAGACTTTATTTCAGCAGCAGGACTTACCACCAGGGTTAATTTGTACGGAACTGTAGCTTACCAAGATATTCCGGCGCGGTTTGCGGAGGCTGATATTTTTGTGTCCGCTTCTAAGATGGAGGTGCAAAGTCTCGTTATTCTAGAGGCACTGGCAGCAGGGCTTCCTATCGTCGCCCTTGAAAATGATACGACTAAAGAGGAGGTAACCTCTGCAAATGGAAGGCTGTTGCCTTCTTCTGCCTCCTCAGAAACTTTTGCCGCTGCCGTAAAATCAATAGGTGAGCTTTCAGCCGATGGGTATGCGGCGATGTCTGCTGCCGCCCAAAAAAGAGCGCAACGCTTTGGATGGGGGAGAATTATTGAACAGTATGTAGCAGCACTCGAATTAGAAAAAAATATTACTCCTAAAGAAAAAAGACTCACCGGCTACGCTTCCTTCTGGTTCACTTCTATCTTAATGAATCGATTAATTCAATTAGCATCTACCATTTTCCCCACCCGCCATTAAGGCGACGAATTAGATCTTTGCTCCGTTCCATGCCAGCTACGCCAAAAGAGAAGAATATTGAAGAAAGTATATATGCAGTGATAATGCGAATATATCCCATTTTCTGAAACCGACGTTTGGAATGTGTTACATAAAATGGCAACACTGCAAACTTGTATCCAGAAGCTTTTGCTCTTACTATTAAATCGAAATCCTCAGAAGTTTCTAAGCTTTCATCAAATCCACCTAATTGCTGAAACACTGTGGATTTAATCAAAATTGCATGCCCTGTCACCCAAGGTTTGCGGGTAAATTGAGCAATAAAGGTGGCTAGGTTCCAATGAAAATGCATAAAGTCCTCTAGAATCTTACCTGTGTAGCTAAAATAATAATTCGTAATATCTATCCCTTTGCTTTCTGCATATGAGAGCGAATCTGCCAAAAAAGTCTCATTAAACCCGACGTCCGCATCTAAAAATAAAATCCAGTTACCTTTGTTAGCCAGTTTGACTCCAGCATTTCGGCCAGCCCCAGGCAATCCTCCTGAGACAACTTGTGCCCCATTTATCAAGGATAATTCTCTAGTGCCATCAGTAGAATTTGCATCTGCAACTATTACTTTAAAATTGGTAAATGATTGTTTTTGTAAACAATCAAAGAGATGTGGCAGGTATTTTTCTTCATTAAGTGCGGGAATGATGATAGAAAGCTTTTTCATAACAGGTTTTGCGAAACTTGCTCAGTATTGCATAGCGAAGGAATTTCTACCAGCCCACGCAAAGATAATGTAATGGGACCCAGGCTATATTTTAAATATGGAAAAAATAGGAGATATTCTAAGATTAATTCCCAATCATGATTTCCCTACTGCACAGCTCGAACTAAGCGCTGAGCAATCTCCACTCTTAAAGTTAACTCCTCACCAAATTCTCCTACTCTCCAACGTAGCACTGGAATATTCAGGAGTTCGCAATTCCCTTCAGAAAATTCCTACCTTAATGTTCTATTGCATGCAGGCAGCTGACGGTATTCTAGAGGCTAAGGTTTGGGCCAGAATTTACTGTACATGTATCGATGGCGGTCCTCAACGACTCGCTAGCTTATACTATCTGCCCTATAGGCGCTGGATAAAGCAGAGAAACCGAGGCGGAACCGTGTCCAAAACTAGCCTGGCATTAGAAGGTATACGTCAAGGTATTATTTTTCAAAACGAGAGGCTAGCGCGAGATTTATTGCCTGTACAGCTTACTTTGAGAGAGATACTGCAAAACTATCTAGTGCAAATTATCTCCTATCCAGACTTAGAGGATCTCATAAATGAATGTTTTGAAATCGCTGTAAATAATTCATTATCGGGAGAAGCGGTAACTACTTTTTATACCGTGGTTGCCGATGTTAATGGTAAGAGTGATTGGACGGAATCACAATTAATACGTAAGCTCTCGGAAATTACCGAACCAGTTGTGGAGGGGTAAAAAGATCTCCTCATTCTAGAAATGATAGATTTTAACGACGATGATGAACTGCAAGCGGCCTTAAAGGATAAGCTTAAAGACCAACTTACTTATCTTGGAATAGGAATTTTTGGTAAAAAGACAGATATAGACAGGCTAACCAAAAAATTCAGCCTGTGGAGCTAGTTTTCAAGGCCCACATTGGCTAAGATGATTAGATGCTCAAACGATTAAAAATTTCTGTTCAAAAAGTAGTATTATTACTAGCTTTTGCAGTAGTAACATTTGTAATCGTACTTGCCCACCTAGGGTTCAATCAGGGGCGACCTTCAGAAAATAGTCTGAGTGCTAATCAACCTCAAAAATACAGCGTTGGAGGAGAACTTATAGTGGAGGTGCTGGATACTATTCCTGCAGAGAATGACGAAACCCCTGATCGCCCAGTATCTGATTATAACTACTACTTATCACTAGATCGGGACCCAGAAGCAGACAGTGTCCCAGTTAAGGAACTTTATGCCTTTGGACAACCGCTCCGAAATAGTGTTACCCAGGAAATAGACTTTAGTATAGTTCAACTGAACAACCAACTGGGGGATCGGCTAGTTTCTCAGGGTATTGAAAGTGGAGATTTCATAAACTTGTATGCCACTGAAGATATTGATGGGTATGGCCTAGTTGGAAATAGTGAACAGGCATTTACTTATTCATTCGACAGATCAGTGGCAAGTAGAAGTGAGTTTAACCCAGAATATCAAGCAAAGAAGGTAGGCAACCGGAAAGTCGCTTTAATCCACATTCTATTTAGAGAAGACGTACAAAGCCCATTATTTGATCCCGCTACGACTGAGGAAATGTTTAATTCAGAGGTGGCTACTCGCATGCTGACAAACTCAGGTGGTCAGTTAGCTCTGGAGGCTAAAAGTTTCGGTTGGTTTAATCTTGATTTCCCCACAAGTTGTAGCATCATTACCAAAATGAACTACATTAACGACACTCAGTTCATGAATGGTGTAGAAGGATTTGACTACAATGAATATGACTTTATTGTGCTTGTCACACCTGGACTCAGAAACTGTAACCATTATGGATCCGCAGTGCTACAGCCTGTTTACACGGTTTATGACAAAGATGGTAATAGAATAAAAAAATTCCTGATGAAGTTTTCTTCTGAAGGATACAGTAGGGATGAAGCAAAGTTCACTATGCTGCATGAGATTGGGCATAACTTAGGGGCATCTCATGCTAATTTGTGGTTCTGTCCCGATAAAAAGGTGACTGGTGACCAGAGCGTATGCAACTCGCGTGAATATCGCGATAAGTACTCATTCTTAGGAAGTAGCGAGACACTTACCCCGAATCAAATGCACTACTCCTTTCTTGACCAATTCATTTTTGGTTGGCGATATAATAACGACTTCCAGATAATTACTAAATTTGGAGAAGCACGTATATCTAGAAATGGAGGTCAATTTGCTAAAGCTGCTATAGTTTCCCCTGAGTATGACCCCACAAA
Organism: uncultured Candidatus Saccharibacteria bacterium; assembly: GCA_964446595.1. Taxonomy (GTDB): domain Bacteria; phylum Patescibacteriota; class Dojkabacteria; order J137; family JAEUSD01; genus CAYUPY01. Next base: position 491 of record CAYUPY010000063.1, on the reverse strand, counting down.
CATTGATTTCAGTTGGTATGATCACAATGGCTATTCTATTGAGCAACTTCCCAACTCTAATAATTTAATTATTCGTTACGCCACGACTGCTAGGTTAAGCGGGGGAAACAATCACGTAATAGACCTTATTCCTGGACATCCTACTGCCCCATATGTAAACGACTACATTGATGCATATCTAGAGCCAGGAAAATCTTTTAAGGAGAAAATTTGGGGAAGACAGATATATTATGTAAGTAGAGCCAACGATCACGCTGTTGTCCAGGTATTTGACCCCGTGGTAAAAAACTTAAGAGTAAACCCTGCAACCCTAAACGACAACTTAACTCCTGAGATTCTTTGGGATTATAATTATAGTGAGAATCCTGCGGGTTTAAATATGTTAGTTCAAGTTGCAACTGATGACCAATTTAAAGATATTAAACAAACAACTACAACTAAAGGGCTTAAGTTAAAACTTAATAAACTTAAACACGACATTGAGTACAAAG
>CAYUPY010000062.1:0-4793 GCA_964446595.1 uncultured Candidatus Saccharibacteria bacterium | reverse complement strand
GATTAGCAGTGTGTTCTAAAGTCGTAGATATGTTGGTCATGGTATCTTTTTGTCCGGGAATGTTCAGAATCATGTCATTCATGCCTTGGGTGGGGGTTCCCATCCCAAAACCGAAACCTCTTCCACCTGCATTCTGGGCCTGTTTAAAAGTGCTGGCTAGATTGTCTGGGCCAATTTCTTTCAATTTATTTATCAAAATTAGCGTTAAGTTTTTCCGTTCGCGCACTGCACGAGGATGAACATTTTCACCTGGGCCTAGTAGTTCAGGCACAGTAGGACGCCAACTACGGAAGTACTGGGCAAACCAGTCATCATTCAAATTATTTACCCATTGCTGGTTTCCATTCCGGTATCCTAGATTATCAGTATTAAAGAGATTCTCTTTACTGAGATATTTTTGAGCAATGAAGAAATACACTTCGCGGGCTTTACCAAGAAGGTCTCTTATTTGGGCTTTATAAGTAGCAACTTCTGCAGCAGGATAGATGGCATCTAATCTGGAAAGAGCCTTTTCTATCCTAGAAAAGTCACCGGACATTTGAATAAACTTATCTAGCAACTGCTTAGTACCAAAGCTTTCACCCAAAATTCTTGCTAACTTCTGCTCGGGACTGGGATGTATCACTGTCACTTTACGCATCTTATCTAGCGAACTGTCAGCGCCCATATCTACTAATCTCTCTATAGCATCCGTAACCCGCAACATTTCCCCGAGGGCCTCTCGGTTTAAGTTCTTTTCTGAAACTTCCGTTCCACTACGATTGGCCGAATTTTTTAGAATACCCAACCAAGCATCATTAGCTGCTACAAATTTCTCATAGTTACCTCTATTCGGACTACCTTCTAAATACAGCCTCTTCACTAGTTCAGAGGCAATAATATTCATCAATGCCAAGCGTACAGCAAAATTGGTATTTAGAGGGCTACTACTTTTGTATTCGGGGCGACCATTTACTATCACTAACTCAAAATCATATGGATTCTGCCCAAGCAGACCTGGCATAATTCTATGCGCAAATTCCCGCATGAATTCATGAAGAGCTTGGTTTAAGGGCATACGAGGAACAGCAGGTGGAAGTTCATCTCTCCCATTATTTGCCATACCCACCATGTTCCGGTAACGCACTAAGGCAGGATCTCCAAAGGCTTCCGTGAAGTCTAACTCAAAATTCCTTGCCACCTGTGCAATATCCAGAGTGTTTTCTAGAATTTCGGCACGATCATCGTTAAAAACACCGACATTTTCTATCTGTACTTTGCCTGGGGTAGGGGTATCTAAACCTTCCACAATCTGAGTATTATAGTGTTGCTTTAATGCATTTACCTTTTCTACTATCTTACGACTATTACCGTATCTATCACCATACAAGAGCCGCTCATCAGCAAAAAATGGTGCGACATAAGGTTGATCAGCTACAGGTTTAATCTGAGTAAATAACTTATAAAAGTACTTTTTCACTTCCGCTAACAGTATTTGGTACTTTAATTTGTTCTCACCAATATTCCACCAATTATCTTTGCCAAACTCGCTGTCCGAATTTTTGAACCATTTTTTTAAGTACACATGCGCCATATCGTTCACTAAAGCTTCCTGAGCTTTCAGAAATTCAGCAGGTTTACTATCCGGGTTGGTTGATGCCACTAAGTTGTTAAAGGTCTCCTGCAGTAGTCGCCCGTCTGGGGTTGTGGGGTCTAGTTCAGAAAAACGCAGATCAACGCCGCCAAAACTTATATCATTAAAAAGTTCAGCCTCAGGGCGGCGGCTAATTACTTTTAAACGATGATATAGGTGTTCTGTCCGGAATTGTTTGGCGGTGGGCACACCACCTTTAAAGCCGAGCACGCCAATTTCGAACCCTATCCGCATAGCCATCCCAGCAGCACCGCCAATCATTTTGGCAGCACCTGCATACTCACCCGCATTCTGTTCGATGTCAGCCAGCGAATGCGCCCCTGTTAATAGCCCTCCAAGGTAGCCTAGTTCACTCCCAATATCTGGCGCACCCTCTGCCATAATTTATACGTTGCTTAAGCTTAAAACCATGTTGTATTATACTACAATATTACTTATTAAACTGGTTTTGATATGTTTCAAGAGCATGGTGTAAAGATGTTCGTGCTGGCACTGGCAATGCTTGTTTTTGTAGGCTGCACAACTAATAGTGGCACTTTAGGTGTTGCTACCTCCGATCAAAGTACTTCTAATTCAACAAATACTCAAGTTATGTCAGATAAATATAATGCGTACGACGCAGCCCCTCCTAAACTATCAGCAGAGGAACTTAAAAAGTTTAACAAAGCTGTTATCACCACTAGCAAAGGTGAATTCGAAGTTGACCTGAACGTAGAGAAGGCACCAATAACGGTTAGCAATTTTGTTTTCCTAGTCCAAGAAGGCTTCTATGATGGATTGACATTTCATCGTTACGAACCTGGATTTGTCATCCAAGGTGGTGACCCATTGGGTGATGGTACTGGTGGGCCTGGATATCAAGTTGATGCTGAAGTAGATAACGGCCTAAAACATAATCGCGGAGCGATCGCTATGGCTAGACTTGGAGATGCAGTTAACCCTGAAAAAAAGTCCAGTGGTAGCCAGTTCTACATTACATTGGATGATGTTAACTTTTTAGATGAAGAGTATACCGTTTTTGGCAAGGTAACTAAGGGAATGAATGTTGTTGATAAGCTTCGTGCTGGCGATGTTATTGAGAGCATAAAGCTTGTATAATGATTTGTGTCTAAAGTTAGTCAACAAATTGTTAATAATAAATGTGTTTTAAATGTTGTTGTGCCGCGGGACCATGTACATGGTCCCGCGGCAGCTGAATCTCTATTCCAATCTCTCCATCGCATTATCCTTAAAGCTGATAAAGCCTCTCACCCTTTTAGCTTAGAAATTGCTATCGGTAAATTCGGCATCTTGTTTCTGATTGTAGTTGATAAACAATATAAAACATTTTTTAGTAATCAAATCTATCAGTTTTATCCCTCAGCTCAAATTATGCAGATTGGAGACTATGCGGACCAATTTGATCCAGAAAAGTCTGACAATTTATTGATAAGCGAGCTAGAGTTAGAGCTAGACCCCCAGCTTCCTATTCGGACATACAGTCAATTCACTTTAAACCCTTTAGCTAACCTGTTAAGCAAAATAATACACCTAAATAAAGAAGGGGAAAGTTTCTTGCAGTTAGTTTTACGACCATTTTCACCACAAAAACAAGACAAAGAGATCTATCAATTTAGTTTGCGAATATTGACTAAGTCAGATACCACAAATTCTGTAGCCGAAAACCACCATAAAATTTTGGAGGTTTTCGGACAGTATAGGAGTGCTCATTTAAATTCTTTGCGGGCGAAGGCTTCGCCTTCGCCCTGGCAGACAATCATCACATCACTCACGGGACAAAATGCATTAAGTCGATATAAGTCACGTTTCTTATCAGAAAAGACTAAATCAACCTTTAATTCTGCAGAAATTGCCTCGATTTATCATTTGCCCCAGCAAGAGTTCAGCCACCTACCCATTAAGTGGGCTCGTAGTCACAAGATTGAACCGCCACTACACTTGCCTCAGCATGGCTCCCGCATCGTGGCTGAAACAGATTATCGCGGCCAACATTTGAAATTTGGGATTTACCCCGATGATAGGCTAAATCATGTAAACGTAGTGGGAAAACCTGGCATGGGAAAGACCACATTTTTACAGGGATCTGCTTTAGCCGACATCTATGATCAAGCAAGTCTGGTGGTAATTGATGAAGACGGTGATCTAGTAGATAGCCTTATGAAAAAGATACCGGAGCACAGACTAGAAGATGTTGTAATTCTAGACCTAGCTGATAAGGATTATCCAGTAGGACTGAATGTCTTTGATACTACTTCAGATTCCAAAGTCCACTATGAAAAGGTGATTCACTTACTTGTGGAAATTTTAAAGACAGAATTCGGACATAATTGGACAGAGAATATTGAACAGTTAATAGAAAAATGTCTACTTACCCTACTTAAATTAGATAATGTATCTTTCCTTGGACTGGACCGCATGCTTGTAAACGCAGACTACCGAGAATTTTTGATAAAGCAGCTGAAAGATCCAATTCTAGTTAAATACTGGAACCAAGAGTTTAATTCCAAACGCGGTCATAAACACCAGCAAGAAGTAGCAGTAATCACTAAAACTTTGAGTGAGCACTTCAGCAACCCAATTTTGGCAAATATTATTGGCCAACCCAAATCAAGCTTTAGTTTTGCTGAAGTTTTTAAATCTAACCAGATACTCTTAATCAGCCTAAACTCTGATGAACTGCCCTTAGCTAGTAAAAAATTTCTATACAAGCTTATTAATCTAGAGTTGAGTCTAGCCATAACTGCAAGAAGTACACGCACCCCAGATTCGCCTAATCCAGCTTATGTTTATATGAATGGCTTGCTGGATCACCAAAACCACAGCTTGCACAGAATGCTTACCAGTGGACGAAAGCATCAGGTCGGATTTGTCATAGCCACCGAAGCTCCATCTGCCACTATCGCGGAAAAAAGTGGTACAGACATTGTATTTGCGTTATCAAGCACTCCGGCCGCCCAACAGGCCTCACTAATGGCTAACCAAATCAAAGTCGCCGACATCATGGGGTTGGGGAGGGGGGAAACAATCATGAGGTTAAGTATTGATGGTTCTACATCAAAAGCTTTTTCAGCACGCACTTTATTCCCCAATTTTCCAGCCACATATATAGCTGATTCTATAAAAAAGCGATCACGTCAAAAACATGCTGCTTATCGTGAAA
>CAYUPY010000061.1:5107-5255 GCA_964446595.1 uncultured Candidatus Saccharibacteria bacterium | reverse complement strand
CACTACTGTACCTGCCTTTTCTCCTCATTTCAAAAAATTCCGGACAGTCTCATCATCAATACTAGCACGAGAAACAGCGAGTTAGTCCAGTGAGTAGTCAGCCCAACACCCCAATATGGCTTGATAGATCTGTGCTATAATAAGAGTC
>CAYUPY010000061.1:0-5097 GCA_964446595.1 uncultured Candidatus Saccharibacteria bacterium | reverse complement strand
CGGGCTTCAATATCTAAACATAGGTTCAAAATTCAAAGTAGAGATGGGAGATGGCGAACTAAAGGAGTTCCAGGTGACACACAACTTCCAAGTACCTACAAATCAAGCTCAAGAAACTCTTTACCGCCAGTATCACTCGCATCAATTGAATTTAATTACTTGCATAGGTGAATATCTTTCAGCACAAGAAACCTACGATCATCGTCAAATTGTAGTATCAAAGCTGATTACCTAGAGTTCTTTTTACAACCTATACCATGCCATTATGTTTAGGGCTAACTCGACATACTTTGCAGGAATTCTGCCAGTTTAGTTGGAACTGCAGTCACTGTGGGTGTGTCTTTATTCTCTACTAATACAAGGGAAATTGGCCCTTTATGACCAATGACCACCATATCGGTTAAGCCTGTGCGTCTGGGCACAATCCTTATTTGATCAGGAGTTAAATTCTGAAATGAATCGGCATTAAATTGTGAAGTAAATTTGTAATCATGTACCTTTTTCTGTAAAGATACAACGTCTTTTTGCTGATCATATTGTGGCGTGAAAATTGTTAAGATGGCTTTGTCCTTTTTAATAATGATGTTAATAATTTCCGGTTGTCTAGAGGCTTCAATATTAGTCCACATCCAGTATCCCTTGTTACTTGGTACATAGGTTGCTTCCCACAGTATCTGTAATTCATTAGGGGTAGTGATTCCCAGTACTCTGCCCAAATCAGTAGCAGAAAGAATACCGGTTACTGTGTTGCGACTGAGCGCTAGGCGAAGGTTGCCGTCTTTGGCTTCTAGCTTCAGTTCGCCTAGCGCAACTCCCGTACTGTCAGGTAGTAACAATAAACTCTTGGAGCTTTCGTTGGCTAATATATCTAACTCTTTGTGTGTATAGCGTTGTGCAATTTGATCGCTATATATATGGATATATTTCTCTGCTCGCACTCCTTGTGTATAGCTATAAATTCCCCCTGAATTTGACCTGTATTCCGAAACATTCACAGTGCCATCTACATTTATGCTTTCTACATAGGCAACATGCCCACTTGAATAGTTACTCCAATATGCCACTGAACCCACTTGAGGCTGGTAATTAACTTTATAACCCAGTCTAGCTGCACCATCTACCCAGCTAATTGCTGAGCCTAGATCGATTCCGCCATCGCCATCCAAATCATTACTAAAAAGAAAATCTAGTTCTAGCAGCTTAAACTCGTTATTTAAACGCCAGGCTACATAGGAAGTACATTCTCGTTCGTAAAAACGCCAGGGATCAATAAAGCATCCGCCACCACTGCTACAACTGCCCTTAGCCACATCGTGAAATGGATATTCCTGCGCGTGAGTAGGGGGTGGACTCTGAGCAACTACATCGCGTGTAGTAAGTGCAAAGAACATTAAGCCTAAAACCCCCACAACAAAAACTTTTTGGAACAAAATAGATTTGTCCATAAATTCTGATGATTATAGCAAAAACATCGTCACCTCTAGCTAAATATCAAACTGATATCCCAGTGTTTCACATTCTCCACCAATATATAAACAAGGGTTCAGTGCCCCACCGTTGGGGTCGGTTTCGCCGAGGCCTGTGAACACTGAAAAATGAAGGTGTACATTACGCATATTTGGGAAGAAAGAACTTAGATCTCCTTGATAACCAACTAATTGGCCTGCCTTTACCCTGTCACCGATTTTCACCTGAAAGTATAGTTCTTTAGTTTCAGCATGTCCCATGTGACCGTAGTAGGTGAATACATCATATGCGGGTAATTTATATCCTTTATCCTTTGGGATTAGGTCACAATTGATTGTCATGCCTCCATTTCCTTCCTGGTAACTAACTACCACACCGTTACAAGCAGCAAATACAGGGTTTCCTTTATGGTCAGGAAGTTTTCCGCCATTCAGGTTTGAGGTCCAAATATCAATTCCCAGATGGTCAAGATGATACATTTGCCCTCCGAAAAACCCATTTACAGAGCCGACTATGCCTTTCGTAGGCACCTGAAACGGAAAGAGGTTGTTTCGGCGTTCAATCTCGGCATTTAAGGTGACTACTTGTGATTTCAGTTTATTGATTTCTATCAACAGGTCTTGCTTTTCTAATGAATAGTCTTGGGTTTGACTGTCATAAAAGTCTAGACCCAGTTCTAGTTCTGCTATTTCTTCCTCCAGTACAGAGACGTTTTGCGTGTATTCGGCTAAAGTTCGCGAGTAATTATCAATCTCTTGCGCATTGACGGCTATGACCACATCCTTGCGTTTTTGCATCAAAAGCATCCCTGCTAAAAAGGAGGTAATGATTGCCAAAATCACACATAGAACCAACAAAACAGTTTGATGTAGCTCTAATTTATTATTCATAAAATATTCCTCACAATATTAGCTGAAATAGTGGGTTTTTTCTAAAATTTACTTTAATGCGCCCAGTCCATCTTCCCTGACGGAACTGCTATGATGGATGCTATATGGACAATTCTATTGTCTCTAACATTTACCAGAAGCACATTACTAAGCTGTATCGCTTCTTCTTTTCACGGACCTTAGATAGAGGAACTGCAGAAGACCTAACCAGCGAGACTTTTATGCGGTTTGTGGGCGCTAAGGTTGATATTAATAATTTAAGTGCAGCCCGAAAATATCTTTATGGTATTGCCTATAACGTGTATACAGATTACTTGAAGCAAAAATACCGCTTTCAACAAGTAGTGTTTGATGAGTCACAGATGGAGCAAATAGTGGAAGAGTATGAATCAGAGAGTGTGCAACAACAACTGTTGGATAAGATCACGCAGCTGCTGGAGCAGCTGCCGCGGCGCCAACGACTGGTATTAGCCTTGCGGTTGGTAGAAAAAATGTCGTTGGCGCAAATTTGTGATCACTTAAGCAAGGATATGAACTACGTTAAAACAACTCAAAAAAGAGGAATAAAGAAATTGCAAAAACTCATAGCCAGTCATGATATTCAGTAAAAATGTACACTAAGTTCTAATAGTAATATGAAGGTGAAAAAAGTAAACCAAAACTTACAATCCCGTCCTGATGAGGTATCAGCACTTTATGAAGCGCTTCATACCTCTGATGGGCTGGATCCCAGTGCCCAGTTTGTTGAGCAGCTAGCGGCTCGCATGCTGACTGAGGAGCAAAAACTAAATTCATCTTCACGTTTTATTTCTTATATTTCCTCCTTTATGGAGAATTTATTCAAACTGCCCGCCAACAAGCAGCTCACTATTGTTGGTAGCATTGCCGCAGTGCTTGTCATAAGCGGTGTGATAGGATACGCGTATCTGCAGAGCAGCAATAACCTTAAGCTCTCACCAGCTGATCAACAGCAGCTTTTGGATAGAATTGCAGCTGCAAACCAAACTTCTAACTTAAGAGATTTAGCTGCCCCTACGGCAGCAGAGAACGCTGCTGCGGCAGGTGGAGATACTAGCAAACTTGCTACTCCTGAGAGCTTGCTTCTGTATCGAGAGGGCTTTTACAAGTCTAAAACAACCACCAAATACGGCCCAAAGGCAACTTTTTGTGGGAGTAATTATCGCGCATACCCGATTGATGAATTTACCAGCGAGTGGAGCAACTTAGCCAGTCCTGATGGCTACTATGCTAAAAGTATCACCAGTGACACTCAAGGGAATATAATCGACTACAGCCTCACTACACCTGAATATACTTATCAGTATAAAGGTGGTCAGTATGCAGTAAAACTCACAGGAGGATGGGGTCAGGCTTGGCCATTAGCTGCCCGATCGGCGGAGCTTGATTCAACTGCTGGTACTGGTGGTGGTGCGGCAGAAAGTACTGGTACCACTGAAGCTGACTCAGCAACATCTACAATCTCACGTGATGCTGGCACAGCTGACGACATTGTCGGGATTGATGCAGATCAGTCACAAAAAATTGTGGGAGAAGAAACCTTAAATGGGGTGCGTTACTATATTGTGGAATCTACTTATGATTACTACTGTAACGGTAATGATAATCAAAAGGTGGTTAGTCGGGCTTGGGCTGAAAAAGATTCGTATGTTTATGCAATCCAAGAGGATTACCTGAACTCAGTTAATGCTGATAATCTAATTAGCCGCTTTACATATGATGAAGAACAAAAGCAGACCGACCAAATAAACATAGCTGTAGAGTTTGCTTTGGACTATACAAATTTAACTGTCAAAGAAATAGATACTCTAGAATATGTTCCAGGGAGTGAGAAGTACAATCAGGCATTAGTAAATTATATTACTGCCAATAGTCTAGTGGTGCTACAACCTCAAGGTGGGCAGTTTAGAGCAGAGTTGATCGTGTCTGATAAGTTAAACCTCCCTTCTAGCGATTCCTATATGCTGGATCGTCAGTTTTACCGGGCTGATGCAGTGGGAGAAGCTGAATATAAACAGACGTCAGAGGTTTACTCCTATAAAGTTGATGAATCTGAATGGCCTGATTTAACTTATGCCTTCAGCACAGCTAACGAAAACACAGATATCTATACCTATATAAATGTTTCTGCCTACCGTCAACCGCTAAGCGAGGTAGTAAATAGACATGTATATGATGGTGCAGCTAAGCCTGAAGATGTACAAGTTAAAGTAAATGGTGAGAATGTAGCCGCGAAACTTTACCGTAATAGTGAGGTCGGGCGTACAGAACCGGGCAGCCCAGAGGCTGGCGCTAAACAAGGTGAATCCGCTCTTAGCGTAGATCCTGTGGCTCCTGTAACACTTCCTGCTCCAGATGATCAAGAAAATGACGTGGCTGAACCGGCACCGATCGTTTCTGAATATCATGATTGGGTTGCCATCTTTACTTACAATAATGTCTCTTATGTGGTGAACTTGAGCTTTAGTGGAAAGGCAGAGACAGGTTTGGAGAAACTACAATTCAGTCTTGTCACAAATGTTAGCGATTTTGTTAAAAAAGCTAACCCGGAACCCCAAAATCCAGTAATTGCTTACTAAATTTTGCCCCCCCCTTGCCAGCCGGAACGGCTGGCAAGGGGGCTTTCGTCTCCCGAACATTCGACTTCAATCCCTTCTTGCCCAGCTATTCACTGGTGATATATGCTAAAATCACCCCAGTAACAAACATTAAATGAGTGCTA
>CAYUPY010000060.1:0-5868 GCA_964446595.1 uncultured Candidatus Saccharibacteria bacterium | reverse complement strand
GGCTGGATCCAGGTTTCCAGTAGGCTCATCGGCAATCAGCACGCGCGGGTTGTTGGAAACAGCCCGCGCAATAGCCACCCGTTGTTTTTCTCCACCAGAGAGGTGATCGGGAAAAGCTTTTGCCCTTTGAGACAAGCCTACAATATCCAACAAGTAAGGCACTGTATCTTTAATCTGATGATCTTTCTTGCCTGCTACCTCCATAGCGAAGGCCACGTTTTCATACACGGTTTTATCTGGAATCAATTTATAATCCTGAAACACCACTCCTACCTGGCGACGCACGCGGTAAACACTATCTCGTGATAAACGAGTAATATCAAAATCATCGAAATATATTTGCCCAGAAGTTGGTAACTCCTCACGGATTAGCATTTTAATTACTGTTGTCTTACCAGAACCAGATGGTCCTATCAAAAATACAAACTCACCTGGATCCACAACAAAGTTGAGGTTTTCAATACTAAAACTATTTCCGGGGTAACGCTTGGTTACCTGTTTAAACTGAATCATGTCACACCAGTATACAGGTTTAAAAGAAGCAGCGGCAAATTATTCTAAATCGGATACTCTAGTTACTTCTTCTTGCAAGTAAGTCTGCACATTGGCATCTATATCTGCTTGGGATAGACCATGTAGCGAATTTAGACCTAGCGAAGAATTCACCTGCATAGCGAAATTACTACCAAAACTCTCGTTACTAGCGGCGATATTAAATAGCTGATAAAACACGATGTGGTCAACAGACTCACCACCATCCCCCTCTACTATAAGAGTCGTATTGGTTAAACTTAAATCTCGTGGCGCAAATATAGCCGCAAAACCTGCACTATAATCGGCATCCAAAATACTCTCTAAATTACCAGGACCTGTTAATAGCGCCGCAAAAAATACAATACCTCTCTGGGTTGAAGAATTTATGTCTTGATCTCCGATAGTAAAACGCCTATTCCTAAACATATAGACTAACTGTTCTGAAGTATACGTTCTTGGTATGCCTGGCTCTGCCCTCAGACTGGGATCTTCTGCAACATTTTGGTTATCTATAAAGCGATAGCCTGTATATCCATCTGGAAACGTTAACTCTATCCCGTTAGGAAAGAAAGCTCCAAATATGGATTCAAGCTCACCTAGGGTAAGTCTAAAACCTAGATCTGCTTCTCTGCCACCTGTGATTGCAGCCATAGTTCTAAATGCACCACCATCATCTGCCCTAACCGGGATAACCCCTGAAGAATCAGGTTCAAGGGTACTTGCAGTCCCCAAATAGTGTATTTCTAAGGTTTCTGTTATTCGAGTAGGATCATTGGCATCACCAAAAACAGGTACCCGCAAGTTTCTAGGCACGATAAGGATCTCTACACCTTCCGGACTGATTACGAGCTGAATCGGGCCATCTATGTTACCAATCTGGGGATTTCGTGGATAGTAACTTCTATCTGGAGTGTTTTCGCCTGTCTTATCATTCAACAAGATGTTTATAATGATTGGCTCATCATTTAATAGCTTCTGCTCAATTCTAGCTAAAGCTGCTAAGTACTCCTCCCCTCCCTCTAATTCTTCATACTGCTCTCTTAAAACAGGTATTATTTCTAGAAAGCTTTCCTGTAGATATGCATATGCGCCAACAGCAGTTTCTTGTTCGGCGGTGTTTTCAGTTTCCTCTACTATTTCTTCGACTCCACTTTCTTGTTCATTTAGCACCTCTCCAAGGTGCTGTTGTATATCACTTACTGTAATCATTTCGGCTGGTTGAGGCTGAGTTAGAGTGTGCGGAGTGGGACCAAGTGACTCTATGCCGTCTGGCATTTCAAGCCCGGTCATCAAAGCAAAATCTTCGTTATTAATAACAACATCTTCACCAGAAATGACTTCTGATTCAACCGGAACTAATCCAAGAAATCGCCCTAGATTGTTATCCTTAATATATTTCAGAACGCCTAGCGCACCTGCACCTGCTGCAAGCGATAGGGGTACACTAAACCAGATAAGCACAACCATAATTTGAAGTATTTTGTGAAACCTAGTCCGCTTCACTTTGTTAGCTACGATTTCTGCGTATGGGGTGGACATTATCCTTTCTACATCTTTATCTAATATTTCTGGAGTTTCCTCTACGGCCAGTACCTTAGGTAAATATTGCATCTTTCCAGGGTCTACTCCTACCATTTGAAGTTTTGTAGCTGGGTTTTGCTGTCTTAGGATTCTACGTTTAGCTATTCTCAATCTATCCATCAACTCAAATACCAGCATGTATCTTTTTACTTCTTCTACAGAGTAATCGGTATCTTTTAGCTGCAGATAAAGTCTATAGTCTGGGTTAATTACGGCTAACTGTTCTAGAAACTTTGCGAAGTTTTCCCCTTCTAGTAATTCCTCTAATTCTTCTCCGGATTCTTTTAAGAGGATTCTGAAATGCCAAGAAAGTTTTGCATAAGCGGAGGTGATGACTTCAAGAGGAGATTCTTTAGGCAAAGGATTTGCCACTAATTGTCTAATCTTTTTAAATGCTCGGCTTAATCTACCCTCAGTCTGTTCTGGTTGCTCTATCAAAGGCATCGAATGCTACTAAATCATGTAATTCTTCTGTGTGAGCTTCCAGAAATGTGTCCAGTTTTTCGGACACATCTTCATCTGCTTGGATCTCAGCAAGGAGGAGGTTATACTTCTCCTCACCCTCATACAGCTTATACAGCTGGAGGAAGCGTTTAATTATTTGGTGATCGGAAAGGATGTCGGCAGCGGTCATGCCTCACTATTTCTTTTAACAGTATATTGTAACCCTGACGGCAATTCTATATTAAATTCTACACTTAATTTGTTTTGCACAGTGCTATTTTGCTGTTGTGCATAGGCTATTAAACAGATTGCTTCCAGAGACGAAAGTCCTGTAGCTTCGCCATTTTCCATAAGGTTCTGATACGATCCGTGGCGCAATGACTCCGTATCAACGTCGGCAATCTTTTTTACCTCTATTTTCGTCTCGCGGCTATCTCTACCCAAGTATGTGGCTACTTCGATAGGATAATTATTATTTTTTAGAATCAAATTCAATACTGTTAAGTAGTGTGCGGTGAGTCGATCTAAGAAGTTGCGATTATTACCGATAGCCTCAGCTAAATCCTCAACTTCTACAAGGATATTTTTTGATAAAGCCTTAGCGAGTAGAGGTGAAATATACTCTTCAAGCCGCGATTCTACCAATTTAAAGTCTGACTCATTTTCTTGATAAAAGTGATCAGCATTAAACTTACCAACCACTTGCAAATCCACTTTACGTGACCCAGCAGTTATGGGAAAAGGTGTAACTTCGTAGCCTCGACTTCTTAGTGAATCAATAATTGGATGTAATATACGTAAATTGGTAATCGACAATGTCTGCTCTTCAGAATCCCCTGGACTAGTACCAAGGTTGAGAGTGATAACTGACTTTTGACCTAGAGGTAGGCTCATAATATCTTTTTCTATCACATTAGCTTTGCTAGCAGCTTCGTTAATTTCTGCAGGTGTAGTAGGAGTATAGTTACCTTCTGTTTTAGTGAATATAAGTACAACAGTTCGGAGTTCACGGACAACTTTCGCCTTCTTTAGCTGAAATTTCTCAAAGGTTTTGCCTTTAAGTATCTTTGCTATTAAATTTTCTAGCTCATCTTGTGACAGCTGGTCAAAAAGGTCTATTTTGCTTTTGCGTACCAAGATACTCCGCAACGATGTTGTTGAGACTTTTAGTTCTAGCCCAGCAGCCAATTGGTTTTCATAAGGTTGTAGTGCTGCTATAATTTCAGTTAATAACGCTTCTTCAGCGCTGGTGACCATCTCAGACCTAATGGCTTCAGCTCCTTTAAGGCGATTTCGTAAGTCTTCCCAAATATGCATGTTTTTTAACTAACGTTTAACTTATCCTTAAGCATTTCTTCAACCTTTGGTGCGCTTGCCTTGCCCCTACTCATGCCCATAACTTTACCCACTAGGGCTTTAATTACATTAGGGTTTTTGTCTAGGCGATCGACAATATCTGGATTTTCGGCGATCGCCTGCTCTACCCACTCTTCTAATATACTATCATCTTGAACTAAAACCAAGTTTTTTTCTTTTACAATCTGCTCAGCGCTGCCACCGTTTTCGAACTGCTTAGCTAACACCTTTTTTACAATTGACCCTGAGAGCTTGCCTGTTTGCATCTCGGTCAAAAGATAAGCCAGGTCGGCTATGGTAACAGGCATATTTGCTAGCGTATATTCACTTTGCTCAATGTAGCCTGTTATTTCGCCTCCGAGCCATTTGCTGGCTTCTTTAGCTAGTTCTTTATTTTTGGTTTGTTTGTAGAATTCATCTATCCAGTCGCCTTTGTCGGGCTGATCCACCAAAATGTCAGCCTGCTGATGTTCGAGCCCGAGCTCGGAAATATAGCGGTTGCGGCGAGCTGCTGGCAGCTCGCCTATCTGGCCCTGAATTTGGTCCAAATATTCATCTGATAGATGAAATGGTGGGATGTCTGGTTCAGGGAAATAACGATAGTCATCCTCGGTTTCTTTTACACGCTGACTGAGTGTTTCACCCGACATGTCTTTTAAGCCGCGGGTCTCATTTTGTAATTTGCGACCCGCGTCAATCTCCATTGTCTGTCGCTCAACTTCATACTCAATCACCTTCTCTAAAACCGAAATAGACCCAATATTCTTTACCTCTACACGATAATCTGGCAATTTGCCAGCAGGCTCGTCAGTACGCAAAGAAATATTCAACTCAAAACGCATTTGTCCCTTCTGCATTTCCGCCTCGCTTACTCCCAAGTATTCAATCGTCTGTTTTAAAAGCTTTGCGAAAGCACTCACCTCTTCAATTGTTTCAAAGTCAGGCTCGGTCACAATCTCCATTAAGGGCATGCCTGACTTGTTGTAATCTAGTAAAGTAGTATTACTTTCTTCACCATGAATGCTCTTCCCAGTATCTTCTTCCATATGAATGCGGCGAATGCGAATTCGCTTAGCATCATCACCCATATCTACTTCCAAGAATCCCTCATAACCAATCG
Organism: uncultured Candidatus Saccharibacteria bacterium; assembly: GCA_964446595.1. Classification (GTDB taxonomy): domain Bacteria; phylum Patescibacteriota; class Dojkabacteria; order J137; family JAEUSD01; genus CAYUPY01. The sequence continues at coordinate 833 of CAYUPY010000060.1, read as the reverse complement.
GATAGTCGTATTGTGTTATCTGATAACCTTTCGGCAGGTCGGGATAAAAATAGTTCTTGCGATCAAATCGAGTGTATTGATTAATTTTACAATTCAAAGCTAATGATAATTTAGTAATTTGATCAATAGCTGCTTGGTTTGGCACTGGAAGTGCACCTGGCAAGCCTAAACTAACAGTGTCCACGAAAGTGTTAGCAGGGTTGCCAAAATAATCTGTTCCCTCTCTGGAGAACATTTTGGATTTTGTATTCGCCTGAACGTGGATCTCCAAGCCGATAACTGGTTGATACTTCATATTCATAAAGAGATTCTAGCAAGAATTGTAGGTCTCAGCACATTAAATATTGTAATGACATTCAGTAAAAGTTAATATTTTTTATGAGTAGCTACGACACTTTGATAATTATTATCCTTACTTTATTTTGTACTACAGGGGGTATCTCATTCTTTGTTTTGAAGAAGTATTATCGCAAAATACTCTCTGAACTTTTGGGATTCGAAATCAGAGACTACTACGAGGATGGAATCTTTACATTAGTTACAGAAGAAGCAGCTCTAGCTTCTTGGTACGTAGACAAATTTACCAAAAATGCACCTAAATTCAAGCTATTAGCAAATGTGTTTTTATGGCTGGTCAGTATAACTCTACTCTTACTTCATGCAATAGTAATTCCATTTATGCTCACATTCTTTGCTTCACTAATTTTACGAATTTTTATTTGAGCTTACGACGATGGCGATTACTACCCCTATTTGCAATTTTTCATAGTAGACAGTAATCGCCCGTACGATGGCCGGCTAGGCCGGACTATAGCGCAACCTATTATCTAGGC
>CAYUPY010000059.1:0-6868 GCA_964446595.1 uncultured Candidatus Saccharibacteria bacterium | reverse complement strand
TAGACTACTAACAAGTTCCGACGAAGCACTAGGGGGTGGAAGAGGGCATTGGTGGAGTAGACATGTTAACGTAAGTGATGCGGATTTGATTGCAAGAGCCAGAAATAATAGGGTTAATTTTGTAGCATCTAGATGGGAAGATGAGATTAAAGCACGAAAAACCATAATTGATATTCTCGAATCACCTGATAGTATCAGATCTATTAACTCTCTTTTAAGTAATTCCTCTCAAAGAAGACTTATTATTGATGCACGTAGAGACAACCTATTAGGTGCAGCTTTTCAAAATGTAAACGGACAAGTTATTGATGTGTCTAATGACTTAAATGCAGTTAAAATTGTACTAGAAAAATCATCTCTGAACCAGCTCACTATAATTACATCTTATACGCAAATATTATGAAGAAGATAATTGAACTTGTAGAGTCATATCTACACGATTCAACATATTATGAGTTTCTAGAGTATATGAAACCCATAGTAGAGGATCATAGATACATAGAAGAATATTTAATGTTAAAAACAGAGCTTGAGACTATCTTATCTACGAACAACCTTGAAGAAACTGAAAATACCATCGCTTCAGAGACCATGGGCATTGGCGCCTGGCCCGACGATATAGACCCAAATGGAGAGGACTCATATAGACGGTTATTTGAGCGGATATATATTGACTTATTTAAAGAAGATACTGCTTTTAAACCAGAATTACTTAAGTTAGAAAAATTTAATCATATTTTACAAGACAACAACATCCATGAAACAAAACCTTAATTCACTTAACCAAGCTTGGGGAGGCTTTAGGCAGATGTTCAAAAATATAGAGCTTACGAGGGAGATCTTCTCGGCTTCATGGAAGTTGTTAATGCAAAATAAAGGTTTGATGCTATATCAGTTTATATCCGGAATGCTTTCCTCGCTTGTCGCAGTTGTGGCCATTTATGCGAGCGGCTTTGTGCAGATGCTATTAGAAGAGGGCTTTGAGGTAGCGAGAATTCAGTTCACTGCCACCTTAGAAGAGAATTGGGTCATTCTGCTTATCGTTCTTTTCTTGATTGGCATAGTTACCTATACAATCAGGTATTTCTTCAACGTGGCGTTGGTAGAGGAGTTGCTAAAAAGCATTGAAGGTCAAAAAGTAAGTATAACCAGAGGGCTTAGCTCTGCTTTGGGTAAGTTTGGTAAGATTTTCAAGTTTGCTTTTGGTATGGCAGGGGTTGCAGTTATGGTTAGTCTTGTGCAAAGCAAGAAGGGGGCTTACAGGTTGGTGGGTGAGGCGCTAGAGCTGGGTTGGAATCTGGCGACATATTTTGTGGTGCCAATTTTGGTAATAGATGAACTAGGACCAATTGATGCTGTCGTAAAGAGTTTCAAGCTCATTACCCGCACATGGGGCAAACAGATCATGGCCAACTTTGCGATTGGCGCGATTTTCTTTATTCCTGGTGCGATAATCTTGGCAGTGCTCGTTGGATTAGGTGTATTAATTGCCGCACAAATCAATTTAGCTGTGGCACTTGTGGTTACCGTGCCACTAGTGGTGATCCTTTTCATCATAATCGATCTATTTCAAAGCTCTATCAGTCAAATCTTTACTGTGGTTTTGTATAAGTATGTCACTAAAGGTGAGGCCGTTGGTGGTTTTAATAGGGAGACGTTGGGGAAGGCATTTGTGGCGAAGGTGAAATAAATGTATACCTCCTCCTTGATTTTAAGTCCAAAAATAAATTATTATATTTCAACAATTTGTTATAACCTAAAATATGCCTGATATGCTTACTCCTGAACAAGAAAGAAGATTGGTTGATAGACTAGAGGATATGTATCGGGACGAGGAAGAGGGTATTGTAGCTAAGATACTCTCCCAAATTCGAACTGAATACTCAGTTGAAACAGAAATTATCACCGCACAAATAGGTGATAGAAGAATCACAATAGACGTGGCAAGATTATTAGAATCATGAGTCAATTTGATATACCTCAAACAATAGTCCTTTATCAGGGAGTTACATATACAGCGGCAACACCTGAGATTACTGACATAGATGGAATTAAGTATTATGACTTTTACATGAAACTTAATCAGACAAATGCAGGACAAATTACACTGGCAGTCGATGAGGATGAATGTCGGGTAACTTCAGAATACTGTTCTGATGGTATGGAAGAGATTCAAGCAGTGTTGTTAAATAGACTTAGTACACATCTGTTTCCAGAGCAGGAACGAGTTGTTACAAAAGATAATATTACTATTGATGACCTTAATAAAGAATTTACTCCTCCAAATGTTTCGTATGATTTGCAAGCATTGACTGAAATGCTAGCTAAGCATTTCAAAGTTTCAAAAGGAAAGATGCAGCAGGTATCTAAGAACGAAGTCCTATTTAAACTTTACCAATACCAGAAACATATGGTTGGTGATTTTAGGCAGATTAAAAGCCAGCAAGGCAAAGGTTTAGATAATATGTGGAAGTTGAAAATCAATCAAGGAGAAGGGATAAGCATAACTTTTACTAGGAGTGATAATGGTGTTTACGTACCTATAGCGCTAATGACACATGATAGAGTTGATGGTATGTAATAGAAAATTTTAACTTAGATACTCAGCCCTTATCCGGGAAATATCTGTTGGTCTGATTCCCTCTTCCAAGCTAAAAATCGTATCGGCTTGGGCTGGATCTTGAACCAGCTCGCCTCGGGCGGTGGCGTGTAACGAAAACAGATCAAATAGGTTTGGGCGTATCATGGTAGTCAAAGATTTGCCCATCAACGTCATTCCAGTTAGGTTTGCCTCAATGTTATTAGCCCACGTTGGTTGTTTTGTAAGTGCTAAATCAATCCAATGCACTTTTCTATCCAGTAAATCAATTATTACAGGCAGACAAATACGTGTATCTGCCGCCAAATCAAACTTATTTTTGACAGTTTTTGGCTCGTAGATTTCGCCTGAATTAGGTTTAGACCTTAGCATCCATCCTGCAAAACACATAGGTAAATTGCAGTAAGGGTGGTTTGTGAAAGAATTTACTGATGCCACAACATACCTTCCCCCAAATTTGAGAATTGAAGCAATATCTAGGTCAATAAATTCGCTAGCACCGTTAGGGGCAGACGTTATATCGCCGCTGTGCGCTGCTTTATACTTGTCTGACTTAAGATTGGTATAAGAAATATGTTCAATATAATTCCAATCTGAATCATACATTACTGCGCTCAGGTCTATATCTACTCGACCTGTTTCTTTACCATCAATCTCACCTTCACTCCAGTATAAGAAAAATCTGATCGTACTACCTTTATCTAGCTCTAGAACTGAGCCTCGAGGGAGAGTAATCAGGGATTTGCTGGCTGAGCGTTCTTGCAAAGGGGTAGGGTAATTAGTTAATTGGGGATCTATATAGACTTTACCAAGTCTTTCCAGCTCAGCAAAGCGTTTTATCAGGGCAGTTTCTATTACTGATATAACTTTATCTAGGACTTTAGGAGCAATATCTACTAGCTCGTTTTCAACCGCATATGCTCTACCCACATCACCTTTGGGGAAGAAAGTACGTAGATCGCCGATTTCGTCTCGATACTTAAAGTGGGCATGTGCTTGAATTAAAACTGGTGTAGAGACGCTATCTATGACCTCAAAAGCAGCCTCAATGACTTGTTGCGGTTCTGTAGCACGCCTAAGTAGTACATCCAGCTTTCTGACCAATTCTCCAGGTCGCTGTTTGAGTAGCTCAATAGCAGTCGGGATATCATTTTCCAAAGCTAACTCTACTTTATGATAAAAACTGTTGATTATCTTGTTATTTCTAACTACATCAAATGCCTCCGCAACCTTTAGAAACTTTTCCGAAAATTCACGGGGGTGTAAATACTCACCAGCTCGCTTCCATTTTTCCGGATAGCGATTCATATCTTCGGCTATATTACCTTTTCTTTCCAACAGTTTTAAAATGAATTTGCGCTGCGAACGCGGAATACTTTTAAACTTCGTATTTGTGGCCAAACTTACATCCCACTCACTCAAAGCTGTGTAGAAACGCAAAATGTCTGTTGCTGTATCTAAATGCTTCTCCGCAAATGCAGGTCCGTACTCTGTATATTTAAATGCTAGTGCGCAGGCGAGTGCCATGTTTTCTTTGTGTACGATCTCGGTCGGGAGAAGGCGCTGTGTTTGGTCGCCATATTCTGCAAAAAACCATTCTAAATCCTCCTTTTCAGTGATTGAGATAGACGACTTAGCACCGACTAGGTTTGTAAATACTTGTTCAAATTCTTCCTTCGTCCCCAAGTCGAGGATGCGCAAATACGGATTGTCGATTAATGGGAAGCGCTCAATCTTATCGTACTGAGGCAAGCCACCAGTGATGTAGTGAATAATGGCGTTAATGTAAAGCTCAGCCTCACTCATCTTCATTACTTGCTTTGGAAAATTAGGATACATGGGTTTATGTTGAACATGATCTCCCACCATTTCTTTCAACTCAGCGATAATTTCGAGATAAAATCCTTCTAGCTGTTTTTCATCCAAAGTTTTTAGTCTTTCGATCAATTCTGCCGTGAAGGTGAATCCTAAGTTTTCGATATTCTTTAATATAGTGGCAACTAATACTCCGTCAGTGTTAGCCAAGCCCTGGGCCACAAATATCTTTTTGTGATGCCGGATGTATATTTGATGCTTCATTTGCTTTCTATAATAGGTGAGGAGAGCGGAGACCCTAGGGTTACAGATGATAGAAGGAAGGATCTCCATAGCCTCAAGAGGTTTATACCACAAAAATGAAGCGAAAACATTGTATTGTAGCGCAAATTTGGCCGAAAAAGTTGTTCGATTAAAGTGATTTGCGAAATAACGAAATAGAAAATGTAGGTCTACCGGCTTTAAATTACCATAGAAAAAAGGATATATAGACATTATATCATAAATGAGATTTAGATATGCTATAATAGCTATACATGGAACAGTTGCCCAATATAGTTAATCCAAGCGAAATTCAAGGTATTAATGACTTTAGGTGCATTGTAGGTCAAATGGGCACATTAGTTATGGTGCCAAGTCATCATCCAAATATTACTGATATTGATTTGCTTATTAACGAATGGTCACTGGGGCATACTGACGTCTCAAGTAAAAACTACGCTATACTGACATTAGGTGAACTACGTCACCAGCTCAACCGCACAAAAGCACTAAAGGAGGCTACACACCCACTAATAAGAATACTAAATTACCAGCTAAATAAGGTGATCAGCATTTTAAATACTCCTGAACCTAGTAGTTTATTACTCAGAAGCTACGTGAACTATCAAGTGGACCAGCCCCAACCGCAAAAGTTAAATTACACGCTATTAAAAGTCTTTATAGAAAAAATCTTTAAGCTACCATACCTGGCAGCGGAAAGAACAGTTGACCCAGATAATTTTCACTCAATAACTCTGAGGGAGTTAAATACTCTGTCTTCATATTTTCCCGATATTTTTAACCTTGAATCTGATTCTCTAGCACTAGATAAGGAGCTTCGAGAACTTGAGAGTTTCGCTACAGCTTACTTTTTAAGTACCTTTACTGAAAGCCCGAGGGGGGTACTACATGAAAATGCTAATTTAGTTCCTAGTATTATCCAAAAACTATTGGTAGAGTTATGTAGGAAGGTTTACCCTACTAAATATATAGCCACACTGGACTATAGTGAGGTTTGCCACCTAATAAATCTGTTGTTACAGGTTTTCCCTCAGGTTGTATTATTAATTAGCACAGAGCTTATTAGGGGGTGGAATGGTATGCTGGGTAAAAATTTGTCAGGAGGTGAAGCGGAAAATTTATTCGCGATTGATTATGTGAACGGACAGCTTTTCATTAGTTTAGATCCAACATACACCGCACAGAGAAAAGCGCCGATGTGGCAAGATCGTTTGGGTCGTAAGGAGTTGCTAAAACTGATTGACGATTTAAGCTTCTATGATAATCCAAATCATCAAATATTTATGTGTCTTCCAGCTGGAATTTTGCACGATAATTTTACTAATCTCCCTGGAGCTGTCTGTCCAGTTTATGGTCATCAGGACATGCGTGATGAGAATAACGTGCATGTTACGTATGCTACACAGCTAGAGATTGTGCGTCAGGTTTTTAAGCTGTTTCTTAGTCTGGGCTCGGAGAACTAGCCTGCTGGTGCTAAAATAGTTTTATGACATTTGCCGAAGGGTTTACAGATGTACCACAACAGGATATTGAAGGCTTAGGGCAGGTATTTGATTTGTTGATTGGGGGAAGTGAGACAACTTTACCTCAAAAACTGACTGAGATTGAGAGATTGTGTGCTGGGACGTTAACAGAAGCAATGATTCAAAAGTTTCGCCTTTTAATAGCTGATAAGAGTTCTGTGGTAGACAAAGTTAGGTCTAGACTGACAGAGGTACATCAGGTGAAACTAGATGAAGGTATGGAGGAAGTGAAATCAATCACCCCATCAGAGGATGGAAGCTGCTTAATTATTAAAGTAAAGAAGTTATCTTATAATGGTGTTTATTATGAGAACCTCGAACTACTGGGTGTAGAAGTTCCAGCTGTGATATTAACTAGCCATAGTACAGAGAAAACAAGGCGCCATGAGCTTGGTCATCATTATATTGAACTGGCCTTAGCGAGTGCAAAACTTGCTGTTGAAAATGATGTGTATCTTTCTGCCTTAACGCAGTATTGGAGGATAATTGATTTGGCTAATACAAAAGGCGAATTTAGTGATGACGACGTAAAGGATGTCTGTGCTTACGCTTTAGAGGCTTTAGCCGAGGAAATGATGGTTGATGCTTTGGGCTTGTCAAGTCCCAGATTTTTTAGACATAATTTAAGTACAAATAAGGGACAATTGGT
>CAYUPY010000058.1:0-7005 GCA_964446595.1 uncultured Candidatus Saccharibacteria bacterium | reverse complement strand
TGGGCTGACTACTCACTGGACTAACTCGCTGTTTCTCGTGCTAGTATTGATGATGGAAGATAGTATTAGGGATGTAATCGTAATTGGTGGAGGGCCGGCCGGGATGATGGCGGCTGGAACAGCCGCCAGTTTAGGAAAGTCAGTGCTTTTATTGGAGAAGAATCCCAAGCTTGGAAAAAAGCTTTTAATTACAGGCGGTGGACGCTGTAATGTCACCAATAATAAAGAAACAAAGCAACTAGTGGAGTCTTACCGCGGTGCGCCAAAGGCGCTCTATTCTGTTTTCACGCAATTCGATATAAAAATGACTCTGGATTTTTTCCACCGCTTTGGCGTGCCTACCAAGGAGGAAGACAATGGCAGAATGTTCCCCAAATCCGATTCTGCCGAGTCTGTATGGCAAGCAATGTTGGACTATATGGCACAATATGGTGTGAATGTGCTGCTTGGGCAAGATGTAAATTCTGTGAGTAAACAAGAAAACGGTATTTTTGTGGTTGTCGCCGGTGGCAGGCAGTTCCTCTCGCGAGCGTGCATCATCGCCACCGGCGGCAAGTCTCGCCCGGAAACCGGCTCCACCGGAGCCGGTTTCCGCTGGCTAAAAAAACTAGGCCACACCGTTAAAGATAACAACTTCGCCTTGGTGCCTATCAAGACACGTGAACGCTGGGTGGCGGATTTAAGCGGCATCAGCTTTGAAGAAGTAGGCATTCAGATTCTCCTTGATGGCAAAAGCAAAATTAGGAAAAAAGGAAAGGTGCTGTTCACCCACTTTGGTTTAAGTGGACCTGGAATTTTAAACCTTAGCCGAGATATTGGCGGACTTCTTCAGGAAGGCGAGGTTAGGGTGGAGCTGGATTTATTTTCGGATCTCCAGCAAGACGAAATGAAGCAAAAGTTAAATGAGCTACTGCTCAACCAATCCAACCGCCAAATCAAAAATACCTTGGCCGAAATTATTCCTAATCGTTTGGTAGATATTGTATTAGAGCTGTGCCAAATTACTCCAAACACCCCTAACCACAGTATTACCAAAGACCAACGTAAACAGCTACGCCTGACACTAAAAGGCTTCCCGGTGACAATCTCCGCACTGATGGGTGCCGACAAAGCGGTTGTTTCCTCCGGCGGGGTGGTTTTAGATGAGGTAAATATGCAGACAATGGAGTCTAAAATGGTTGACTCTCTTTATGTTGTGGGTGATATCCTAGATATCGACAGGCCTTCCGGCGGCTACAGCTTACAGCTTTGCTGGTCAACGGGGTATGTTGCAGGAAAGAATGTGTAGAGCCGCACGTGCGTGCGTGCATGCGCAAAAAACCGTTTAACTAGTTAACCAACGATAGGTTCAACACCCTTGCTGGATATGCATTCCCACTTCCATCATAAGGCGTGGCGGTAATAATGTAATTACCAGGACCGGGTCTCCAGGCATTAAAACTACTAAAGCCTCCATCTCCATTTATGGAATATGGCTCTACTCGCTCGGTGCGGAAATAGCTTCCATTTATACTAAAATCTACTTGTCTAATATTACCGCTGATATTGGGAACCGCCCACACAGAAATGTTTGAATGTTGGTTTAGATCTATCGTGTTGCCCGGCCCTAAAGCAATCGAATTCCCGCTTTTATTGACTACCACCAATTCACGAATCGCAAAAGGGTCGTTTATATCTGGCAGACCTCCTAAGTCATTAAACTGCAGTATAAAATTTATAGTTGTTTCCACGCCGCGGTTGCCAGCACCATCAAAGGGCACTACCGTTAATGAATACTGACCAGGCCCTATGGACCAGGGATTTAAATTACCTCCAGAATCACCGGCAATCGCATAGGGTAAGGCACGCTCTCGTTGCACAAAATTGCCGTTTATATAAAACTCAACAGCCGAGATCTGTGCCCCTTGTGCTGGTATAGCAACAATAGAAATACTCGAGTAATCTGCCAGATTAATAACGCGGCCATTGTACAAGCCTCCTATCGGTATCCCTACTGGGTTATCAGAAAGATCGAACATGGTAATGCTCGATAGATTTACAGAGGGTAAGGTTTCACTTACTGAAATACCTTCCGGCAAAGATAAATGCGTGCTACCGTCGCTTAAAACAGCGGCGACAATTGGTGTCCGTGCATCCAAAAGCCCCACATAGTAGTCATTGCCATCGGGATCAACAGGTTCTTGGTTTAGGTAACTAAACACAAAATCATCTAAACTTCTCACAGCTACACCCTGCTCTACAACGTTCTCTGGGGTTACTAGCGGTAAACTAGACCCACGCGCACTGGGGAATCCTTTATTATCTACATTGTATAAATTAAGTCCTTCTCTGATTCGCCCAACACTCACCAGGCGAATAGAATCCTTAGACTCATTAAGCACCCGTGCCGGATTAATCGCTATCAACCCAATCACCAACACTATAGCCAACACAGCCATCCCAATAATGATTTCGATTAACGTAAATGCGCGAGTCTTTTTCATTAGTAAGGAAATTGTATCAGTATGGGAGGGAGTTTTGTATAGTTTGCGGTGGCCGCAATTAGGGCTAGGGCAGTCTAGGCTATGGTAGTTAGCTCAGTATTTCCCGTAATTGATTCCGCAGCTTATCCTCAACCTCAATCGAACCTGCGGCTAGAGAATTTTCTCTTTTTCTTTGTGACTGCTCACCTGGATAATAAATCTCATCAAATCCAGGCATTTTATCTGCATTTTTCAGCTCAGAAATTGCATTAGTAACATCCTGTTTATATTCTTCAAGTGGTCTAAATATTGAAGGATCAATTAAGATCATAAATGTTCCCCATCCGCCTTCTTTTGACATCCCAATTTTTGAATCGGTTACCGCACCCGCCAGAAGCTCTACAATAAATGACAATCCAGAACCTTTGTGACCAGCTATCGGCAGTATCCCACCTTCATCATAAACTACATTAGGATCAATACATGGTTTACCATCACCATCAACGGTATTGCCTTCTTCCAAGTTTTTACCAAAAGACTTTGCACTAATTACATCGCCTGCATTTATTTTGGACGTTGCCATGTCTAAAATTACTGGTTGATCTTTGCTAGGCATACCAACTGTAACAGGATTGGTTCCCCATAAAGCATTCTTGGCTCCAAAAGGCACCACAAAGCCTGTTGAGTTATTAAAATGCAAGCTAATCAAGTCATGCTCTGCAGCCTTTCTAGCGTAAAACCCTACTAAGCCTGATGTTGGTGAAGTATTTGTTGTGCCAAGCGCAACCATTCCTGAAGTTTTAACTTTTGCTATTCCTAACTCCAGTAATTTATTCACTACGTAGAAACCAGTCTTACCTTTACCATCCAATAATATTGATACTGGAGTTTCTTTTTTAATTTCTGGTTCTTCATCAGTAACTTTGATTTTTCCTAAATCGATAAATTTCTTAACCCATGGCAATCTAACCAGCCCATGTGACTTGTTACCTGTGAGTTCACCTTCAATAAAATTTTCTGTAGTTAACTCAGCTTCTTCCTGACTAAAACCATACGATTTCAGAATTTTGATTGAAAAATCAGTGGCGTCTTGGATAGAGATATTCATGTTAATGCACCTCCCCCGTCTGCTTTGCGGCTTCAATGAACTTAAATCTATACAGCTCAGATTCTTCCTGGCTAAATAGGGACAGCATCTCAAATTCTAGTGTGGTAGTTTGGTCCTTTACGATAGCCGAATTTACCACACAATAACCGTAGAAATTCCATTTCTTGTCCACGACGAGCATGGCAATGTGTAACGGGAATGCACGCTCCCGAGGCTTGGTCACAGTATATACTTCGCCTAATTCTAGGCTTTCGATATCAAAGTCCTGAGGTAGCCCTAGAAGTGTGTTTAGTTCGACTATGTAGCCCATATTATGCCCCCAGCTCTCCCATAAACTGCCAGCAATTACCTTCTGGGTCTAGCCATGTACAAACGTAAACTGGATTATCTTCTGTAGCGAATGGAGTTAAAGTTGGCTCTTGTAGAATCTCGCATCCAGCATCACGTACTGTTTCGAACCATCTCTGAACTTCATCGGTGTTTAAGTTTATCATGATTCTATGTGGTTCTTTACTCTTGCCTTTTACCTTATCGTGATGACCGATCCATAAAATATTTGTTTCGCTTAACTTTAGGTCATAGCCATAATCTTTCTCCAAACCATCTTTGGCAGGGATATCTGTCTTATCAAGCAATTCTAGTCCCAGAATGTCAGTATAGAATTTCACAAGTTCATCTGGCGTTTCCGACCAGTATAGTAGATATTTTGTTTTAAACATCATAGTTTTTTAATATGTAAACCACCTACTTTATCGATTGGCTAAAAATTGACACCCTAATTCCTAGTACTCCGTACTTACTTTCTTCCTCTTCGCTGTAGTACTTTCGCATTACGTCAACAAGCTCAGCAGGAGATTACCCTTCCGCACCGAAACGTTTCATTTCATACTTCTGAAATAGTTCCAGAAAATGGTCTGCGCGGATTAATTCTTCCACCTTTACGGTCAACTTCTCCTCCAGATCGGGCATCTTTGAAAACTCTATAAGATCGCCTATTTTGATGCTCTGCCTTTTCTCATCGAATAACCTTATCTCTATATCCTTTGAGCCCAATTTTATTTGCTCAAAAGGGACTGGCTGAAGTTTCATCTCATGTCTCTGCGGTTCTCTTTCGTTGAATCTCATAGTGGATTATAGTCCAAGATGGATTGAGGCGCCAGGAAGATGTTGATGTGCTGGGCGACAAGATAAATCATTTGCTAAAATCTCGATATGAAACTAATCAACATCAATTTCGGTGTAGTGGACACTGATATTTCCGATCATCTGCCTCTTTACTTGGATTTTGAGCTATAAGTAGGTGTAATACTTTAACCCAACTTTATCTTGAAGCACGTAACCCTTGTCGCCATCTCTGTAATATCGTAATCCTGTCTCTGGGTTTTTGCTTTGACTAGTTATTTCGTATTTTGAAGTATCAATAGTTAACAGGTAGCCAGGCCCTGTAGTAACAACTACTTCTTGATTAGGTGTTTTAGACATAGAAAACGGATGGTTTATAATTGAGTCAGGTGCCTCTGGTAGCTCCACCTCAGCAACAAAGCTGTCCTTACTTTGGCTATACACAAGAACTGCACCGTTTGAGTTGCCGAAGTATATATTGTCACCATCAACAACTGGCTCGGTTGTAATAAAGCCATTACTAAACTGGGATTCCTCATCTCTGAATTCCGGATTACCTCGAGATGTAATCTCTTTAGCTACAGTGTCATAAACGAAAAAATAGTTGTCAGCCCAGAATATTATATTCCGATCTGAAGTTACGGCTTGATAAGGAACACTATAGTTACCAGCGGTTACTCCCTCCACTTCATTGTAAGTTATCTCTGAACCGTTAATCTGAATTTTTACAAGCTGGTTTCTACTTCCATCGCTTAAAAGCACATAAATATCATCACCCACACCAACAATACTAGAGTCTACAAATAAGTCATCACTGTGTTCCAGCTCTGCAATATGCTCACCATTCTTTAAGTCAATGGCAGATAAGCCAAAATATGATTTGTAGAAGAAAAAGTCCTCATTAATATAAGGTAAAGCCCTTTGGTCTCCAACGCGGACAGAAACATTTTCAATGTTTGTGTTATCAGAGTTTACCCACAAGGATTTACCAGACGCCAGATCGAAGCCATTTACTCTACCCCCCCTATCGAATAGAACTAATACATCTCCGTTGCTAACTGGCCTGTACACAGCATAAAGATGACTTTTGTATCCCCAAATTTTGGAACCATCTTCTAAACTGTACCGATTTACACTTTCACCACTACCGACCGAGATTATACTGTTATTTAATATAAAAGAATGGTATTGACTATATCTAGAATCTTCGTCTACCGCCCACTGTGTATCACCTAAAATAGCTAAATTCCCTTCTCCTCCAAACAAAACGTAATAACCAAAGATGGCCAGAAACGCAAGAGAGATAGAAATGATTATTGCTAGTGTTAATTTTTTCATTGTTAGGTTTATACCACTTTATCTTTTTCCTTGCATTGTATTGCAATACAAATTTCAGATTAAAATTGTAGTCATGCCTAGGTATATGTGTAAGCGGTATAATCATTCAAATTGGCAATCAAATTATGGCTTCAAAAACCAAGGAGATACAAGACTTACTAACTCAAATGGGGGAGGATACCTCTATGGAGATATTTGGGTTACACGCAAGGGGGGGGCGTGTGAACGTAGGTTTGATTAACCACTTCAAGCTACACGACCACATCCCAAACAAGTGGTTTGACTGGAAACGAACTGCAAGTGCTCCTATCATGATTATTGGGCAAGATTGGAGGCCTTACTCTGTTCTTAGTGATTTTATCTCTGATTTTGACCCAAACAAGCTAGCTGAAAATGACTATTATCTGGATTTTCTGTTTAAAGACTTCTCTTCTAGGACAGAGAGATTCATTTTAAGAACTGTTGAAGATAGTTATCGGGATAAGTTTGGATTTAATCTACCCCGAGATCGCTGGGATTAGCTATTTTTCACCATGGCCGTACTCTTCACCAGGATTTGAGCATGTGAATAAATTCTTCAGCCTTGGCTATCACAAGCTCAAAATAAGCAAAGTTGTGCAGGAGTTAGATGGACAGTATTTCATTAAGAAAGGAGAAACTACGATTCTCCCAAACTTTCATCCTGCAGCTCACATTGACCCAAAGATACAAAAGAATATCTGGGCAAAGATGTGGGACGTATTAGAGATCTAAGCTTGCAGAGGGTTATCAGGTTTGTCCTGAAAGTATGCTAAGTCCAGCACTTACGGCAGCATCCCCACAAGTCCTCCATTTAGAGTTTTTCTATTTCTGTCACTAACTTGATAAGCTCTGCGAAGTATCGCTCTGCAATACTTCCGATAGCAATCGGTCGCTGAAAACGGGACTGTAAAATAGTATGTGTAAATAACGAGTCATACTTAAATTTTTAACAGT
>CAYUPY010000057.1:0-7350 GCA_964446595.1 uncultured Candidatus Saccharibacteria bacterium | reverse complement strand
CAGGGTGTCACTGGCATTTTTCACAGTTATACTGGTGACTATGCCACAGCTAAGAAAGTGCTAGATGCAGGTTGGGGTTTAGGAGCAAACGGCATAGTCACTTTCAAGCGCTCAACTGAGCTACAAGAGGTGTACCGAAAAGTCCTCGGTAAAATATCATCCGACTGGTCTCCTGCAGATTTCTACAGTCGTGGTGTGTATTTTGAAACCGATGCTCCCTACTTAGCCCCAGAAGGCAAACGAGGGGAGGTGAATCAGCCTTCATTCACGAACCATATTTTCCAGTACTTCCTCACCAAGTTGTCCTCCGCCAGCAAATAATTTTCTAGTGAATCTAACTCTAGCTCTAACTTTTCTACATACTCTGCTAAATTAAGTGTTTGATTGTTACTGTTTGAAAGAATATAAATTAAAGCAGTTATCCGACTTACTTCATTGCGAATATAGTTAGCAATCTTATTCCCTTTATGGTTATAAAGTTGCTCACTTACCATAACGTTCAGACCTGCTAGAAATAATAACCGCCGGCTACGTTGATCCAAGGTTTCTTCTTGAAATTGGCGCAAAGCTTCAACATTGTTAGGGAGAGTAATAAAGCGATGTGCATTCCACACTTCATTACCGCTAAGTTCTAAAGTAGTGGGCCACTCTTGAGGGGTTCCGGGTTCACTTTCATCTGTCCCCGCTATAAAATCAATAATCATAGTTCCAATAACACTAAATTAAACCTTACTACTTTAAGGTATGTTGGTTTACCTTTTCATAACATAATTCGTTTCTTTCCTTTGTCAGTATGAGCATTTGCTAAGACAATGTAAGAAATGTGTGCGATAATTCAATATGTCAGCCATTGAGGACAAGGATGTACGTGTACTTGTAGTAGAAGACGATGAGTCTCTGTCTACAATTATTAATCGAAAACTAAAACAATTAGGGATCAATGCAAAGCTAGTGCACAGCGGAGATGCAGCTCTAAAAGAAATCCAACGTAAACACTATGATTTAGGTCTTATTGATGTAGGGTTGCCCGATACTAATGGCATTAACGTGGTAAAAAGGGCACGCCAAATGGGTATGATGATGCCTATGATTATTATCACGAATCACATCAGTAAGCATCATGAAATTAATAGTTATGATAGTGGGGCAAATATTTTTCATCGCAAGCCTATCGACTTTGATTTACTAGAGTCACAAATAGTTGGATTGCTTAAGCTCCATCTACCTAGCGATAACATTGTGCTTGGGAAACTGCAGTTACTAGGAGAGCGTCGCATGCTGAAAGTTGGTGACAAGGAATTAGAATTATCCTTTAAAGAATTCCAACTAGTTAAACTACTCATGAATAATCCGGATAAAGTGTTTAACAGAGAACAGGTTATTCGCTATACCTTTAAAGGAGTATATGAACCACAGCCAAGTAGTGTAGATACTTTGGTCAGCAGATTAAGAAAGAAAATTGATGCCGATGATCAGGAGTCAGTAATTGCTACTGTCCATGGTATGGGCTTCAAGCTGGGCGAAAAGTACTTAAATTAAAGTTAGTCATCAGTTTCAAATACCAGTTTAAACTTAGTTCCTTTTCCTTCCTCTGTTTCCACCTCAACTTCTCCTCCGAAGAATTTTTCCATACTAGTTTTAACAAAGTGTAAGCCCATACCCAGATTTGAGCCAGAGTTACTTTTCGAGGTAAACTCAGGCTCAAATATTTTTGCTATGTATTCTTCTTTGATTCCCCTACCATTATCTGAGACCTCTAAAATAAACAGTCTGCCTTGAGAATATCCATTAATTAAAATTTTCTTTCTCGGTTTTTCAGTTAGCTTTAGTTCATCAGAAGCATTGGTTACCAGGTTTAAGACTATGCGCTCAAAAATCCCTGTAACTCCAAACAGCCTTGCATCACTATCGATTTGCATTTCCACATTAATGCCTAGATCACGTAATTCATGCTTGGTGATAATCAGCGCGTTTTCAACTATGCGTTTAGGGTAGAACCATTCGTTTGGTGTTTCATTATGGATAAGAGATTGGGCATTAGAAACTATCCTCCCAATCTGACTTACTGCTTTGTCTGCTAGCTCAAGCAGATGCTCACGCTCTTCTGGGTCATCTGTCTGTTGTAATAAACTGTAGCCACCCTTAAGGGTGGAGAGGGGAGTAGCAATGTCATGCAACATAGATTTGGCTATCCTCCCGATAGTTGCGGTGCTATATAATGAACTAATCTGATGTTCAAAACTCTCTCTTAACTGCTTTGTGCGCAAGTTCACTTCACCGTCCAGAGATTGATTTAGAGTTTCCAACTGGCGAGCGTATTCATAAGCCTTGCTATAAGACTCTTCTATTTGGGAGAAACCCAAGTAAATAACATAAGTTATGAAGCCAAGTAAGGTAATACCTATCAGGCTATCTACAATTGTGGAGGCGGTGTGGTCAGGTACATAGTTTACCAGTTCATAGCTGTGCATAATTAGCACCGAAATGTTTATGAGCGAATAAGTGACGGTAATCATCACACCTGCGCGCACCCCTAAAACAATACTAGTAGATAAGATACTTACCACTGTAACCAAGTATGCCAAAGCATTTCCGGTTCCATTTGAGAGCAACAACGCGGTTACCAAACCTAGCGCGGAAAAATTAATGAAATTAACAATCAAAAAATAATTACGTTCAACTAAAAAGACTCTTAGCCAGAGAAGCAATGCCACTAACAAAAAATTTAGCAGCATGTAGATTAGCTGAGTGCGAGTAATCTCAGCGTGGGAAAGATTATTTAGCATATTGAACAGCAAAGTTAAGGTGGCGATCATGATATAAGAATTAATCAGGGCGATCGCCACCTTTTTTCTTTTTTCGTCCAATAGGTTCTTAAAGTTCATATGCCTCAAATTATATCACTGGACACGCCTAAAAAGGCTTTGCTTTACCACTTTGTCCACATCAACGTTTTGCCTGCAGAAGCTGGCTTTTCTAGGTGCTGCCAAATTTCCTCCGTAATAAACGGCACAATTGGATGCAGCATCTTCAAATACTCATGCAGAGCAAACCACAGCACCAACTGTGTTTCCGCTTTCTCCCCAGCTTCTGGCTCGCTCGTAATTTCGCCCGTTTCCCGATCTTTAAAGGTATAAACGTGCGGTTTTGCTGCCTCAATGTGCTGGTCAGCAAATGAATGCCAGAAATTCTCGAACAAAAGCTGACCAGCAACCCCAAACTGGAACGTGTCATACAGCCTGGTGATGGTCTCTTTCAGCTCCACAATGTGGTCAAATAACTCCAAATTGGTATCAATTGTTAAATCCTCACGCTTCAACTTAATCGCCTTTTCTACGTCCACGCCTTCCAAATTCATCATCACAAATTTAGACGCATTCCAGATTTTGTTCATAAAGCGGCCGTTGGAGGCAACTTTTTCCTCGTACAAACGCGCGTTTTGTCCGGCAGAGTTCCCGGCCACAAAACTAAATCGCAAAGCATCCGCACCATATTTTTCAATGGTCGCACTGGGGTCGATGCCGTTGCCCTTGGACTTGCTCATTTTTTGACCATCTTTATCCAACACCAAACCGTGTAAATACACGTTGCTGAATGGTGCTTGCTGCTCGTCTGCCAACCCTAGCTTGTCCGCGCGGTAGGTGGAGAGCATCATCATCCTTGTTACCCAGAAAATCAGGATGTCCCAACCAGTCTCCATCGTCTGAGTAGGGTAGAAGGTCTCTAAATCTCCCTCACGTGCATTCAGTGTTACAAATGGCCACTGCCCCGAACTAAACCAGGTATCCAACACATCAGGATCTTGTTGCCACTCTTTGCCTGTAGGTTCGTCAAGCCCAACTTGCATTACTTTCGCGTAGTCTTCATGCTTTTCAATCAACACATCGCCGATCTTCTCCTTAACTTCACCGGTTTCGGTTACGTACTCACTTTTTTCGCCTTTGTACCAGACCGGAATGCGATAACCCCACCACAGTTGACGGGTGATACACCAGTCCTCAGGAGAATCCATCCATTGCAAGTAAACGTTTTCTCGTCCTTCGGGCATAATATTCACCAAATCCTCTTCCACCAACTTTTTCGCCTTCGCTTTTAGCTCGGCAGTACGCACAAACCACTGGTGAGAGATAAGCGGCTCAATGCGAGACTTACAACGTTCGCAAACCTGCACACGGTTTTCATATTCCTCATTTAGGTGGATCAGCATGCCGCTCGCCCGCATATCTTCCGCCAATTGGCGGCGAGCGGCGTTCACACTCATCCCAGAATAGTCTCCAGTCATGTGATTTAGCTTGCCGTCAAAGTCGATAACCTGTTTTTCGGGCATTGCCACATCTGGATTGCGTTGGGCGATATCCCAATCCTCCACTGCGTGTGCTGGGGTAACCTTTAACATTCCTGCCCCAAACTCAGGATCAACAGCATTGTCGGCCACAATCGGCATCTCCTGAACGCCAGTTAGGGTTTGCACTTTAAAGCTTTTACCCACGTAGTCAGCATAACGCTCATCCTTAGGAGATACAGCCAGCGCAGTATCACCAAACATCGTTTCCGGTCGCACCGTTCCCATCACGAAACCGTTGGTGTAGTATTTGTCTTCGGGATATTCGGCGAACAAAATTATATGTGCGCCGGCATAGTATCCAATCTCAAAAAGGAATGATTCCCCAATCTTACTCTTAATTTCTTCCTTGTCAGCACCTTCTTTGGCTACCACTAGTCTAAATTTCCCGTCGAGACGCATTTGAACACCAATAGGCTTACCAGTAAGGTTTTGTGTTTTTTCTTCAAGCTCACCGTAACCAAAGCCCATAACCTCTAGCTCTTTATCATGGTGCTCTATATGTCCGTAAGCAAAAGGCATTTTTGTTTCTTTGTTTTTTGTCAATTGACGCTCAAAAGTCCATTCAATTTGCTCCTTCCCCTCATACTCCCGCTTCAGTTCCAACGCCTTTTCTTCTGGTTCGGTAAAGGCATACTTAAAGTAGAAGAACATACTTTTGGAGTCCTTGTACTCGGTGTCGATGTCGGCAAGCGCAGAGTGACAGCGTGGGCACCAGTTAATTAAGCGCTTGCCACGATAAATCATCCCTTCCTCATGCATCATGATGAACGTTTTTAATACGTCGTCTACAATCTTCGGGTCTAGGGTGAAGAGTTCGCGGTCAAAGTCAGCACTAGTGCCGATGCGTTGCTCCTGGCGACGCGCGTTTTCGGCATTTTGAATACAGAAGTCATAAACTTGCTTATAAAACTCATCACGGCCTAATTCCTGTTTGGAGGTGCCTTTTTTATCCAATAGTTTTTCGTATACCACTTCGGTCTGAATTCCGGCATGATCCTTACCTGGCAACAACAACACTCGCTTACCCCGCATACGCTGATACCGCCCCATCAAATCCTGATAAGAATAACCAGACACATGACCCAAGTGCAGGTCACCATTGGCATTCGGCGGAGGCATAGTAACAGCATAAGTCTTCGCCCCCTCTGGCACACGCTCATCCAGCTCGCCAGTCTCAGCATTGTACTCAGGTTTATAAAACTTATTCTGCAGCCAGAAATCTAAAATCTTCTCTTCCGTTTTATTTGGTTTGTATGGTCCGTTAGGTAGCATAAAAGTTTTCAAT
Organism: uncultured Candidatus Saccharibacteria bacterium; assembly: GCA_964446595.1. GTDB lineage: Bacteria > Patescibacteriota > Dojkabacteria > J137 > JAEUSD01 > CAYUPY01. The sequence continues at coordinate 1,720 of CAYUPY010000057.1, read as the reverse complement.
AGTAAGTAAATCAAGTAAATTATGTATGGCGTCAGTATTGGCGATAAGAATGCCACTATTTTTATCTTGCATGAATTGCATCTGACCACTCTGTGTGACAGAAGGGCTTTTTGAGTTTGCCCTTAAGATTAAGTGGCTAATGGGTTCAATTTCAATTTTATCTGACGTAATAGTTCCTAGTTTGAGATCAATATTTTTTGGGTCTAGCTTTAGGGTGCTTAGTTTTGCATTAGTGATGATCATAGGCATAACTACTAGGGTGTTTTTTAATCCTCGAAGATTACTCTGGTCATAAAGGTCGTTCAGGAAATAGTTAAATCCATCTACAGCTTGAATTACCGCAGAGCTAATACTATCTTTATTCAATTTGTGCTCACTAGCTGTCTTCCACTCATAGCCATCTATTGAGCAAGGAAAGTTATTAATTTTTAGTCTCGGGTTATTTAACCCCTCAACTGTCGTACATGCTGTCAACTGTATTTGTGTATCTGTTTGAAGGAATACCCACTCAAGCTCACTAGCATTAACTTTTTTACACTCTATTAGTAATACTAGTTTTTTATCAATTCTGTCTGTCTTTAAGAAAACGACTATATCTATAGCTCTCCCGTTGGATTTATTTACTGGTACTTCCTCTGTGATACTTTCAACTTTTGTGTGGCTACGAAGCTCGTGTGCTACTTTTTTTCTAAAAAGATCTCCATGTTTATTTAGCGATTTAACCAATGGTTCTATTTTTCTATTCATAAAATTCTATTAAAAATACAAAAAGCCCCGATCCGCACCATTGGTAGTGGAGGTGTATTCTTGTAAACAAGGATACCTATCCAATGATGCGGACCAGGGCCTACTTCGTGCGAGTTTTACTTTGCAACGAAGGCGTTACCACCTTTCCGTTTTACTCTTATCAGCTGTTACGGGCTTACCCGGAGGGTTCTAATTGTCTCGACTGCCTGAGCAGGGGAGAGGTTCTTCCTTCAGCTACTGCGGTGACGTTAATCCGCAGTCAATCACTTTTTCCTATTCAATTGTACACATTATAGCATCTTTGTAGGCAAGAACGAAATCTGAGTAGGGCTAAGCTTCTTCTATACCAAGTAAGTTAACAATCTGAGTGCGAATATCTGAGTTACCTATATCCGAGAGAGCATCTAAAATGAGAGCATACTTTCTCATAAATATTTCGCGTACTTTACTATAATCAGTAGTGTCAGATTTTACCGCATTTAGTTGTTCCAAGACCCTAAGCCCAACATTACCCATTTTCGCTAGCATAAAGATATCCTTAGCTTGGTTTGCAGTATTAATGGTCTCTGAATGCCAGCCTACTATGCTGAGCGCAATTTTGTAAATTTGTTCTTCGATTTCAGCTTCCTCTTTTAACGCTAGCTTTATTTTATGAGTGACCTCTGCCAGCCGAGTCATCCCAAGTCCGGTTGAGTTCTCATCTTGCTGTTCTGCTAATACTGCCATTTCACTAAGCACTTTAAGAACCAGTTTTTTTTAGCGTTGCTATTTTGCAATTTTAGAGATCTATCAATAAGCTGATCAAAGTAAACTATCTTTTTCTCTTTTTGTGCCATCAAAGAGAAATTGGACAGTAAGGAGTTAAGCAACGCTGTATTTACGTTCTCGTCAGTTTCTTCGTCAAGCCAAGTAAGTAGGTAAGGGTCTCGACTAGATAACTTAAAAATTGCGTAACATTTTCTTTAAATAGTTT
>CAYUPY010000056.1:0-7822 GCA_964446595.1 uncultured Candidatus Saccharibacteria bacterium | reverse complement strand
GACTGTTAAAAATTTAAGTATGACTCGTTATTTACACATACTATTTTACAGTCCCCCATGTGACCTTCAGCGATTTGGAGAGATTCATAGAAGAGCGAAACGACCTACTATCAATAGTTAAACAACGAGCATCAAGCCGAAGCCCAGAACTGTATGCTACAGCAGCAATATCTACATTAATAGGATTCACTCTTTACAATACATACAACGGTTTGCCCTCCAATTTTCTTAGTGCTGAAATAGTTATGACCTTGATACCAATTATAATTATTTGCTTCTTTGTCTTTGCTGGTCTTACCTTTTACTCAGCAAGAGTAAACGCAAAAAGCTTATTAAACGCAATTGATCATCACGATGATGATTTTTACCGAACCCTAGCCGACCTATTGAGACAAGAATACTTGCACCACAGTCAAGAAACACGAATACTTCTAGACCTAATCCAAACCGATAGCAATTCATTGGATACAACTGGTTTAAATCACTTACTAGAATCAGTCGAGAGTTAAAACTCCATAACTTAGCTGTTTATTTCCACTTAAAATCGCTATAATTACCTATATAATTATCAATAAAACTAATGGCATATTCCGGCGGAAGAAATAACGACAATAAAATGCACGACGCAGTCTGTGATAACTGTGGTAAAAAATGTAAAGTCCCATTCAGACCAAGTGGTGACAAACCTGTTTACTGTAGTGATTGTTTTGAAGACCAAGGTGGTAGCAGACCAGCTATCAAGGGAAAATTCGATCGCTTCGGTAACCGAGATAACAACTACAAAGGTGGATTCAGCAAGCGTTCAGAAAGTGCAGACGACATCCGTGACATCAACAACAAATTAACTCACATTGAGCGCAAGTTGGACGAGTTGTTGGACAGAATGTAAGGTGTTACCAGCGAAGTCTTAATTTATACAATTAGATGGCAGTGCTGGTATTTTAGTAGTCTACCATTCAGTATTTCGTCTTGCCAAAATCTAATTAATTTTAACTCCTGTATATCTGAGGTGTTTATCCAGCCATCCTGAATACCTGACAAATAGGTTTCAAAGTCAGTAACAGAATATGACTTACATACTCAAAAGGATTACAGAGATTTTCGCACAAAATACCGATTTTGCGCAACTATTTTACCCGTTATCCACTTTTAAAAGCCAAAACAGGTACTACTAAACTTGATTCTGCTACGGTTCTCACCTCCAAAAAAATATGCCAAGAACCACAATTTTAAATTGTGAACCTTGGCATACTCCCCCGATAGGATTCGAACCTATAACCTTGAAGTTAACAGCTTCCTGCTCTGCCGATTGAGCTACAGGGGAATTCGCAGCTGTAGGATTATAGCAGCTGGGTAAGTTTTTTTTCAACGATTTGGGAGGCCGACTACTCTGGAAATTCTAATTCGAAGTTATTAGCCTCGGCAAACTTTTCTTGGGCGAGGGTAAAGTCGCCTTCTGCCTTTAACCCATTGTCACCTAGCCGCTCGGAAACTTTTTCACCTTCTTTAATTTCCGCGTCTGTAAGGTTCTCTTTTAAACTAAGTATGACTAGTTCACGATAATCACCCATCATAGTCTCTTCGTAGAATTTAAACAGATTAACAGCAGCTTGTTTTAGCTCCTCTCCACCGTCCGGGGCTTGTAATTGTTCTGTTGCTTTGAGTGAATCGCTAGCGAGTGACTTTAAGTCTTCTAGTTTGGCATCAATTTCAGCCAATTCTAGTTGAGTAAGGTCAGTTTCCGTAAATTCGATAAAAGGATCAACAAACTTTGAATGATAATCTATGATTTGATCATTAAAGCTTACAGCACTAATTGTATTTGCATTAATTGCCTGAGAAAGACCATGCCTTACAAGTATTACAATTAATGTTACGCCAACTATGGCAGCAATCTTTTTAATCATATGTAAATCATATCACTATGTGCGACAAAGGACTACCCATTCACCTTTTAGCTTTTGTTGTTTATGTAGTGCTAACAGGGCGGGGGCAAGTTGCGCGGCGGAGCCGCGCAATACTTTCTCATGTAATTTTGTAAGTTCGCTGCAGGCGACGACGGGCACGTCGTCGCCGAGTGCAATCCTAATATTCTCTACCAATTTGGATACTCGAAATGGTGACTCATACATAATTAGGGTAGAGGGTAGAGCACCAAATTCGGCAAGCAGTCGCTGCTGCTTGCCAGCAGTTCGCGGTAAAAAGCCTAAAAAAGAAAATCTATCTGTAGGCAAGCCGGAAATCGACAAGGCCATCATTGCCGCCGTAGGACCGGGGGTGGCTGTAATACTAAATCCTGCTTCTGCTACATCTTTTACTAATTTATACCCTGGGTCAGAGATAGTTGGAGTACCGCGGTCAGCTACTAAGGCAATCTGCTTTCCCTCAGCAAGATCAGAGATAATACCTGCTACTACTCGGTCATGTGTTTGGTCACGATAGGATTTAATTTCTGGAAAAGTTGTTTCTAGAATTTTTGCCAGCTTAATAATCTGACGTGTGTCTTCTGCCAAAATATAATCCACCTCTTTAAGTGTACGTAGGCTGCGAGTAGTTAAATCCTCAGTATTACCAATCGGGAGGCTGACTAATGTCAGCCTCCCGGCAGAATCTACTTTAAATTCTTCACCCATTCCCCAATTTTAATCAAATACTTCTAAACGGACTACGCGACGGTTATTTGTCTGATCAACCTCTGTAGCAGTCAACCTGTAGTCACCCTTAAATCCTAGCAACCCACGATAAACTGATGTCTGACCTTCTCGGCTAATCAAGCTCATTCTTTTTAAGTTAGAGTACTGCAAATTTATATTAGAGAAATTCTCGTCAGTTTTTCCGGTACCGTAAAAGGAATCATAGAAAACATTTTCAAACGTCAGCTCAATATAGAAATTTCCATTTGCTTGTATTATCTCTGCTTGAACATCAGGCAAATCACCAGGTTGAGTCCCTTCAAAGATCCAATCAAACTCAAACTTTGGTCCTAAATCACGGTAAAAAATTCCAGTCATAACAGCATCTACATTATTGGCTGCGATCACAATTTCTTGGGGATTTTGAGACTGCTCATTGGTTAATTGATTACTACCAGAAACAGTGGATGTAGCAGAGCTCGTACTGCTAGTACTTGTTCTACTAGATGTTGTAGTAGAAGTGGCACTAGTACTTGTACTTGCAGTAGAGGTAGTAGAGCTTGAAGTGTTGCTAACTTGTGTTAACTGAGTTTCTGTCTTGATATCAAGCTCAAGCACGTCACCTGCTTCGTTTAAGCTCACATAGAATTCACTGGATTCTGTTGGTTCTAGGGTAAATACTAGATCACCTTCTTCTGTTTCTTGTGCATTAATACTTAAAATATTTCCCACACTAGGGGTAATTTCTTGCAGCAACCGTTCACGCTCTGTGCTCACATTACTGAAGGTAACTACAATATTGTCTTCATCATCAATTTCTACCTGCGTCCCAGGGAAACCTTCATCTACACCAAGCATTCTAAATGTTAACCTAGTAAAAGAATCGTATGCTTCATAAATAAGTTCATCTATCAAAGCATTTTCGTTTTCGTTAGCTACACTTCCAATACTTGCAACCTCTGATTGATAACTGGAATTTGGAGCAGTGCCATCACTATCAGCATCAGGCTGTAAGACCGTGCTTAAATAAAGCCCTGGCTCTATAACTGCAGTAGTGGCAGCACTAGTAGTTTGTTGGTTATCACCATTATTACTACCGTTATCCACTAGATTAGATTGAATAAAATAAATGACAGCCAGACCGATAGCTATTATTACGACTATAAAGGCAATTACTTTAACTAAAGAATTCCCGCCATCATCATCACTGCCATATCTATCACTAAACCGCATTGGAGGATTCGCACTACCACCTAGACTGGCAGCTGCAGTAGAAGAAGAATTACCAGCTCCACTAGCTGCAAATTTGCTAAAACTATGCAGAGAACTCGTAGACTTCTCATCGGCTCCCATAGGAGTAATTTGTTTGGAACCAGTAGTCTTACCGGCCAATCTACTGCCGGGTCTTGTACCAGCTCCAAAGCTACTACCTACAGATGTGATTGGTTTGTCCTCACTTTTTGATGAAGGAGAGGACGCAACCGAAGCTTTACTCTCCCGCGTTTTCAGATTTAATTTTGCCATATGACAGTATACAACTAAAAAAGGATAGAGTGCAAAAAGCTACAGAACAAACTCTAAATTTTTTCTGATCTAGCGAAGTATACCACCCACGTCGCCTGTTTTCTCTGAAACACTGATTTAATGCTACAATCATGGGACGTAAAAACTAATCGGTTTATGAGTAAAGATTTCATTCGCGTGCGAGGAGCACGTGCTAACAACCTAAAAAGTGTGGATGTTGACATTCCAAAAGATAAGTTAACTGTAATCACTGGTGTCTCTGGTAGCGGTAAGTCTTCTTTGGCGTTCGATACGATCTATGCAGAAGGGCAGCGCCGTTACGTGGAGTCGCTGTCTGCTTATGCGCGTCAATTTTTGGGACTAATGGAAAAGCCAGACGTAGATTTAATTGAAGGGCTGGCTCCCGCAATCTCTATCGATCAAAAAAGTGCCGGACACAACCCACGTTCAACGGTGGGGACAGTGACCGAAATTTATGACTATATGCGTTTGTTGTTTGCGCGCATTGGACATGCGCGCAGTCCGGAGACCGGGCGTTTGTTGGAACAACAAACCGTGCAGCAAATTGTTGATGATATTTTGCGATATCCAGAGAAGTTCGGTGGCGAGCAGGCGAAGGTGCAGGTGCTCGCTCCTTTAATTAAGGGTAGAAAAGGTACGTACGAAGAACTGTTTCAGCGCCTGCTCGCCCAAGGTTACGTTCGTGTGCGAGTAAACGGTGATACTTTTAGCCTGGAAGAAGACATTAAACTTGATAGATACAAAAAGCACAGTATTGAATTAATAGTTGATCGCTTGGCTGTCACGAAAGACAAGAAAGAAGACAAAGACTTCATCAAGCGCCTCACAGATTCAGTTGAATTAGCATTAAACTTAGGCGACGGTGAGATCTTAGTAAACCTAATTAAGGCAGATGATTCTGAGGATATTTTTTACTCCGAGAAACTAGTAGACCCAGCAACTGGACAGTCCTTCCCTGAAATCGAACCTCACAGCTTTTCTTTTAACTCACCTCATGGTGCCTGCGAAAAATGTAGTGGTTTGGGTATAATCAAAGAGATAGATCCGCGCATGGTCTATAACCCTCGACTTACAATCGCGGAAGGAGCTATTTTCCCTTGGTCGCGTATGGCTGATAATCCGGAATCATGGAATATGCGACTCTTGTTAGGTGTAGCTGAAGTAGAAGGCTTCTCTGTCAAAACTCCTATGAAAAACTTGACTGAAGAACAGTTGAATATCGTGCTATATGGAGGGGGCAAAAAGACTTACGAATTTGAATACATCCCTCAATACTCAAATAAAAAACGCACATATGAGCATAAGTATGAGGGTGTTATTCCTTCGCTGATGCGTCGCTATAAGGAAACAGATTCTGATAACGTACGCAACGAAATAGAAGAATATATGCAAGAACGCGAATGTCCGGTGTGTCATGGCGCCCGCCTGAGGCTAGAGTCTCTATCGGTCACCATCGGCGGGCGCAACATTGTTGATGCCACCGATATGCCTATTTCTCAACTGCAGAGCTGGATAGAAGGGTTAGCTAATCAAAAGAGTGCTGAAACCGTTGAACAGGTAAAAAATAGTGTCCTTTATCAGTTGTTCACCTTCCCACCAATTGACCCAGACAATGACCTCCCTACAAATCAAGAGCTAGAGATAGGTAAACAAATATTCAAAGAGATTACTCAGCGTCTACGTTTTCTCAATTCAGTAGGTTTAAAGTATCTGACTTTGAGTAGAAAGGCAAATACATTGTCCGGTGGTGAGTCACAACGCATTAGATTGGCCTCCCAAATAGGTACCGGGCTTACAGGAGTGCTTTATGTTCTGGACGAGCCATCAATTGGACTTCACCAGCGAGACAACGATCGATTAATCCAAACACTTAAAGACTTAAAAGAGCTGGGTAATACTGTTTTGGTAGTGGAACATGATGAAGACACTGTCATGGAAGCAGACTATGTGGTGGATGTTGGCCCGCGAGCCGGAGAGCATGGAGGAGAGATTGTGGCTACGGGTACACCAAAAGAGATTTTAGATAGTGATAATTCTCTAACCGGAGCCTACCTATCAGGAAGAGAAGTAATTACGCTAGAGCGAATTTACGCCGAGTTAAAGGAAATTGGTATTGAAGAAAGAGCTCCTGACCCTAAAAAACAACTGTCTATTCGCAACATTACACATCACAACTTGAAAGGTGTAGATGTAGATATTCCTCTAGGCAAAATGGTTCTTGTCACTGGAGTTTCTGGTAGTGGCAAATCATCTTTGGTAAATGACGTATTGTCTAAGGCTTTATCTCGCAAGTTAAACGGCAGCCGCGCAATCCCTGGCGACCACCAGGAATTGCGCGGCATCGAACACCTAGATAAGCTCGTAAATATTGATCAATCACCTATTGGCCGCACACCGCGCTCTAACCCAGCAACCTATACGGGTGTATTCACGGATATCCGTAATATTTTTGCCGAAACACCAGAAGCCAAAGCGCGTGGATATAAACCAGGTAGATTCAGCTTTAATGTTAAAGGCGGTCGCTGTGAAAATTGTCAGGGTGACGGTGTCATCAAGATTGAAATGCAATTCTTACCAGATGTTTATGTTACCTGTGATGTTTGTCATGGCCAACGCTATAACCGTGAGACTCTCCAGATTGACTATAAGGGTAAAAGTATTGCCGATGTTTTAAATATGACCGTAGAAGAAGCCACAGAATTTTTCCAAAATATACCCACCATCTCCAATAAGCTGGTCACTCTTAACGACGTCGGTCTAGGATATATCCGTCTAGGTCAGTCCTCAACCACACTTTCCGGTGGGGAAGCTCAAAGAGTTAAACTCGCATCAGAGTTATCAAAACGACAGACAGGCCAAACTATCTATATCTTAGATGAGCCTACCACTGGTCTACATTTTGATGATGTGCGTAAATTGCTAGTAGTGCTGCATGGTCTAGTCTGGAAAGGCAACACAGTTGTAATTATTGAGCATAACTTGGATGTGATAAAAACTGCCGACTGGATAATAGATCTTGGTCCCGAAGGAGGGAGCGGCGGCGGACAAATCATTGCTATTGGCACCCCAGAGGATGTATCCAACTCCAAAGATAGTTATACTGGAGAATGGATTAAAAAAGTGTTTGCTCGCGACAAAGAGCGAACAAGTAACTAATGACATTTTCTGACTTTAGAGGAACCCATAAAAAAAGCCCCTTAATTTCGAGGAGATTTGTAACCGCACTTATCTTTCTGCTAACAGGTGCATTGGCAATCACCTTAGGTCTGGCTTGGGCTAACGAAGTAAACGTCAATGATATTGATGTAGCTCTTACTCAAGGAGACTGTATTCCACGCAGCATTTGTAATACCAACCCAGGGGCATTTTGCACTAATTATCTTTATTCCCGTTGGTTTGAAGATAGTCCCTCCACCTGTCCAGTTGACTATGGATATTGTGCTTGTGATAACGTCCCTATTCCCGACAATGCTAATGTTCGCACCAGCAGCTCGACAAGCAGCGCTGTCGGCACTGTAAGCAGTACAACCAGCAGCAGCACCTCTGTTAGCAGCACTGCTGGTAGTGTTAGTAGCACTAGCAGCAGTAGTAGCAGTGGCGGTGGCGGTGGTGGTAGCAATGGCAGCAATAGTACTAGTAACGGT
>CAYUPY010000055.1:0-8019 GCA_964446595.1 uncultured Candidatus Saccharibacteria bacterium | reverse complement strand
CGCCACCTTTATCTTCCCCATCGTCAGTACAGTCAGAGGCGCAGCTGTTATGGCTTTCACCGGCTTCACATTTTCCGTTACCACAGACTTTAGAGCCTCCTCCACGACATGCTTCACAGCCTTTGTTATTACAATCATGCCAACCTGCGGTCCATTCATCATCATTGCTACAGCTTCTATAACCTGCCGTGCCACAACAATTGTTTGCAGCTACAGATACGTCATCAGGATTGGGACTAGCATTTTCACTTAGCTGTAAAGCTAGGAATATTCCACCTCCAGCAATGGCTAGCGTGGCAATGGCTAAAACTATAGTCAGTATTCTTTTCATATTATTCTAAACCTTCAATTTCTAAAAAGTCTTGTTCCAAAATAAATGGTTGCATTACCTTCTCTAGCTTGTCAGCAATTAGATAAGTAATTCTTTTGTTTAGTTCGATATTCTGAGAACATGGGCCAAATTGACTATAAAGTATTGATGCATACTCAAAGTCATTTTGATTGTGGAAAATATTTGCCTGGCATACACCTTCTATATCGCTATCTCCGTAGAAGTATCTAATAGTTTCTCCTCTAATTTGGCCTTCATCTACTACTCTAATAATAGTGTCGGTATTAACTCGCTGGTAAAGTTCTTCTGCTGAGTTATCGATTACAGCATCCATTTCGTAAGCACTCACGTAAAAGTGAATAATTCTAAAATCTTCTGGATTAGGGATAGTTGGATCTTCAGAGAAGAAGTAGAAACAATTTTTGGCAAAATCATGGTCAACTTCTAGTCTTCTTATGTATCCATGACTATATTCTCTTCCCAACTGGTCTAGAGCTTGGTCCCCCGTATTGGTAAGCATTTCTTGATTTAAATACCAAGTACAGTCCATTTCATTGAATGCTTGTTCAACCAAGTCGAAATTTGTGCGTACTGCAGTACTACCAAAACCTGCGGCATCAGCTTCATCTGGAGATTGGTCTTGCTGAAGCTGAAGTAGGATCACTACTCCTACCCCTAGCAAAGCTAAGGTCATAATGGAAAGAACAATTACCGCTATCTTTCTGGACATATGGTGTCTTTACAGTTAAAAAGTTTGCAAACTAATTTCATTATAGGTTACAGAAAATCCAAGCTTCTAGCAATGTTGAATAAAGAAATCCTAACCTTGGCGACGATCTCTAGTTTGTGCTTGATAGTTAATTACGTTTTGCATATAAGTTAATTCTTTTTCCTCTTTTCGACGAGCTTGTTGAGCTGCAATCCTGTGGGTAATCATTACCTGCGAGCGGTTATATGCAAGTCCTGCAAGAATAAGTAACAGACCGACAGCAAGTGGCAGAGAAACGTTTATATTATCAAAAATAGCAGTGTCGGGAAGACAAGCCTCAATGTCAACAACGTAGATGAATTCATATGTTTCGCCATCTGGGCCGTAGACTGCTACCGCAGTATTTTCAAGAGCCTGTCCATTTAGGGTTTGGACTTGAGCTGGCGAGAGCACCATTTGATACGTATATTGTCTGCTCTCGCCAGCAGCAAAATTCTCATTTATCTCCCAAGTAATTGTAGATGAGGTGATCGAAGTTGGCGCAGGGGTGATGTTTGCCAAGTCAGTAGCACCATCTATCAACAGTGGCAGGTTATCGATTAGGTCGGAAACAAGCGTAGGAGTTGTGCCTATATTCGTGACTGTGATTGTCCATGTGATGATAGTGTTATCACCTACTGTTTCCGCACAGTTTGTGCCTCCCTCTTTAGTCACAATAATTCCCGGAGGAGGTGAGGCCGTATCACTGATAGTTAAAGGCTTAGTACAAGATGTAGGACTGTCAATACGTGTGGCAGGTGTACCATTTCCCATCTGCTTGACGGTATAGTCTTGATTAGCAGCATCCAATGGAGATGTAACTTGGAAGGTATAGCGGCAACGATTTGTACTAGAGTTATAGTTTCCGGATCCTACCTGACTGCCAGTGGTGATTAAATTGTTATTGCTATCAAAAATTCCAATGTTTAAATTATTATCTAGGCCGGTACAAGTCCAGGTGGCATTTACAGCATAGGTTGTACCTGGAGGAGTTGGTGTTGATGTCGAATTTGGTGGTGACTTAATTATTAGTTCCAAACACTGTGTCTGTACGGCGGGAGGAGGATTTGTAGTGCCTGGTGGAGGGTTAGTTCCGGGTGGGTTATTGGGTGGAGGGGTCGTTGAGCCACCAGAGATTTTACCAGCATTGGCGCCACAGGAATCATTTCCAATGTCTGGATAGCAAGTTATTGTATCCTGTGATTCAGGCGATCCACAGAAACAGTTCAGCGTGCCATTACAGCCTACGAATTTGCCTCTGGATGGTTCTCCATTACTAAATCTAGGCACGCCTTCGCAGCTTTGACCCTCTTGGACTGCAGGTGCACAAGCATCTAGTTTGGTACGAGCGCCTAATTTACCATTTGAACAGATATGTCCGAATCCACTTCCATTTGATTCACAGTAGCTACCAGGCTCACATGAAGCTCCCTGCTCCAGTCTTTCTGGTGGTGCCCCGCTGGGAGTGGTTTGACAAATATTGGATATACAGGAGAAACCAGCCTGGCATTCAGTATTATCATAACAGGTTGAGCCCTGAGATTTTTTATTTACACAATAACCAGCACTACATATTTTATCTCCTGTACACTCACTATCACCTCTACACTCCACACCTCCTGGGGCTGCACACTTAGGACGGCAGACACCGTTATAACATTCGGTAGATGGGCGGCAGATCCCACTAATACATTGGCTATTAAAACTACACCAAGACTCATTAGGAAGCTTAGGATAACAAATCCCATACCCACGTGCACAATACTGTCCCGGACTACACCCACTACTGCCCGTGCAGCCACTATTGTTTTGCGTACGACATGTACCATCATCAAGATTGCATCTGCCAGAAGCACATTGACCGCTTTCATTACAAGTCTCACCTAGCCCTCTTTTGCGCCGGCAAAGTCCGCTATCGCAGTATTCGTTGCCGGCGCAGTCTGTATTTCCTTCACATTGTCCGCCTGATGTTCCACTCGGACGACAGCCACATACTGCTTTCCCACCTGAAGTGGATGTGTACTGACAAGTGTAATTGTAAGCGAAGTCTTCACCTGATAAATTTCGGCAAGCCTCGCCAAAACTCTTTCCTCCACAATATTGATCAGAACCTGTCCCGCAGCTAGTACCACCGTCCACAATACAACCGCATATATTTCCACCTCCATTTATTTGGCAAGTACAACTACCACCCTCAATCCCAATCACATCACCAATATTTTTATTTTGACAAGAGCCAGAGGTGTTACTGCATTTTTTGCCACCGCCACCACCACCGCTGCTCGAACCTCCACTACTCTGACTAGGATTATCTCCGCCACCCTTTTTACAGTCTTGAGCACAGGGCCCGTTTTCACTCTCCCCGGCATCGCACTTACCGTTTCCACACTGTCTCTCAGAACTACGACAAGCATCGCAGCCACCGTTATTACAGTTGTACCAACCTTGTTGCCATTCTTCTTCGCTATTACACGGCCCTCCTCCTTGACCTCCTGTACCACAACAGTTGTTAGCTACAGGGATATCGGAAATCGAGCTAGTACCTGAAGTTGTGCTACTTGAATCAGAACCTCCAGGCGCTGCAGTCTGAGCAATCTGTAAAGCCAGAAATACCCCAACTGCTGCTATGGCAAGTGTAGAAATTGTAAGTAGAATAATTAAAAATCTCTTCATGAGTCTAAAAGGAAAGGCTCCATCACCTTTTCCAACTTCTCAGCTATTATAAATGCTAAATCGCGTGAAACACCCGTGTAAAGCTCGCATGTACCAAAGCTGTGGAACAGGACGGATGCATATTCGAAATCATTCTGCTCGTGAAACATATTAATTTGACATGTATTATCAATGTGACTCTCCCCATAAAAATATTTAATACTGTTTAGATAATACCCATCTTCAATTTGATTAATAAGTGTTCGGGAATTTATCCTGTTAAAAAGGGCTTGGGCATCACTATCTATGGCTGAGTCTTCCTGGTAGGCTTTGACGTAGAATTCTACAATTTTAAAGTTCAAATTAGCATCATAAAAATAGTAGAAGCAGTTCTTAGCGTAGTCATTTGTTACTTCCAATTCCCTGTCTCGCCCATGGTTAAACTCTACTGCTAGCTCGTCAATAAGGGGATTACCTGTATTACGAAGCAAATCTTCATTTAAATACCATGTGCAGTCTAAACCAGCAAAAGCTTGCTCCACTACCGTAAAGTTATCTCTGATTGCTGTGCTACCAAACCCGGCTACTGGTATGTCTGTACTATTGCTAGAGCTGGAAGATGCTTCGTTTCCTCCTGGCAGAGGATTCTGAGTTATTTGAAGTACTATCACGATACCTATGCCTACCAAGAAAACGGCTGCTACCATTAAGCAGATGAGAAGTAATTTACGTGACATATTAATTAGTTACCAAATCTATCAATTATGTCTTGTTCATACTTTGAGCGCTTGGCTTGTCGTCTAGGTGTCTTACTTATTTTTGATTGGGCTTTCTCGTAATCGTGCCTTTTTAACTGTTGACTAAAGTTAAAGAAGAGTTGGTTAACAACGTGTAACCTGTTGAATACGACTCCTGCTAGTATCAGCATGATACCTAAAACTAAAATGCCAAGAGGTTCATCAAATAGAGATGTGTTGGGTAGACAAGTTAAAGGTGTAAGTAGGGTAAATGTGCGACTGTCGGGACCATACGTGACTGTTACTACATTCTCTACTCCACCGGTAGAGTTAAATACGGTAACTTGATTGCCGGTTAAGGTAATTGTATAAGTAAATTGTAGACTTGCCCCAGAGTTTACATTAAATGGCCCTGTCCAAGTGATGGTATTTCCACTAACTACCCCACCATTTGATACTGCTGAGACCTGACTCGCATTAATGCTAGTGTCAAATGCATCTACTACTTGGTCGATGACTTCGGCGCTGCCACCAAGGTTATCGATCACGATCCGGTAATTGATGCTGGCAGCACCATCAACAGAACAACTACCTAATTCACTTGTTTTAACTATGCTGATATCTGAAGTAACTTCACAACCATCTGCGCTACATCCTCCAGGATTATTAACACAGAAAGGTAGTTGACATGTGCCACCGCTACATACATGGTTATTAGGACATTGATTATTATTATTACAGCTATCCCCACACTGCCTACTTGTGGTTGTAGTTGTACTTCCTCCACCACTACAAGATGAATCCCAGCCACCACTTGCTTTTGTGCCATAGTTCCTACCACCATATTCTAAGTCGACTTGTTGACAGTAACATTTACCCGGATCTGCAGTCCATTGAACGGGGCCAGTTTTTTTTCCTGAACTGTAGCCTCCTTGGGCATTGCTTTGGTTTACATAACACTCATCCCCAGGACCCGTCATACGACGGCGACCATTAAAACTATCCGTATATTCACAACCTGCAAAACCAATTACAGTATTATTACTGACAGAAGGCGTACAACCTTGCGGGTTTGGTGGTGGGGTTGGAGGTTCTGTAGGACATGAGATTTGGTCACTTCCCGAACAATTGGCTCTTTGTTCAGCCTCGACTGCTGCCAGTCTATCTCCACAACTACCAAACGTATAATTTAAGTCCGGTCCAAAGTTAAATCCATTGTCACAACTACCGCCCCCGCAACAAACACCAGCTACAGGAATATCGGAGCTACTACTGCTGCTAGTGGCACTGCTAGTTTGGCTAGTAACACTAGATGTCGTATTCGCACTAGAAGTTGAGCTACTAGAGGAAGTAATAGGTGATTCACCCGGGCCTTCTTGGCTAGCTAGGTTAATACCTAAGATCACTGCTATTGCGCCCAACCCAATTGTGAGAACGGCTAAAACTCCTATAGCAATTTTTCTGGCGGAACCTTCTGGCATAGAAACAAAATTAATTATTTTTACAAATATACAAGATGTACACTAACTAGTCTATGCAAAGCCCCGCTAGTGTACTAAGATTTCAGCGTGAAAACCTTAAGTAAATTTTTCGCTAAGCATTTTGCAGCAGTCCTAAAGTACGGTTTATTGTTAGTGGTTTTGTTCTTAGCTGTGGCAACTAGATTTTTCCCTGCGACTCAACCTGTGAATGGGTTGGTTTTTGATGAAGCCTATTTTCTGCCACAAGTAGAAAGTTATGTGGTAAACCGTTACTTTTTTGATATTCATCCCCCGTTGGGTAAGTTGTTGATGTACTACACTACAATTGCAGTTAACCCAGATGCTGCAGAGCAGCTAGATCCTGAACTGTTAGCAAATAAGGTAGATGACTACAAATCTCCCCTCAACAAAGATGGAATTAGACTGGCACCAAAGATTGTTGGGGTCTTAATACCTCCTCTACTCTTTCTAGTGATGTATGAATTATTGTGGCTCGGTAGAGGTAGAAAAAAAGGTGAAAACCCTGATGACGATGTTGAGATTAGTCTGGTTAGTTTTGGTATAGGAGTATTTGGAGTATTTGCAAACATTATAGTTGTAGAATCTAGATATGCTCTGCTTACACCTTTCCTGCTCACAGGTATTCTGCTGTCTTTATTTTTACTACTTAAGTATGCAAATGCCCGCAGTCAACGGGCAGTGGAGGTTTACTTTATACTTGCTAGTATTGCCTTAGGGCTGGCTTTGGGAGTGAAATGGCTAGCACTTAGCTTAGTACCCATTTTTGGGCTCGTAATCTTGGTGCGTGAATTTAAAAGGCCACAACGTAAGCGGGATTATCTTAAATTAGCTTCGATCTATATTCAAAGGTTTACTTTTCTAGGCGCTGCCGCACTTACAGTGTACTTGGGACTATTTTACTGGCATTTTAATCAGATCAAGCACTATTCCCCAGCCGCTTGGGAGGTTTCGGAAGCTTACCAAGAAGAACTCCGTACTGGAGAGAAACAGGTAAGCTTCCTGAACAAGGTAATTGAGTGGCATCAGATAGCAGTGCGTTACTCAGAAAATGTGCCGAAACTTGACTACACCAAGCCGGATGAGATCGGTAGTATGTGGGCCACATGGCCATTAATGGCGCGGCCTATTAGTTATTATTGGCAAACTGATGGAGATGGTGAATACGATCATGTATTTTTAATAGGCAACCCTTTGTTATGGGTAATTTCGCTAGCTGGAGTGATTTCCCTTTCTGCCATGGGAATAGCCTGGTTATTACTGGGCTCCAGAACTGTCAATTTTAGATTAAGGCACTTAATGATTATTCTTTTTTACTTTGGTAATTGGCTCCCTTTTGCTTTAATTTCTCGAGTTATGTATCTGTATCATTATATACCTGCTTATATGTTCGGTTTGATAGCTTTTGGTTTGGTTTTGCATGATTTCTGCTTACCTCGCGTAAGACAAATTTGGATTTCTGAACTAAAGCTGGATAAGGATAAATTGGACCTTGCTGTCTTCCTAACAGGATTAACCACTCTAGTGGCAGTAATGATAATTTTCTTTATATACGCACCATTCACTTATTTACTACCCCTAGACAGAGATGGTTTTTATAACCGTGTGCTCATTAAGGAATGGAATATGATTTGGCCCGCGGATAAATAATAGGCGAGACCTAGCCTAAACTTCTGGTGTATTTTTTACCCAAACAACCCATACGCGGAAGAGAATGCCGCCAAATATTAGTGCCATACCCACTAATACAAGATTATCTTCAATTAGGCCCGTATTTGGTAGTTGGCCGGTTCCATTACCGTTACCTCCTCCATTTGCTCCGCTGCCACTACCGTCGTTGCCACTACCTCCTTGGCCCAAATCATCAGAAGCATCTAAGTCAGGAGTAGAACTATTTCCCCCGCTACTTTGCCCTCCACTACTGGTCCCGCCGGTGTTATTAGATGAACTAGAACCAGCCGAGCTACTGGTACTACTATCGGTGCTACTACTGGTACCACTATTTGTGGTACTACTACTGTTACTGCCATTACTGTTATTGCAGCCGCTACC
>CAYUPY010000054.1:0-8036 GCA_964446595.1 uncultured Candidatus Saccharibacteria bacterium | reverse complement strand
CAGATAATCTTCTACCTTATTTACACGCTTTTGACCATCAATTTCGCTGATGTGCACTAGACCTTGAATACCAGAACCAATATCTACAAAGGCCCCGTATTCCATAATGCTTACAACTTCAGCTTCATAGACTTCGCCCTCTTGAGGTCCTTCCATAATCAAGCGAATCTTAGACTTAATAAAGTCGATTTGTTCCTTGCTATGAGCAGTTACACTCACGCGGCCATCATCGTTAATGTCGATTTCTGCTTCTTCGCCACCATACTGCTTAGAATCAGCAACGATACCCTTAATCACTTTACCACCTGGACCAATCAGTTCCCCAATTCGGTCAGTTGGAATAGTTAGAGTCTCTACACGAGGTGCAGAAGGAGACAACTGATCGCGAGATTGACTAATAGCTGAGTCCATCACATCAAGTACTTGCTGACGACCTTTGTTCGCTAGGCGAAACGCCTCTTTTAGAATTTCTGGACGTACACCTTGTAACTTGGTTTCGAATTGAATTGCGGTCATTCCTTTGCGGGTACCGGTTACTTTAAAGTCCATGTCGCCAAAGAAATCTTCAATCCCTTCAATGTCCAGTAGCAAACGGTAGTCGTTCTGAGCTTCATCACCTGTTACCAAGCCAACCCCAATTCCACCAACTGCTGCCTTCATTGGCACACCAGCGGCCATCAAAGCCAAACTGGAAGCACAAGTAGCAGCCATGGAGGTAGAACCGTTTGAGGTCATAATTTCAGACACAGCTCGCACGGTGTAAGGAAAATCTTCTTGGTTAGCAATCATATGGCGCAAAGCGTTTTCACCAATGTTTCCGTGACCAATTTCACGTCGACCGGGACGATAGCTCACACGACCAGCTTCTCCTACAGAAAATGGAGGGAAGTTATAGTGATGCATAAACCCTTTGATTGTATCTACACCTTCCATGTCATCAAAGCCAACGCTTTTTGCTGTTGAACCTAGTGTTACCATAGAAAGCGACTGAGTCAAGCCACGAGTAAATAACGCACTACCATGCACATTGTTTGGCAGCACATCTACTTCAGCGGCTAATTCTCGCACTTCATCCAAGGCCCGGCCGGAAAGACGTTTACCTTCACTCATCACTTTCTCACGCAAGATTTTGCGTTCAACATAATCCAAAGCATCAAATAATTGGCCCTTAGAGATATCTTTTTCTTCATCCACATATGTCTCCACAATGTAGTTCTTAAATTCAGACATCTTTTCATCACGCTGCATCTTATCGCCTACGTACATAACTTCTTCTAGACGGGCGCGCTCTTTTTCGTAGAAAATACTAGTCAGTTCTGCATTTGGGGCTGAATCCTCAACCTCAATACGTGGCTTAGCGATACCTTCGGCAAAAGCCATCTGGCCTTCACATAGCTCACGGATGTAAGCTAAAGCAGCATCTAAAACAGAATCCATCATCTCGTCGTCCAGTTCCTTACCCCAACCTTCAACATTAAGGACGCGGTCTTTTGTGCCGGAAACTACGAAGTGACCTAGCAACTCATCTTCATCGTGAGTGTGCTGGCTATTTACTTCAATTCCTTCGTTCTTGTTAACCGAAACAATCACGCTGGCAGCTGGACCAGCAAAAGGTAAACCAGAAATCATCAAGGCTGCAGACGCACCCAAAACGGTTAGCTCTTCTGGATTAACTTCTCCGTCAGCACTAAGCAATGTCAAAATGACGTTTGTTGGCTGTTTGAACCCTTTTGGGAACATAGGACGGATGGTGTGGTCTACTTGGCGAGCGGTGATGATGGCATCTTCGTTTGGGAAACCTTCACGCTTGTTGAACCGCGAGCCAGATAAAGTACCAACAGCTGAGTATCTTTCCAGATATTCAACTGTTAATGGGAAGAAGTCCATGTCATCGCGACCGCCTGATGTATCGGCAGTGGCAAGCAGAACGGTATTGCCCTTTTGCACCATCACGGCGCCAGCAGACAATAAGCCCATCTTCCCTGTGGACAGGGTAATATCACCTTTGGAGGTGGATATTGTGTGTGTTTTTTGCATAACACTCTCTTAAAAAATATTTTAGGAAGAGAGTGCGGTAAAAGCCAAAGAACGAAGCCACAAACCAAGCTGAAGATGGAACGAACGACGGGCAGTCGTATTCACAACCTCATTCCTTGTCTCTTAACCGCAACTCACTTCATTGGAGTATAGCAGATAGTCAAGTCCCCTTCCGCATTAAAAAGACTTTGCAAAATAAAAAGGATATTTTATGATATTTGCAGATAACAGAAACTTTAATGTTTAATTTTGATTGTCATGGGTGAAGATTTCTCTCCACTGCCTGGGAACGAAAGTATTGATGTTAACGCCTATAATACAGCAGAAGACTTAATTAATAGTGTAGTTGAAAGAGTCAACTACGAATCAACACTTGAATACTCTTGTAGCTTAACCCCTCTGGATGATATTCGGATTGATAGTCTGGAGGGTATTGACTCTTGGGTCTTTACCCCAGACTTTTTTAAGAAAACAACAAGAAAGATTAAGCCGGAAATTAAACAAATATATAAGCAGTACTTTGATAAAGTTCTTGCTGAAGAAGGCAAATCATTTGAGCAGGTTTCTACGCTTGAGGAGATAATTAACCTTGCCACGTTAGTCGCATGGAGAGGCACATCAAGTCACGATCCTGATGCTGCTAATGGTCTCCTTGATAAGGACATAAAAATAGATCTGAATAACCCACTCCCCACTAAATGTAGTATTTTCAACGAAAGTGTTGCTGAGATAGTCGAAACAATTTTAAAGATAAAGTTTGGGGATAACATTTCTCAGAAAGTCAGACTAATGTATGTATCAGCAAACTTCTCTCCCGACCTGACTCAGCATCCATATAACTATGCGCCCACGGGTGTTGCACATGGCCAACTTTTAGTAATTACCCAAGTCCAAGGTAGATTAAACTATACGGTAATCGACCCATACTTTTCTAGTAAACATCCACAGCAAAGACCACAAAGCCTAAATGATCTAAAAAGTTTAGATAAGACTTTACTTAGGTCACCAGCTGCTTATATGAGTTTGTTGTACCATATCTCCCCGTTACACTTAGGAGCACATATTTCTAACTTAGATCATTTTATTGATGATTCGCAGTCATTCAATGATGAATTTAAACAAGCAATGCTTAAACGACTCAGACAAATACTACTGGATAGGTATGGCCGAAGGAATAATGATTATGCTGGGGATATAGAATTCTATTTCAGTCTACCCAATACTGAAACTATAATCCCCAGTATGGCCCAAGAATTAGCTGCAAAACTGCGAAAGGAACAGGGCATGCGCATGTATATTTCTGAACTTGAAAAAATTGAAAAGCTACTTGGTCCTGCCCCGGGATCATAAGGTCTAAGTCATCTTCATCTGAGTACAATTAATTGTGAAACCTCAATGTCAGCGAACGACTTCTGAAGTTCCGCCTTTTTATCTGGGTCAGACTCAGCAATCTTTTCTATCAGTAAATCAAATGACCGTTGAAAGGTCATAATCACGGACTGGCTTTTGGCGGAATCATCAATGGTAGATAGGTATTCTTTCACTTCGTGTTTGTCGGGCGACCACTCACTATTCGCTGCCAAGTTGCGCTTAAACCACTCCTCCGTTAAGTCATAAATTGCAGCTGCACCAAGCTTTTCAACAAAATTATCGACCATGCTACGATCATACTCCAGTTCACAAGAATCTAGGGCCTGACAAACTTCATCTGTGACCTTCTCAGTATTAACCTTAATCATTAAAACCAACCAATAAAAATATTTACTAGCATGTTTAAACTTCCCGAGATAGCAGATTCCATGCCTGAAATCACAGGCTCTAGTGCTAGTCTTGTAGTTTCACTGATCGCGCTATCTACAACACTGGTAATAATCTGAGTTGGCGCCTCAATTAACGCCTTGTTTATATCCATAGTTAAATATACTTGGATATATAATCTAACTCAAGTTAGCCTCGTCTAAACTCCACCCCTCCACGATTTTTACCAGCATTTTTTGATTTGGATCTTGGAGCAGTTCTACAATGCGGCGATCAAGGTGGTTTGCGCCGCGCTTGAGGCCGAGGCCGAAAGTGCGGTCAGATATAAAACCACTTTTCCGCAAAACTACCTCGTGGTCGGAGTTAAAATCGGGATTTACTTTGCACTTAAATATTGATTGCAGCTGTTCGCCTGACTCAGGATCCGTGAGCTGGCAAATTACACTAATTTTTTTGGAAAACTGCTTGAGCGCGGCGGGGTCGAAGTCCGCTTTTATACCAATGATGCAATCGCCGCGCTCGGTCAAATGCTCATCCTTCGTAAACTCCAACGTTTTTACGTGGGTAGCGCGGATGTTGGGGTGACCATGTACCGTAAATTCGTATATTTTCATTTTAAATATTTGCTTTTAAGTGTAATTTTAACATCCAGGCAGTGCGAGGCCGCTTATCACTGATCTGCTTCCACCAACTAGTAATGGGGAAATCTTCAGGTGGATTATTATTCTCTACTCGTTGCCAGTAATTAGCAGAGGCCTCCCACCCGTATACTTGCCAACCTGCTACTAAAATAGAACCTAGCGCGGGCTGCAGCTCAGGCAACCCTAGTTGAGCAATCATCTGAGGTTCATATTTAGGGCTGTAAGTGGTGGTTAATTGTAAGGAACAACCGGCAGCACTTGCCAAACTCGAGATCGATGTCAGGAAATGCGACTGAAGAGTCATGGTGCCAGCCAGAAGGCTACCCCAAGGAAAGTTGATGTAAATCTGGGTGGCACGACCAGCTAACTGCTGCGGCAGGGACTCACCGGCGGCTTGCACGTATAAAATATTGGGCAAGCCGCCTTTGCTCTCCTTCCTACTTGCTTTATGGCTCATCTTTTCCATCGACGAGGCATCGGCATCCACCCCAATTACAAAATGTTCTGGATTATCTTTTGCCCATTCATATGCCCACTTACCATCACCACAGCCAATATCTAGTAATACCTGCTCGTATTTTTCTAGTACTGGCAAGCCTTCTTGCCTAAGCACTTTTTTCCCTTGTACAACGTTCATATTCTCTAGGCTTTAATATCCCTTAATTATGGCATAAACCTTGATATGACATATTAATTCCCATATATTAGTAAATATATCTAGCTTTTTACTCATTTTATATGGATAGTAATACCTCAACAGGACTACTGAAACAGATGAATAGTAGGTTAATGATCATTATTGTGATCTTGATTATCATTCTTGTGTCTCTACCGGTTCTGCTTTCTCAATTTAACAATCAAACGACGAACACAAATACAGACCAGACTTCTACAGCCACTTCTTCTGCCACAAGCAGTACCGATACAGCAGTATCTGACACTACCAAGACTGCGAGGTTTTTTGGCTTGGATTCAGACGGAAATATTGTGGATGCCCAGCCCGACACAACGAGTTCTGAAGGATTTACTACCCAGGCTGAGGATTTAATTTGGCCAATTAATGCACCCATGTGGGCAGCTATCCCTTACCTTAAAACAGATACGGTAAAAGGTAATGCCATGACGAATTTACAAGTTCTTAACTGTGATCTTTACTGGCGCAACTTATCTAGTCCAAACAAAGATCACCGCAGAGCTAACACCCTCACTCCGTATCATATGTATGCTGATGGCACCGGCAACCCAGTCTCGGCCCAGATGACCTCCGGATACACGCGTAACAGTCAGTATAACTTTATTAGCGCTCAATACTCAACGAATAGCGTTTACCAGCCCGTTGTACAGTTCTCAGCTTATCCAAATGCTCACGTTTTATATGCTGGAGAACAATTTGAGTTCGACACGAATAATGTTAAGGCAGGTGACAGGATAGAATTAGTCGGTATTGCCTGTCAGTTAAAAGTAAAATCGACTGGTGCTACTTTTACAGAAGGCTACCCAATGCAAGGACTGATAATTAAACTTGTAGA
Organism: uncultured Candidatus Saccharibacteria bacterium; assembly: GCA_964446595.1. Classification (GTDB taxonomy): domain Bacteria; phylum Patescibacteriota; class Dojkabacteria; order J137; family JAEUSD01; genus CAYUPY01. The sequence goes on along the minus strand of CAYUPY010000054.1, from coordinate 2,071 downwards.
CGCTAACTCCGTCTTACCAGATCAGATTACAATCCACAGGTTCTATGCCCCATCTTTAGGAACTCACTTCTATACAGATAAAGTCGCTGCTATGTCGAGATTCCCTGAATACGAACATGAAGGACCAGCATATACCGCTTTCAAAAATGACCCCTTAAACGATCCGGAAATAGTACCTGTTTATCAATTCTACAACTCACGCACACGTGCTCACCTGTGGACAATTGATGCCCAGCAACGGGACAGGATCATTAATGATCCAAGCCTAGGAGATTTCCAGTTTGAAGGAGCCAAGTATTATGCCTATATTAAAAATGCTACCTATGGAAACAACAACTATCGTTTCTACAATAGTTCCACAGGAGCTCACTTCTTTACTGCAAAGCCGAGTGAGTATGAGGCTATGACTACACGATTTAAAGATGTGTTTAAGAATGAAGGCGTTGCATACAAAGTGTTGCCAGCAAATTAGTAAATTATTCTAGAAAATTTTTACTAAATTTGTTACTTAAAGTTCTCCAGCCGGAAACCTCTTTTAGAGGTTTCCGGCGCATTTATCCACAACATCTTGTAGCCTAACCCCATTGACACCACAATTTTAACTAGTGTTTAATGGTGTTGTAATGTTCTTTACAGGCATAAAGCCGCTGGGGAAGTGAGGTGTAAATCCTCCACTGTGCCGCAACCGTAAGCAAATTTGCAGTTTCGCAAAAAAAATGAGTCGGGATACCAGCTTACACTTTAACACCACGAGCATGGAAATCAATGAACGAAAGCACTAACTCATACGCAGAAGCACCTAATATTTGGGAGAAAGTAGAACGCTTAAGACAAACCCTCACCTCTCTAGAAACTAGTCCATGGGAAAAGGCCGAAATCTTAAAATATGGCTACAGTGCCTCTGCCAGTATTAAAGATGTAGTACGCACCGGTTTAACAAAACTATTCGTAGAAATATTTAAGTTGGATACTGATAAGACAACCGCGTTTGATTTTCTAAGGAACCTAGAGAAAGAAATAAATCTAACTGCTTTGAATAAAATTAGCCTTGTGATGCACTACTGGAATTCGGCTGAGGATGCCTCACCAGAAATCCAAAACATCATCTTAGGTCTTAAGGATGCCGTGCAGAAGTTTGTTACCAAACAAACGTACACACACCTAGGAGAAACTATTATGAATCAGCGTGTTTCCGATTATGAACTAACGCCTAAAATGCTAGCCGAGATGGTGGAGTCCGGGAAAAGAAGGATATTTTCTGACATACCTGATGTGGACTTCGAAAGGGAAACGGTAGAACTAAAAAACATTATTGCGCTACAGCAAGAGGGAAATCCAGGGATGAGTTCCAAGGCCATTGTTGAGGTAAGCCCACCTGTACATGAGCACCAGCAAGAAATTATGATTCGCATCTATGTGATGGATAAAACCACTTCAACCTGGAAGGCTAAAAGTCTTAAACTACCCTACCCTAATTCACTCCAAGCCGTTGGTTTACAAAAGAAATTACAAGAGATATCCGTGCAAGCAGAAGTCTCTCAACACTTCTTAAATACTTACCAAGAATCAAGAAAACCCGAGAATCAGACTTTGCAAAGATTATTCTTACTTGAGCATCCAGAACTAGACATAGAAAATATTGCCCAACTTGTCACATATCTTTATGACGATTCTTTAGATTATGTGCAAATGCGAGAGGAAAGCGCGGAAGCGGGGAAGAAAATTGAGCAAACTTTACAAAACATTGAGCCAATGATTTCCCGCTGGAACGATAATTTTTTCAGCCTAATTGAGCCGGATGTACTAGAGCGGGAAGCCACAGTGCTACGCAACGTGCTCAACATTAGTGATGCGACCCAAATGACAGATGAAGAATTTACAGCTCAACAATGGACTAGTGCAGAAATTGCTAATTTTCGGGCGACTGCCGTGGCTAGTGCTGCGGCCGGGCATAATCCTGACCACCATATTGCCAGTATCGCACCCGGCCGCCAGCTAACAGTGTCTTCAGCTGGAGATTGCGTAATTAACGAGGCTAGTTATGGCAGTCCAGCCGCTCGCAACGCGAGCG
>CAYUPY010000053.1:0-8701 GCA_964446595.1 uncultured Candidatus Saccharibacteria bacterium | reverse complement strand
ATTTGCTTATCTTACATTGCCTTTTCCCAGCTATGAAAAATTCCGGACGGGCTCCATGAGTGACACATCTAAACCACGCATCTATTCCATGCCTTTTTCTCGCGTCTACCCACTGTATGTTGCTAAGGCAGAGAAAAAGGCCGGCACCAAGGCAGAAGTTGACGAAATCATTCAGTGGCTAACCGGCTACAGTCAAACTCAGCTAGAGGAGGAGATAAAGAAGGAAACAGATTTTGAAAAACTTTTTGCAAACGCTCCCAAACTGAATCCCAACCGCAAGCAGATCACCGGCGTGATCTGCGGCGTAAGAGTAGAGGAGATTGAAGAAAAGACAATGCAAGAAATCCGCTACCTGGACAAGCTAGTTGATGAGCTAGCCAAAGGGAAGACGATGGAGAAAATCCTGCGGAAAGAGACAAAATAGACTGTCAGATTTTGGTGGTTAATAACTCCGCAATAAACTCCCCTAAACCTAAATGGGCTTTTCTTGAAAAATGAACACCATCCTCACCCAATGGTAAATTGAGATTCGCTAAATTAACATAGTGAATACTCTTCGGTAATACTTCATTTAGTAATTCGCTGACCTTTAGAGACTTTTCGTGTTCATGAGTAAACTTTGGGTCGAAAATGACCGGTCCTACGCAAATAAGCTGAGGACTATGTGTAAATAATTTATTTATCCTATTTAATAAAGACTTGTATTCTACTACGATAGTTTCTGCGCTGTTAGTGTAGCTTTGCCAGATGTCATTTGTGCCAAGAGCTACTATTACTGTGTCAGCCTCACTATTTGCAATGAAGGTGATATCCAAATTATTTTTTGCACAGATCAGCGGAGAACGACTAGGATCTAGGGTAAAGATTGTGCGACCCGGCATCCCTGCTTCCACAACATCATAGCTGTTCCCCAACTTAGCCTGTAATACACCTGCCCACCTAATAGCTCGAGCATATCTCTTGTTGCCAACAGGGTCTTTACCCCATGTATTCGAGTCTCCGTAGCAAATTATTTGTTTAGTATCTGGATCTAGCTTCATTTTGTAAGTATCTTTTCACAGACTTCGCACTCCTTTGTATCTCGATGGTACGGCGCTCACCTAGCTGTCCCACATATTCTTCTAGCTTCACTTTTGGTACTTCTGCTACTTTACTCGTCTCTACAATGCTTTTCTTGTCTAATCCACACTCACCTTCATTCAGCACCACGGTGCCTGGAAAGCTCGCCTTACTTTGATTAGAAGTGAGTTGGCAAACCATTACCGTTTTCTCTTTTACAGCAATCACCACATGCGGATGCCTGATGTCGGATTTGGTGGTGAGCCAGAATATTTCGCCAGTGGCTACTTTTAGCATAAATTGATTATACAGCATAGTGTTTTGCGCTAGAATAATTTGAACTTCAATAGCCAATTCTATGTCAGAAAACAGACCTAATCCCTAATTTCAACACCTCTCCAAAAAGCTACATAGTTTGAGAAATCCTGTCCTACGATATCAATTGCTGATTGTTTTGGCTCAGCGTAAAACCAAGCTGATCCTTGGTTTATCTCTCCATCTACATGTAGATCATAGTAGCTGGCTTCGCCTTTCCAAGGACAAGTTGTATGCATGTCGGAATTAGCCATAAAATCTATTTTGACATCATCTTTAGGAAAATAATGGTTTCCTTCTATTAAGATTGTGTTGTCGCTTTGGGCAATTATTTGCCCATTCCAGCTAGCTTTCATTCAATTTAAGCTTAGCATGATTAAGTCGCAAAACAAATTCTTTTGCTGAGCATTAATTATTGATGCTTAGCTGCAAAAAGTTCACTACTGCATCTACGACCAGACCTGTAGCTTGATCGTTGGTTACAGTTGCCTGGTTATCTCCTCTTTGCGGGCCGTAGTGCCCGAACTGAGCATGGTTCATGCCTTCAACCAAGATTGTTTTTGCCCCTTGCGGCAAGTTCTGTTCGAATTCTGCAAGGGTTTCTGCATTTATTCCGTTGTTCTTAGAACCGTACAAGGTCAGAACGGATAAATCGGTGTCGGCAATGCTTTGGTCACAGTAACTGGCCATCAATATCAGCTGCTCAACCGCGTCTGGATGCGCTTTTGCATATCGGCAAGCCATCGCTCCCCCGAGCGAATGCCCCGAGATTGTCCAGCTCTCTACCTGGGGGTAGTTGGAAATGACGGCATCTGCGGCACTGATGTTTGTCACGGCTAAACTTAGAGGGAACTTAACCACAAAAATTGGTTGCTCCGTCTCCACTGCAATTTCGGAGAGCATGTACAAATAGGCATCAGCTGATACCAAACCGCCTGGGTAAAAGATTATCGCCTCCTCAACTGCGTCTACATCAACCCCAACCGGCACTAACTCATACCAACTAGCTTGCTCCGAAACCGCCACCTCATCACTTGCGTATACCTGCTGCAAGTACTCTGGTTCGGCAGGGTAGGGTGTAAGTAGCCAGATCAGAGTTAACACAACAGCTGCCGCCACTAAGAAGCAGGCGATCAGAATTATTTTTGTTCTGGATGAGATTTCTTTTAGGTTAGACATCGTTTATTATTGTACAGCCAAGTTTGCAGCGCAATACAATACAATGAAAGAAACAAATTCAAAACCGACCATTGAAGTAGAGATTCGCTCACTCTTTGACCAGCAAAAATATGGGCAACTAAAAGCTTTTCTGGACGTCAATGCCGAAGACTTGGGTCAGGACGATAAAGACGTTTACTTTTTCCTCCACCCACAGAAAGTTGTAAAAACCGTGCACAATGTTTCGCAACAGTCAGCCAAAATTGTCCTGAAGACAACTCGAGTAGGTAAGGGTGGCCACGATACAGAGGAGGTGGAAATCTCAATCGCACCAACAGACTTCGAAAGTGCGACTAGAATCTTCAAAGCACTTGCATTCGAGCAAGTGCAACACTCGTTTCAACAGCGACGCAACTACATGTACAAAGGTGTAGAAATTGCTCTCAAGTACTCCGAATCTTGGGGCTACCATATCGAACTAGAAAAGATGATTAACGACAAAACAGAGCAAGCCAAGGCTGAAAAGTTATTGCACGCAATCGCAGAAGAGCTGGGCATAAAACCCATGAGCCCAGAAGAACAGAAAGAAGTTGCGGCGCAAATTGACAAAAGTTACACATAGTTTGACAAATACCACTCTGCAAAGTCATCAATCGCCGTACCCCAGTAACTTGCTTCTAGCAATTCATCTTCGGCTTTGATCTCGCTTAGAGTGCGTTCCTCGCCGTCAGGGATATAAAAGCTGTTATGCCATCTGCCTCCGCCTCTTGGTTCTTCACTGATTCGTCCTGTAGAACCTCCTGTGAAAATCATAGCTTCCTTACCCGGCTCGCAGTATGCAAATGAATGCTCAAGTCTAGCAGAGCGATCAGTCACACCCTTCATCAACTCTATAAATTTTTCTGTTCCAATCTGCTTATCAAAAAAAGCATTGTAAGGCCCCGGCAAGCCACCAAGATAGTCTATGTACAGGGCAGTATCCGACTTTAAAACAGGTTTAGATAATCTTTTACAGGCATATTCCACCGTAAACTTAACCACCTCCACCGAACTAGCCGCTTGGATCTCAAGCAACTCAAAATCAGGATTCATAATCTCTACCTCGAAGCCATAGCGTTCCACAAAGTGCCGATTCGCTTCCTCAACCTTGCCAGGATTGGAGGTTAGGTAGGTGATTTTGGGTAGGTGGGAATTGGTCATTATTCAACTTAGCATAAAGAACAGTTAGACACCATTATATATCGCATGCTATAATCCAGCATATCTTTAATATACACTATCGGGGGATAGGAGTTGTAAAGATAAGGCAATATGCCGTAAAGGTGAGAATCTTGCTCTGCCCCTGCTCCGGCGGGGGATTTTTATAAATAAAATGAACAAGAATCCTGCATATATCATCGGCCTGGACTTAGGGGTAAGTTCGATCGGCTGGTGTGCTATCGAGATAGATGATCAAAACGTTGAGGTTCATCACAAGAGGCTGATTGATGTTGGTGTGAGAATTTTTGAGTCAGCAGTAGATAATGATGGTAAAACTGCAGCGGCAATACGTCGCGGTGCACGTTCGACTAGAAAGCGCCTCCGTCGACGCAGGCACAGACTTAAACGAATTAAGGACTACTTAATACGCTCAGGGCTAATTGATAACCTAGAAGATCTTGAACTCCTAAAGAACGAAGACCCATATAGGCTCCGCTATCAAGCATTGAATGAACTACTAACGAAGGGGGAACTAGCAAGGGTCTTATTACATTTATCAAAAAGAAGGGGCTTCAAATCAAACCGCAAGAATATAGATAAAGACGAGGGTGGTGGCAAGGAGTATGGTGTGGCGGTAAAAAACATGAGGGAAACAGCTGAGAAACACCGTACAGTAGGAGAAGCTCTATATCTTGCCCCAATGTTTTTGAACACAGCGGCCATCGAGGATGAAAACACTTTAGATGAAGAAAAACTCGACCCTACTAAATATGGACATCAGAAACGTAATCGGCGAGGCAACTACCTTGCAGTATTTACTCGCGATCAAATCGAGGATGAAATACGCAAAATACTCGCGACACAGCGAAAGCTCGGCAATCAAATAATAACCACAGAATTTGAAAAAGAATTCATCTCCATTTGGAGTGCTCAGCGCCACTATTTTGACCCTGACAAAATTAGCAAGCTAGTTGGAATATGTTCTATTTTCAATACACGTAATGGTTATCAGGAAGATTTATACAGAGCTCCAAGTGGTAGCTATGGCTATCATTTTCTAAGAAGTCTCCAGTCCTTACTGAATTATATTAAGAAGGATTCGCAAACAGGTAAATACTACATATCATTGCGACACAAGGAAACTCACAAATGGTCTAGGCTGGAAATAGAAGAAATCGAGGAACTTATTGAACACGTTCACCAAAGTTACATTATCCAATTTAAGGATTTCAAAACAAACCATTTGCGAGAGTTCCTAAATATTGACCAAAAACAAGCCCTGCCTGGTGAATACCCAAAAAAGAAAAATGTAGGCAAGGATAAAGATACCAAAAAAGACATTTACGAACTAGACTTGGGAAAAGACGGCTTACCAAAGTATGAAGCCAAGACCATATTCTCAGGAAATAGCTATCTTAAGAGCTTCAATTCAGCCTTCCAAAAGTATTACCCAGCACTACAAGATGCTATTGGAATTAATTACCAATTGCTAGATGAGTGCTTTCTTGTAAATCTTACCAAGTACCGAGATGAGGAGAGGTTACAAGCAGGTATATCAAAATCTCTGATTGAGAATGCTATAGATTTTGATAAAAAAAAGCTGCAACAACTGGTGGAAAATTTAGAAACAAAGGAGAAATATGGTGATTTGTCGTTGAAAGCAATATGGGAGATAGTTCCACAACTGAGCACTGGTATCAATACGTCTAATGCTATAGATAAGACCAAAAAGAAATACCATCTAGACGCTCAGACTACTAAATCTATACTCCTGACACCAATTGACGATCCGACCCTAACTAATCCTCGTGTAAAAAGAGTCCTGTCTGAGACTAGAAAGATAATAAATGCACTTGTTCGTAAGTATGGTTCTCCAACTTTTGTCAATATTGAATTAGGTAGAGACCTAAAAAACGGAGAAGAAACCAGAAATCAAATTAGTAGGCATAACAGTAAGCTGCGCAAAAGGCGAGAAAGGGTTATGCAAATCCTAATAAAAGAATTTGGAATTACTAAACCTAGCAAGCAAGATATTCAACGATATATATTATGGGAAGATCAAAAAGGGAAGTGCTTATTAAGCAGAGAAGCAATTCCAGCAGACAAGTTATTTACAAATACTGAGATTGATCATGCTATACCTTGGAGCAGGATCGCCGATGACTCTTACCTGAACAGAATCTTGGTCTCTAAAAAGGTGAACCAGGAGAAAAGCAATAAAACACCATTCGAGTACTTTAATAAAGACCTTAACTCCGCAGATTGGAAACAATATGTCAACTATGTTAACTCCTTAGATATCGCAGGCCGTAAAAAAGCAAAACTAGTTTCAACCGAAGTAGAAACGGGATTTGCCGAAAGGCAGTTAAATGAAATGCGCTACACATCAAGGTATATAAAGAACTATATTGAAAACAATTTAGTGTTCCGCGATTTTGATAAAAAATCGCGGGTTGTAACCGTAAATGGGAGAGTAACGGCAATAGTACGCAAGTTTTACTACGACTTTGCTAAAGACAGAAACAATGACCGTCACCACGCAATGGATGCCGTAATTGCAGCAATCACTACCAGATCGCTGATCAAAAAGCTAAACGACTATGCCAAAACACGAAAATTTAGAGTGCAGGACTTTGACGAAGATCTCCAAAAAATTAAAGAAGAAGCACCAAAACCATGGGAGAACTTTTACGGAGATATCCACAACCGTATTTTTGCTGAAAAGAATGAATTCAAAGTTTACCTAGAAAAAGCTGATACAAAAAAGCGTTACGGAGATATTATGGGACTCGTAAAACCTTTATTCGTGTCAAGAGCGCCAGTGCGCAAAGTGACAGGCACCGCACATGCGGATACAGTCTACCGCCTAGAAGGTGAAGATAACAAAGGGAAAAAAGTTCTCTCAGTAAGAAAACCATTAGACAAATTTAGTTTGGCTAAAGAGAAAACCTTCCAGTTTTATAAAGACGACCCCACTTACATAAAAAGAGTAGAACCTTTAACACTAAGGCAAAAAGAGCAAGCAGCAACAGGTAAATTACTAGTCACTAAGGATAATAGTGATGGACCCAAAACAAAAATTGTGTCTACTAAAGTCCCAAGTGCTAGCAACAGCGCTAAACCTATTAGCAGAGGTAATCACACAGCATGGGTTGAGAGTGGACAATCAATGGTTAGAGTAGATGTGTTTGAGAAAGAGGGAAAACACTATCTTGTGCCTATTTATGTTTACGATACAATTAAGCAAGAGTTACCTAATCGAGCAGTCGTAGATGGTAGAGCGCGCAAAGATTGGCCGATAATGGATGACAGCTACAACTTTAGGTTCTCGCTCTACAAGAATGATTACATACGGTTAAAAAGAAACGGCTCATCAGAGATAGAAGAGGGTTACTATATTAAGATACATTCTAAGAGTGGTGCCCTTATTTTCCAGAAACAAGATGGGTCTGGTGTTGAGAAAAAAGGCAAACTCGATAAAGATATTTCTGCGGGAGCACGAACACTAGATATGTTAGAGAAATACAATGTTGATCCCCTTGGTGGTCTTCACAAAGTAAAACAAGAAAAACGGCTGCCGTTTAAACTAAAATATAAAAAGCGTAATGGCCTTTAGGAACCTATTTATAGGATCAAAAGCTTATGTACGCAGCTTACACAACAGAATAAGACTAGAAAAAGACGATACTTTCTTGGAAATTCCTTACGAGGATTTGGGTGCTGTGGTTATTGAAGATAGACAGACTACTATCACAATGCACACTCTAAAGTCCTTGGCGGAGACCAATACCGCTTTATTTGTTTGTAATGACCAACATCTTCCTGTGGGAGTATTTCTAAGCTTTCAAAACCACTCCCGCCAAGTAAAACAAATCTATAAACAATTGGCACTAAATGACTCTTTCCAAGGAAGAATATGGAAATCCATCATCAAACAGAAGATTGTTAATGAAGCTTCAGTCTTAGCTGAAGTGGGGAAACCAAAAGTAGCTTCGAGGCTGGAAAACATTTCCCGCCAAGTTTATGTTCATGATAGAACTAACCGAGAATCCTATGCAGCTGCGGTCTATTTTAGTGCATTGTTTGGTAGAGATTTCTATCGTTCGAGTGAGAACAAAATTAACTTTGCTCTAAACTATGGGTTTTCAATCGTAAGGGGGGTAATTGCACGAAACATCGCGGCTTTTGGGTTACTACCAGCAGTTGGGATCCACCACAAAAATGAATACAATAACTTCAATTTAGCTGATGACCTAATCGAACCCTACCGTCCTTTTGTAGAGTACTTTGTAAAACTGAATATATCCTATAAACAGGACTCTATGCTCAATAAGAACGACCGTGCTACCTTGTTTGATCTACTAAATCTGGCAGTAATTTTTAATGGGAAGGAGTACTCTTTAGAGTCTTCTATTGAACAAATGGTGAAGAGTTTTGTAACCGCTATTAACGATAGCAATACTAAATCATTAATTCTGCCGGAATTTAAAGCTGAAAAACGTAAATCTTATACCTAGATAATGTTTATGAGACTAATTGTAATGTTCGACCTGCCAGTTAAAGAGCAGAAGCACCGAAGAGAATATACGAAATTCAGAAAGTTCTTAATAGATGACGGTTACGACATGATGCAGTATTCAATTTATATACGACTCTGCAAGGGTGTGGATGGAGTTAATAAGCATAAAAAACGCTTAGATAGAAATCTTCCTCAATGGGGTGTAGTCAGGTCACTAATTCTCACCGAAAAACAATTTGCCGAGATTGACTTCCTAGTAGGCACTCCAAAAGTACTAGAAGAAATCCGAGAACCCACCCAATTAACTATGTTCTAAAATCCAAATCTTATTACCCCTAAAGGGTATTCCCTCCCGGTATTTTACACTATCGGGGAATAGGAGGGAATAAAGACCAAATTCCTGCTGTGCATTAACTAGACTGTATTTTACACTATCGGGGAATAGGAGGG
>CAYUPY010000052.1:0-8880 GCA_964446595.1 uncultured Candidatus Saccharibacteria bacterium | reverse complement strand
CGACAATTGCCAGTACTGCACTACCAAGATCAGTGAGAGTGTAATAAATCCCCCACTCTGTCCCTTCTTTGTCTTTATCAATATGCCTAGTGAAAATAGCCATGTATGAGGGATAAGTCATTGCCGTAGCCACACCAAGCAACATCTGAATCAAATACAACTGCCAAGGCTGGTCAATCACAAGATATGCAAGCGTGAAAACACCGCTCATAAAGGTAAAAATTACCATTGTCCAGAAGTCATCCATTTCCCCTTGGAGTTTGTCGATCAGTGTGGCGATGGGGATTTGTACCAGGCTACGCGAAATAAGATAAACCCCTATCGCCACACTCGCCACCAATGCATCCCCACCAACAATGAAGTCCTCCACAAACAAGGCAAATAAAGGCGCAAGCATCCCGCTGGCACCAATCACCAAAATATCCGAGAATATTAACAATCTGACTACCGGATTGATCTCATTAAAAAACTTTTGTGGTGTTTTGCTTCGCACTTTCATCTTTAGCCTACACCATCATAGTAGATCTAGTTTGTAATGGCTAGACAAGATATAGTTGGTTGACAATATATTTTATAATATATTAAATATATAGCTAAATGGGCAGTCAAATGCACGAATTCTTATTTCACTACACACCGACTACTGAAGATATGATGATCGGTGATCCTGAACAACTTGATGCATATATTGCAGGTTTAAAGGCAGCACTTACTCTTTTAAAGCAAACAGGAAAAATTTCACTTAATATGGCTGCAACTAAGCCATATGAGGGAGCAGTAAATCCACAACTACTTCCTCCTCACGACATTTATGTTGCCAGCAATGAGTACACTCGGGCATTTTACACAGCAGTATTCACAGAAAAAAGAAAAAGTATGAGCTATCAACGCTGATGCGTTATTCTCCGCCCAATTTAAGAGTTAAACCGGAAATAATTGCCGCAGTTGCAAAATACTTTGCTCTACTCACTATTCGTGCGGCAGACCTAGTAGCAGAAATTGTGGAATTAGCAGGAATTCAGAATTTTGTTTTGAAAACAGCACTAGATTTAGCGATTAAGCCTTACACTACTTTTGAGTATTGGAACTGGCAAACAGAGGCTGATCGGGCGCTATTCTCAATTTTGCAGTTAGTCAGTCAGTTTGGCGATAATCATCATAATCTAAAGCAATTCGCGATCTATCTCCAAATGGCTTTGGAAAACTACACTCATAATCACTTGCAAGCATTGCATAAGGCTAGAGAAGGTGCATTGCAGTTGCACTTAGCACCAGGCTACACAGCCAAATGTGGTATTACTAGCATGTTAGGTACCACTGCTCCACTTCTGCTGGAAATATTGCATGAAGAAATGGATAGATTGAAGGGTGAGGCTTAACACTTGAATCAATCTTCCTTTTTCTCTACCCACTCGCCATCATCATTCTTTTTGTAGTCGTTTTTGACAGCGCTCCAAGCCACACGAGCGGCTACCTCTTCTGGGTCTTGGCGGTCATCGTACTGCTCCAGAGCGGAATTGTAAGCTTCTTTCCAGATATCTTGGGCATGCTCGGGGAGGTTGTCAGTGATTTGCTTTGGCAAATCTTTTTTAGTCTTAATTGGCATATGTCAATTTAGCAAGCAAAGATGAATTTTTAACTAACTGTTTGTAAATTTTCGTTAAAAATTAGACCCAGTTAGTACGACATTTTACTCCACCGTGACCGACTAATGGAAACTCACGTTCATATACACTTATATTTAGACCTAAACTGTGCAACGAACTTTGTAAAGTCTCAGCGACTTCAGGTGGGAATATCCCCATCAGGGCCAAAAACTGAGAATAGTATTTGTAATACGTAAAGGCTTCAGAGTAATCACCGCTAATCATTTCATCTGTAAGCAGCGGATGTAGAGATTCAGGAGTCTGGTATGGTGCAGTCCACTCTTTAATTTGTTGTAGGACCGTTTCTTGATATCGGTTCATGCCTTCTATGCCTTCATTAACATAAGCTAGTAAAATACCCGCCATCAATGGCCCAAAGAATATTTCATCTGTAACCGGGTGACGTTGGTAGTTAATTAAATCCGCAATATTAAGTAACTCACGTGAGACTGGCAGAAAGCTGAATTGACTTAATTCTGTACCAGGCGCTAAGTAGCCTTGCTGCACCATTCTGTTAAATAAAGGTGCAGCAATGGGAATAATTGTTTCACCTTGATGCGTAATTGGAGCGCCTACCAATTGGTCAATATGTCCCTGGGCACGTTCACGAATAAGTAGATCAGACCAAAACTTATACTCTTCTTCCTTTTGCTGTCTCTCTAATCTGCTTCTAACAGATTGAGCGATGAACTCTCTCTCCTGGTCTAGTATGTGTAGCCTTGCTGCTTCAACCACTTCTTTTTTAAATGATATCGATCCATACATAATATATGGTATTAAATCTTCTCCACATTGCACTTTTGCAAGTATTCCATCCGGAACACTAGCTTCTGTGATGCTATCAATTTGATTATTCAATATTGCCTGATACAAACTTTCTGCCAATAAGCTTGCCAGCCACCAATTATTTGGCTTTAGTTCATAAGTTTGGAGTTGCGCCTCCACCTCCGCAACATAGGATTCTTGTTGTCTCCGCTTAAGCTCGCTATATTCGCCAGCAAATAATTCCTCCAGCGGGGGTAAAGCGATCAGTTTTTTGGAGGGGTACAGTGCCTTTAATAGACTTAGCTGTTCTTGGTTTAAGCTACCTTTGTGGATTATGAAATTGTCACCAAAGACGAGATAACCACCATCAGGGACTTCTTCCTCAATAATTGGTCTAGTAGTTATTTGAGCTAAAAGATTGAAATAATCTGGGTAACCTGTTCCGTCAAAACCGGTTACAGGCCTAACTGCCACAGTATTTTCAGCGTACAATGAACTATCTTGTGGAAAACCCAGCCCTAACCCATGAAATCTATTTGCACCATTACCACCTGTAAGAGCCCTACCCCAAGGACTATAGTTAGCTGATAAAACCTGACTATCTGCAAGCCTTATATGTACGGTGTTTTTTCTGAGATTGATAATTCCAGATAATAAATACCATCCTTTAGCAATCTTATCTGCTATACGCGGCAAGGTAGTTGAGGCTAAAACTTCTAGCTCTTTTGTTAAGTGATCTACTAATTGATCCGGGTGAGGTAATTCATGGGCGGTAATTTCTTCAATCTCATCAATGGTAAATGCTCCAACTATTAATTGTGGGTTTAATTGCTCATTCATACATAGTAATTATATCATCCATCTGTCTTTAGACCTAAAGCTCCTCAAAGCCGCTTAGAGCTAGTCGCGCCTTATCCAGCAGATCTATGGCTTGTGGTGCAGGAAGTGCTTCAAGATATGCTGCCAGTCGTGCAAGTAGCCAGTAGAATTTATAGAAATCATAGGCAATGTCAGATTCACTATCAATTTGGAAGATATACTCTCTCAATTTTTCCACAAGCTCTAGAGGATCAGCATTATTTATAACTGGATCAAGTTTAAATGTGGGTAGACCATAATCAGTCATTAGCTGATTTATTGCTTGAGTATTACCCTTTAAAACCGCATTTAATAGAGAGATAAAGAATTGACGATGATGTGGGTTCAAAGAAAACCGAATACGCTTACCGAAATCTATGGATGCGAGAGTTCCTGCCATTTCGGCAACTATTTTATTGCCTTTGTGAGGATCGATATTTAGGATATTAGCCAAGAATAGCGCAGCTACAGCCTCAATTACTACTAACTCTACGTCCTCCACTTCTGTCTGAGGTATTTTTGCCATTACTTCCCCAGGCATATATTCCTCAATCGTCAGACGTTTAGAATGTGCATATATTTCAGGCACCCGTAACCGCTGCAGCTGAGGGAATACAAAAGCTAATCTGGCAAAGGCTTCTCGGCAGGCTCGTTGATCAACGGCAATTTCGGCTAGATCTACTTCTTCTTCAACAAGCCGTGCCAGAATCACCTCAAAATTCGCAGGTAATAGGTTAATATCTGCATACTCCGCAACAAGTTTGAGGATGTTATCTGTACTGGTGTGGATCTTATCTTCTCTGGCGAATTGCTGTACCGCTTTTATTACTACTAAACGCTCCTCACCTTGGGGATTTCTAACTATGCAAAGTTCGGCCACACTAGTGGAAGCGTTCCCAAGACGGCGTAAAAGCTTCACGATCTCCCAACCTGCAAGGTAACCTGCCTGTTGCTCTCGCTCAAATATTTTCACTACAAAATCACGAGAGATGTTTCGCGCATCATACTTCTGTCTTTCTAAAGCTGCAATTATCTCAGGATAGCCTTCTTTAATCGCCTTTGAATCTGCTGCTATCTGTAGGGCAGCAATTTCTGGGATTCCCAGGCTCGTCGTTAGGGCAACAACCATCTGTGATAATTCTACCTGCTCTCCTCGCACCTTCGCGCTAAAAATTAGCTTCTTTAGGGCAAGGATGCTGGCGACAATGGCTTGATCATTGAGAATAAACAAAGACTTTTCCAGTATTTCTCGAATTCGCTGGTTGGACCCCACACTATCGGCATAATTGTCCACTTGTGAAAGCAATAGTTTTACCATTTTTTTTATGTTTCGCTTTCTAGTTGCGGGTACTAGGTCGCGGGCCAAAAAACCTCCCTTTGCACACATAAGTCGATCTAGTGCTTTTAGCCTAATGGGTTCAGGAGAATTGAAATAGGTAACTCTTGCCTGTTCAAGAGAACCATCTTGTAATTTTTCTAGCTTTGCTATCAGCTTTGGCTTATCAATATCATCACCTGTAACTAACCATTTAAAGAATTTATACCGTTCAGAAGTTTTTAGGTAGTCAATAATACCCAGTAATGTCTCCTGGGAATGAGTCAAAATATTGGAAAAAGATAACTTCACATCCTGGTGATTTGAAAAGCTGGAGTTGATCTGGCTTATTAAGAAAGGCGTCAATTCTCCTTTCTGCAATAGCTCTTCTAGAAAGACATCTCTATGAACACTTGGATCTGGGAAGTAATTGTGAATTGAATCTAATGCTTGTTCGCTCCCTAGATAGAAGTCATCCCTTAACCTAACTAGACGTGAGAATAGCAGTCCGATTAGGTTTTCTTGTACACCTTTGTCCTCCACCATATCTTTTACTCTTGTGAGTAATTGCTCTGTCTCTTCAACACTTAATTTTTCTTCTTCTAGATATGCCATACAAATAGCCTCTACATAAATATCCCGGGCTGGTGACTGTGCAGGCACAAGCTCAGCAAGTTCAGTAAGTACTTCTAAAATAGGCTTATCTGTAATACTATCTAGATCTGGGTATTTATAAGCTAGGAGATTCGCCACAAAATAATTAGTCATACCAACAAATCTATAACCGTATAAAGAAGTTTTGGAGATAAAAGGAAATTGTAATGCTGTAGAGTAAGCTATTCTTCTACGATTTACGTTTTTGTAAAAACGCGCTTGTATACCCTTGCCTGCTAATCTAAGCTTTTCGCTTAAACTTAGCGAACGATTCTTTCTGTAATATGGCTGCCTAGGGTCTCGGTATTCCACACCAAACCTATTTAATATATCCCAGTTTTCATATGATAAGTGCTCTAACACTATTTCTGCTGAAGTAGAAAACTGGTCCGGATAAAAGTGTGTCCAGATTGCCAAGGCAAAACTAAGGATTTCATCGCGCACAAAGCTTTTATGCTTTATTCTTCCTAGAATAAAATCTATCAGTAAATCGAAACTTTCAAACTGCTCTACAATACGTTTATAGTGCTTGGCGAGCTTGGTTTTTAGTGGAGACACTTTATCTGCAACTAGTTTGTCGAAGTCAATCCTATTAGTTGGAAATCTAAACCCTAACATTCCACTGAAAATAACAGCTATACCTTCAGAATTTTTAAAATAGCTATCCCCTGTCTTAGCAAATAGACCCTCAGTAAAAGCACGCGTGTAACTGTGAAGAAGTGAGTTAGTATAATCCTCATCTGTTACGAACTCATTCTCAGGGTGAGCGAATGCACTAGCGGCCTGGAATAAAAGCCAAAGCGGCATCACCATGTATGACCCACCCGATATGTATGCTAATTTATCTTGCTCGGGTTGCTGAACAGATTGCCGATCTTGATTTAAAACCTTTTCTTGTAGCTCTGTTATTAAATGGTAATCTAGTTCGCACAGCGTTTGTAACATACTCAAGCCTACATCCCGGGACATGTGTAAAGTATCAGGGTAGTCTAGTTGATACTTCTCGCAGAAATTAAAGAAGCGCTCAGCAGGATTTTGTTCAGTATCACTGTAGTAACCATAGTAAAATGCAAGAAAGACTTCATAAAATACTTGTCCGTAATAAGATTGGAATCTATTCTCTATCTCGCCTGACTGAACCGCCTTTAGTACCATAGCTAAAAACTCTGTATAAGGCCCTTCATCAAGAGAGAGGTGTATATTCCACTGCTTATTTTTATTTATAGCAACATTACGAGTCAGCCGCATTACTGCTTCAATATCTACGACCCCTATCTCCCATGCCCTTCTTAATTGTGGAATCGTAATATTATTTATTTCCAAAACTTTGTTGATAGCATCATAATCAGTCTCGGTGAGATCTTCATTATGAGGCCGTTCTGATCCCTCCAAAATACAGTTCTCCCACTCTAGTAAGAGCATCCCTTCCTGATAGTTCCTAAGTGCAATCGCACAATCATAGTAAGCGATTCTTACGACATCTAACAGGTGGGATGGTATTTCAACCTGGACTCTATTTTCGATTAAATCAGTTAGACCTTCTCTTAATTTAGTAATACTGCTGGCTGAATTTATGTTCATATGAGCTGCAACAACATCCAGGGCTAGCCTTTCTTGTACTAATGATAATCTCTGATCGCGTAAGTAATGCAACACTACAGGTTGGGTATGCGAAAATGTGTAAGCAGCTGTGACCGTATGTCTTTGTAAATAAGGGTCATCATCTGTAAGGCTGGGGCTATTGAACCACAATAATTCGGATTTTGCGTTCAAAAATTTTAGTAGCTCAAGTTTAATCTCTGGATCTAGATGATCAAGGCTTGATTCATAGCCAAAATGTTCGTCAAACATTAGGTCAATAATAGTATCAAGCTGTGGTTTTAAGATGGGAGGAAGTTCCTCTAAAAGTAGTTCTAGGATTTTAGGTTTAAACTGGGTTAAATCTATCTTTCTCAACGCTTTGGATAAAATTAGCAACCTGGCCTCCTCCAAGTATCTATCCCACTCGGCGGGCGAAACTTCTTCTTCAACCTCCTGCTGCTTTACTGCATCAAAACCCAATTCTTCTGCATCCCCTTCAATACCGTACATGCGCGTATGGTTTACTTGCCGAACATATTTGGGATTAGTTTTGGGGAAAACATAAGCCAGCATTTGCTTAATTGCTGGAGTATATTCGTCTGTTGGATTCGTCAGAAGCTGATAGAGGGATCTGCCTAGCTCAGTATCGCTATGCTTACTTTGGACTAATTTACTGACTTCTTCTATCAATACTCGCTCAAATTCTTCCCGATTAGATTGAGTTGCCATGCAGTAATGATTCATAAGGTCATCCACAAAGTTTGCGCCAGGAGGCAATTGATTAGGGACAAGGTTTATTCCAAAGACATGGTAGAGCTTCAAAGGAAATTGGTCTGAGTGAATTGTTTCTTGGTATGCGGATATCTTCAGTAATTCATATATTAAAACTAGTAAACTCTCTATTGTTTTCTCCTCTATAAAACCATCTTGGAAGTCTAATCTGATTTGTGTAACCTCACCTTTAGCAATTAGGGGTACAAGTTCCAAATCTAAATTTTCGTTCATATCCTTAAGCGTAGTCAAGAAAGGCTTCACTAATTGAATTAAACGCACAACATCCGCATGAAGCAATAGCTCTCTTTTCGGATCTACTAGTAAACTGTGCTGGAGTCTTGTTTGGTAATTAATGGCAATCGCAATTAAATTGATAATAATTAGCCGATGAATGCTTTCTTTGATACTCTCATGATGCAATATTCCATGTGAAATTGTCTCTAGAGATTTTGTGATATACAGCCCTAATAATTCGCTCATATCCTCTAAGCTTTTAGCGTTCAACACTTCCTGACTTAGCTCCGACAAATTCATACGTACAAGCTCACGCTGTTTAAGGACTGGCCTTGTTGGTTTGAAAGCTTCGTCGGTAAACACTGCACTAAAGTATCTCACGGGACGGCTAGTTGCCTGATAAAGCTCATCATATTCATCTATTACTTTCCTAAGATCTCTAATTCTATTAGCCGGAGCAGGATGTGTAAAAGATGACTTTCCAGAAGTATCTAATTCATTAATTTTTTCCAATGCTCGAATATAATCCCACGGGTTGTATCCTAAATGATAAAGCAACCACAATGCACTCATATCTGCATGATTTTCTTCCTCATGTGGCATATAACGACCTTCGTGCGCTGCCTCATGCATACAAATTCCAATTATTTCACCTACAGACACTCGCCCAACATCGGTATTGTAGAAATATTCTAACCATTTGCGCGGCAATATTATATGTTTTGATACCAATCTCTTATTTTTCTCGGTATCAATGTGATGTGAAATTTGCACAAATGGAGAAAGAGGCTCGTCTCCCGTATCGGTAATTGTAAACTTGATTTTTACCACTGATGAACCATCATCTGGCTCAAGCAGAAAGTTGATTATCTCTGGTTTGTTTAGCTCAGACATTATTTCCTTTACGAGTATACTGCTGGCTGGATACGCTAATCCTGCTTTTTTACGGAAGCCTTCTAAATCGTGCGCGTATTCCACCTTAGGTTGCTGTGGTGTTTCAGCAGAAAGGAATAAATTTGAATCTAGACTAGCACTGATTTAATGTTTGTTACT
>CAYUPY010000051.1:1806-9492 GCA_964446595.1 uncultured Candidatus Saccharibacteria bacterium | reverse complement strand
GGAAGAGGGAGACGAGATAGTGGCCTACAAAGTAGAGAGATAATCAAGCCAAATTAGTTACAAGTAAAAATTTTTGAATAGATTCTGTTTTGCTTGTAAACTAATTTCATGGACGTAGAAAATCACCTCGACAGGCCTCCTCAATTTAGAGCGCAACTTGCAGGCCCTATCCCGCAACAACCAGCTGCTCAGTTAGTACCACCCCAAGTAACCAAAAAAGCTGCATCCGTCCCTACTAGCGCTCAAGGTGGAAATGGAGATAATGGAAATGAGAGTAAAAGCAGACGTATACCTGATAAACTTAAACGAGTAATAAAAGTAACCTCTGTTCTAATAGCTGTATTGGTTGCGGTGTTAATCCTAATATTAGCAGCGACTCTTACCTCTGTGGATACCCTTATAATCAAATCAAGTTTATCTGGCCGTGTACAGACTGTAGAAGGAGGTGCGGTTCCGGGGGCCACAGTGAGACTTGCAGGAGAAGCTGTTAGCGGGGACAACATAGAGCTATCCGCAAATACCGACATCAGTGGAAACTACTTTATCGGCAACTTAGAGCTAGGTGGATACGAATTAAGTGTGGAAGCAGAAGGATTTGAACCTTATAGTCAACGCATTGCAATTAATAGGACTTTCTTAGATTACAACAACGACTTGAACATAGAACTGCAACCGAGTGGGGAAGGCTTTATTGTCGGCAGATTTATGGTTGAAGACGTGGCTAGCTATAACTTTATCAATGATACTTTAAGTGTTAATGGCCAGAATTATCAAGTCCTGGCAGATGGAAGTTTCTCAATCCCAGACCTTACAACCGGGAATAACGATTTTAGATTCAGTTCAGAAAACTATACTGATGTATTGCGTAATATTGATCTAAATCCCGGGGAAAATGATCTCGGAGAAATTAAGCTCACACCTAGCGGTGATATTGTGGGCAGTTTAAAAAGTTATGTGAGAGAAGATATTGTCAAGAATCTGCAAATAACCGTAGAAGGACTTCCTCAAGACCAAGTAGAAATTGATGAGTCAGCCGGTGATTTTAGGATTAGAGACTTGGAAATAGGTAGGGAGTATCGAATTAGTATTAGCCATCCTAATTACGTGGACCGTGAATATTTGCAGAAAGCTGAGCGCGGGGAAGTCAGCCTGTTTGGTCTGCGGTTAGTAGAGGATGGTGCTGTAGTCTACTTAAAGGAAGACGACCGTGATATTGAGATTTTTAGTAGTGAATATGACGGCGGCGAAGAAAAACAGCTTACAGATAATCGTTTAGAGCCTTACGCCGAGTATCTAGACAGTGCTGGCACTGTGTTTTTCTTATCTACGCGTGATAGTGTCTCATCCAAGCTAGGCGGAGGCAGAGCATTTTTAGTCTATGCAGTACCTGTAGATGGGGGCAACCCGCAAAGAGTGACAACTAACACCCAAGATCTAGGCCAAGTTTACCCCAACTTTAAAGCCAAGAGACTAGTTCACATAACATCTTTAACTAGAGAGAGAAAGGATCGTCGCTTAGAGGCAATGGACTTAAGGGGGGCAAATAGAAAAACTTTGTTTGAATTAACAACTGGTGAGATTAATGACCTCACTATTAGTGATGATGGTCGTTATGTAGCTTTTGCAGTACTAACCGGAGAAACCAGTGTTGACGGACTTTACCGGGCAAATATAGAGACAGGAGAAAGTGTACGCTTAACAACTAAACAACCAGTACAAATTTTTGATATTACTCCAAATGGTAATGGAGTGCTCTACTCTTACTTTAATGAAAGCACTCAATTAAATGACTTATACTTATTTGAGGCAGACTCTGGACAAGATAAAAAAGTGAGAGGGTCTTTCACAGGCCAACAGTATCAATTTGTAGATGGTTCAAGCTCAGAATTAATCTACTTTGCAACTGAACAAGAGCGCAGCAATTTATATAATTTAACCCTAGATAATAACCAGGTGAAGCGGTTAACTAGCTTTACGGGAACAGAAGGTGTGGAAGCTATTTATCAACAGAATGGCTTTATTCTATATCAAACCAACCGAGGACTCTATATTATGGATTTTGAAAAACCTCACCCTGGTAAGCTAGTAACCAGAGAGTTTGCCCGCTATACTGGTATCGATTATTAAGTTTCAATGAATAAGATTACTGCCCAACTCACACGTTTGCGCGTCACGATAGCCGCATTAATTATTGTCGTTATTATACTTGGCGCCTTTGCAATATCTCAAAACCGTCCCGTAGAAGGCCTTCCTGATCTGGCCACCACCGTAGTAGCAATAAAAGATGTAGAGAAAATAGTAAAAGCTGACGGCAACATTGCCGGCAACAATTCCAGGGATGTTTATTTTCCCTCTCAATCCAAAGTTAAAGAAATTAGGGCTTCCGTAGGGAAACAAGTGAGCCGTGACGAAGTTTTAGCCGTATTGGAGACAGTCAATGCATTCGGGAGTGTGGAATCACAAGAAATTACAGCTCCGATAGCCGGGATAGTGACCACAATTAACTACCGAGTGAATGACATTATTTACACCCCTACTCAACCGGCAATGCGCGTAGTAAATATTAGCCGCTATATAGTAGAGGTAGGGGTCAATGAGAATGACGTGATTGACTTACGAAAAGCACAGCAAGCGAAATTCTTATTGCCGGCAATTTCTTTAGATGAGACATTTGATGGGGAAGTCATAGAAATTGCCCCGGAGCCAATAAGTATTCAGGGTTCAATTGATTACCTAGTAAAGCTATCAATTAATGATGTACCCAGCGCTTTGCGTTTAGGAATGTCGGTGGAGGTAGAAATCTTAGCTGATAAGGTTGAAGATGTGTTAGCAATACCAGAGAACTTTTTAATCGAAAGAAATGAAGAGTATTTTGTGAAAAGATTAAACTGGTTAAATATTGAAAAAACTGACTACGAGGTTCAAGAGGTTGAGGTGGAAGTTGGCCTGATCACCGATGAACTAGTCGAAGTAGAAAGTGGATTACGAAGCGGTGATGAGCTGCTAGAGCCTTCTTTTAACTCAGGCAGAACTTTTGGTCTATTTGGTGGAAATAATTAACAATACGAAAGTAATATGTCCAATATACCTTTAATTGAGCTGCGCGACCTGCGTAAAACCTATAATGCCGGACAGGAAAATGAGTTTGAGGCTCTAAAGGGCATTAATTTGAAGATTGAGCAGGGAGAGTTTGTTTCAATTATGGGACCTTCTGGCTCTGGAAAGAGCACGATGATGAATATTCTGGGTGCACTGGATGTTCCCACTAGTGGTGATTACTTGGTAGAGGGCGTAAATATACGTATGTTAAAAAAGCCTCAATTAGCCGAATTTCGCAATCGTGATATTGGATTTATTTTCCAACAATTCAATTTACTGGCACGTACTTCTGTGCTGGATAATGTTTTGCTGCCTACCACTTATGGTGAAGTGCCAGACGCTAAAGAACGCGCAATTGAACTTTTAAACAAAGTAGGGCTAGGGGATAAGCTAAATAATAAGCCAAACCAGCTTTCAGGCGGCCAAATCCAAAGAGTAGCAATTGCGAGAGCATTAATTATGCACCCATCTATTTTAATGGCAGATGAACCTACTGGAAATCTGGATACCAAGACAGCAACAGAAATCTTGCAACTAATGAAAGACTTAAATGCTGAAGGTAATACGATTGTACTCATCACCCACTCCTTAGAGATTGCAGAAGAGGCAGAAAGAATTATTAAATTAAGAGACGGTAAAGTTGTAGATAAATGAAATTAACCGCAATAATTAAAACAGCGTTCAATTCAGTAGGTGCAAATAAAATACGCTCAGTTCTAACTACACTCGGAATAGTGATAGGAATATCTGCTGTGATTGCGATGCTATCTGTGGGCCGAGGTGCGGAAGCGCAAATACTAGAACAAATTCAAGGTTTGGGAGCTAATACTATTACTGTCATACCTGTTGGAGGATTCTCTGGCCCAACTTCACGGTCAAATATTAATGCTTTGGTTGCCAGCCGGATAGATAATCGAGTGGTAGAACGTTTAGACAATCCTGTCACATTCCCAGAACTGGCAGCGATATCTCCAGAGATATCAAAGTTGTTCCCGGTCAGTTATCGTTCCCGTACGGAAACTAAGAATGTTTATGGTGTGACCGAAGATTTCTTTGAAGTATTTGAGGCAACCATGAGCTCAGGCAGATCAATCTCTGCAGATGACAATGCTAAATTACGTCGCGTAGTGGTGCTGGGACCGGATATAGATGCAGAATTATTTGGCGAAAACGAATCTGTGGGTAAAGATATTAAAATCGGTGACGCTAGCTATACAGTTATTGGGGTGATGGAGGAAAAAAGTGCAGAAATTGATGACCGGTTATTAGTTCCCTTAAAAACTGCCACTAATATCCTAATCGGTGAAAAGGATTATTCGCAACTGTTTATTAAGGTTTCAAGTGATGACCTAGTAAACCAAGCAGCCAATAAGATTGAAGATGAGTTACTTGAGTTTTATCGCGTAACAGATGTGGAAAAGGCTCCATTTACTTTAGTTACTGCTGCGGAGTTGCTAAGCCTGGTGGGTGATATTACCGGGATCTTTACTACACTTCTAGCTAGTATTGCTGGAATCTCATTACTGGTAGGTGGTATTGGTATAATGAATATTATGCTGGTTTCAGTGACTGAAAGAACTCGTGAAATCGGCCTTCGTAAGGCTGTCGGAGCTAAAGAGTCAGCTATTATGATTCAGTTTTTAGCTGAAGCACTTCTGCTTACGGTCATTGGTGGTGTAATCGGTATAGTATTGGGATTCACGTTTGCATTATTAATATCAGAGCTGGGTGGAATACCTGCTTTGTTTACTTTAGATGCCATTATCTTAGCCACTTCAGTATCTGCGGTGATAGGTATAACCTTTGGTTTCTACCCTGCATACAGAGCCGCTAAGTTAAATCCGATTGACGCCTTACGCTACGAATAAGTCCTCGATCATTCTTTCCAGCGGGACTGGAATAATATCAATGTCATCTACCTCTAACACAGATATTTGCTGTAAAAATTGAGGCAAGCGACTCTTTTCAATAGAAATAGTCTTCACCAAGCCTTTAGTGCTCTCTTCTTTTGCTTCTAGGTTCGTAATAATTTTAGATACAAGTGTCATATTAGTATCTGCTTTAAACGTTACTTTCACAAACTTCTGATTACTATAGCGAGCACTGAGCTTCTGCAAATCATTATCAAAGACTTTTCTCCCCTTGCTGATTACAACTACTCTGTCGCACACGTTCTCTACATCATCCATATCATGACTGGTGAGTAGGATGGTAACTTTGGTTTCCTGTTGGATTGTGCGCAAGAAATCTCTAATCGTATTACGAGAAGTAATATCTAAGCCAACTGTAGGTTCATCTAAAAATAGAATCTTCGGCTGATGCAAAATAGCCCCTATTAACTCAACTTTCATCCTCTCTCCTAGAGATAGTTTGCGTAATTGCGTATTCATTACCTTCGTTATGTTCAACATTTCGCTTAATTGCGACAGGCGATCATTGTAGTCATTTACGGGGATACCATAGATTGTGCGCTGGAGTTTGTAGTTCTGCTCAGGGGTAAGATCCCACTCCAGCGCATTCTTGCTACCCATGACAATACCTATCTGGCGGAGAAATTCTGGCCGCCGCTTCTGAGGAAGGTGTCCCAAAACTTCAATTTCTCCGCCGGACGGATAAATCAATCCGCTCAACATCTTAATGGTGGTCGTCTTTCCTGCTCCATTTGGCCCCAAGAATGCCACAGATTCACCTTCTTTAATCTCTAGATCTAATTCGGACACAGCAGATACTTGTTCAAACTGAGGTCGTAACAAGTCTCGCCAAAAGTTTTGTTTAATGAGTTTGCGGTAATTCTTAGCCAAACCTTTTACTTTTATATGATTCATATTTTTAAGATGATGCTGAACTATAATTTCTTAAGGCCAAGTGCCAAAGGTAGTTTGCAATGAGTATGATGGCTACGGTCGCCAAAGCTGCCACTAATAGCCCATCAATCGCTGCTGTCTTGCCAAGCATAACTGAAGTAGATAGCCCTGTCGACAATAACACCGGTACCGCCGCTGTTAATATAAACTGTAGAGGTCTAACTTTTGCAAAACCTTCGTAGGGAATATCATCCGCCAGATCAAAAAGTAAAAATGCTGCTAGCTCATACGTTCCCCTACTCTCACCTAGCCAAAATACCGGTAAAGACGCAATTAAAGCTATCAAATAAGAAACTAGGATCCCTATCACCATAATTGTTGCCCCCACTATAAGATTGGGAAGCTGTAAATTCAATAAAGAAAAATCGATTGCAAACACCATCAGCGTTAGGGGGACAAGTGCATCACGTATAGTAGAAAATACTCTTAAACTTCTAATTAAGGCATAGAATAAACTTGGCACAGGTTTACTCAAAACTAGATCAAAGTGACCGGTGTTAACATCCACAATTAAGTTAATAATATTTTGCAGTAGAAACCCGGTAATCATGTAGAAGGTAATTTGAGCTATCAGCACAAAAAAAATCATTTCGTTTCGGTTATACCCTGCTAACTCAGGTGTATTTAAATAGACTATTTCAAAAAACAGGAGCCAAGTGATGGTATATGCCACAGTTGATAGGATGTTGGCCCAGTTATTAAAAAGGAATGCAGTGTCCAAACGGAAAGAGTTGAGCACACTGATTCTAACTAGATCTAGATACCTAATCATATTCCAATTGCTTCATATTTACGTAGTCCTACTCTCCATAACCACATCGCCAAAGTGAGCAATAAAATTGCCCAAAAAGCCGATACTATCAGCATGTCCTGCATTTCCGTCATTGGATTCTCAGACAAAAGTGCCTGAGTTGGCCCATAAATCATCCCTGGAAAAGGAGTAAGTTCCACCACAGCTCTCAAGCCCTCTGGAAAGAACTGCAAAGGCACCAGAGCACCTGAAAATATTCTCACTATGTGCATTGTCATATTTTTCACCCCACTTACTTCAGTTATAAAAAAGGTAAGTGCTCCCTCAAACAAGTTTAACGTGAAACCCAAACATGTAGCCACCAACAACATTGGAAGAAACATAAGCAAATTAGCCAAACTCAATCCTTCAATTAATAATAATCCTGTTGAAAAACCACCAAACATTATGGCAATTAGTACTGCTTTTTTGCCCCAAACGCGGAAAATATAGTAAGGTAGGATTGAAACCGGCTTTACCAGCAGGTTACTTATTTCTCCTCTTTTGATCGAGTAGCGCAGCTCTTTACCATAGTAGGCAAGCTGGCTCATGGTAAAAGTGCCGATAGCAGAAGAAATTAAGAAGTAAGAAAGTAAAGTATTAATGTTCTCTTCGTTGTTGGTGCCTGCTAAAACTAAATACCAAAATAAGTAGAGGGAAGAAATCTTAATCAAATATTTTAATAACTCCGTTATAGCCTCTAAAGGGTACACACTCCACCTTTGCAAATAGAAAAGAAAGACGCGAGGGAAAGTAAGCATGGAGGATTTTACTCATTCCGGCTGGGAATATCAATTATGAGGTTATTTAAGTTTCACGGGAAACTCACCCTCTTTACATAAATGCTAATATCTAATATGCAATCTGACTCCGAAATAATTAAGGAAAGAATAGACATTGTCGATTTTGTGGGGCAAAGAGGGCAATTGAAGC
>CAYUPY010000051.1:0-1796 GCA_964446595.1 uncultured Candidatus Saccharibacteria bacterium | reverse complement strand
AGCAAGCAGGTCATAATTTTAAAGGTTTATGCCCTTTTCACCAGGAAAAAAGCCCTTCTTTTATGGTCAATCCAGATCTACAGATTTATAAATGTTTTGGGTGTGGAAAAGGTGGTGACATTTTTAGTTTCATCGAGGAATTTGAAGGTGTGGATTTTAGGGAGGCATTGCAGCTCGCCGCCGACCACATTGGGTATGAATTAAAGATGGTCGGCGGCAGCGATGACAAAGATAAACAAGAACGAGAGGCCATATTCGCGGCGAACAAACTGGCTATGGAATATTGGAACTTTGTACTTCTAAAACATAATGCGGGCAAGCCTGGTCGAGACTATATGCAAAAGAGAGGTATCCGCACACAAGAAGCAGAGACTTTTAAATTAGGCTATGCTCCAAAAGGTACTAACCTGCTCCCGTTTCTGGTGAAAAAAGGATATAAAGAAGAAAGTTTGGAAAGATGGGGATTAATCGTCAATAGAAACGGCAAAATCTACGATAAATTCCGCGATAGACTAGTACTGCCCATCATAAACTTAAAAGGACAGGTAGTGGGATTTAGCGGCCGCATTGTGGAAGCGTCAGAATTTGCACCCAAGTACTTAAACTCCTCCGAAACACTTGTTTATCATAAAAGTGAAATCCTAATGGGTCTATACCAAGCAAAAGACGCTGCCAGACACCAGAAAGTATTAATACTCCAGGAAGGGAATTTAGATCTACTGGCATCACATAAAGTAGGGGTGGAAAACATAGCAGCTACAGGAGGAACTGCCATTACCGAACAACAGCTTAAGCTAGTAAAAAGATACGTTGATTTAGTGTTGTTCTGTTTTGATACAGATGCGGCTGGACAAAAAGCTTTAATTAACGCTGTGGCGATTGCCGAAAAAATTGGGCTACAGCATAAGGTGATTGATCTAGGGGATTATAAGGATCCAGATGACCTGATTCAGGCTGAGCCCGAAAAGTGGAAAAATGTAGTTGAACATGCAGTCAACAGCCTAGAATACTTGTTTAACAAATATGCAGAACAAGTAGATTTGGGTTCCCCTGATGGTAAGAGTGACTACGCAAATCGATTAGTGCCTATTCTCGCAACTATACAAAACGCTGTTCAGAAACAACACTTTATGCAACGGCTAGCTATGGAAGTTGGTGTTTCACAAGAAATAATCCAAAAGCAAGTACTGGAGGCTAAGGACTCTCCTCGAGCAAGGCAAGTGCTGCCAGTTAAGAGTGCCGAGCAAGTAGCCGCAAAAAACACCCAGACCGCACGACCCTCTCAGCATGCACCAGCCGTAAAGCCTGATAACCCTAGTAGACGTGAGCTTTACCTGCTCGCCTTACTAGCCGCTACTGAAAATTTCGGTGATTTTGAAAATGAACTTGATACTGGGCTGTTTACCGACCAAAGGAATTGCGCGGTACTGGAAGTAATCAGACTGCAAAAGTCATCAGGAAAAAGCTATCATGTTTTAAGCGAGCAGTTATCACCAGAGGAAAATGAACAGCTGCAAACGGTACTAACCTGGGACCTGGAAGAGATAAGTGAAGACAAACTAATTGAGGAAGAAATACTCAGGGTAATGCGACTGCTAGAACAGGCCCAGCTAAGACGTAAAATATTGGACTTACGTTTGGCTCTAAAGAATTCGCCTGAAGATGAAAAGCTTTTGGAAAGTTTACTAATATTGTCTAACAAGTTACAACAACTTAACTAAATCACATCAATGGTAATCAACGAGAGTGTCAAATATTTTGTGTAAGTGAGAAAAATCATAGCGGTAACCTCCCTT
>CAYUPY010000050.1:0-9643 GCA_964446595.1 uncultured Candidatus Saccharibacteria bacterium | reverse complement strand
TAATGGTTAGCGAAGTATGTGCAGAAAAAATTACCAACAAATTTGGAGGTATAAAGAATATCGGTCCAAAACAGATTGAAACAATCCGCATTCTTACTGGATTAGAAGGAGATTCATATGAAGCTGACTTAAAAGCTGCTTACATTTTGGCAGAAATGCTTTTACAGCTTGATTTAACTTACAAGAATTTTCACCCTAGACCTGGTGTGTTAAGTTCTGATTTTTCTCAAAAAGAGTACAAAGAAGCAGTGTTTCTTAAAGTGAACTCAATACTTGTCGAAAGAGGTTTAGATAACGCTGAGGTAACAATACAGCAAGTATTAAAATTGTTTAATGCTATTTTCCGACACACGCGTAGGCCGAGCATAGGTGATTTCACTTATAATTTACCTGAAGATTTGGATGATATAGAAAACTACATAATCGCCAGACTTCTAAAAGAGTACTTGGACAATGTATGGCAGGCAAGAGAAGGTTAGATTCATACTCACGTTTCTGTCGCATTAGAGACATGATGTGCTTCCACGTTAGTTTTGCTATAGTTCTACATGCTAACAATTGGCGATAAAGCCCCACTCAATGTCCAAGTTTTTACTGCTGAAGACCAAGAAACTACCTTGGGCGATATAATTAAGGAAAGCGGTGCAGAGGTGTTGGTTGTGTATTTCTACCCCAAAGACAATACACCTGGTTGTACCAAGCAAGCGTGTAGTTTCCGAGACCTAAATGCCGAAATCGAAGCCAACGGGGCCAAGGTAATCGGCATTAGCAAGGATCCTATCTCATCACACACAAAATTTAAAGAAAAACATAACTTAAACTTTATGTTGCTGTCGGATCCCGAAACTAAACTGCAGCAGGCATTTGGCGTCTGGGTAGAAAAGAGTATGTATGGTAAAAAGTACTTGGGCACTCAACGCTCAACCTTTATACTCAACAAAAATGGTGAAGTTCTACAAGCCTGGGAAAAAGCCAACCCCACCAAAAACCCCCAAGAAGTGCTTGATTATCTAAAAGCTAATTGAGATTTAGCTAAATTATGGGTATCTACTCGAAATACAAAAACTCTCGAGTTGTTCTTAGTGTTTTGATGATTATAGTAGCGCTAGTTGTCGTGATTACAGTTAATTATATGTTTGTTAGCAGGACTGAGCTTCCTCAAAATTTAGGGACAAATGAGGTTTTAGGGGCAAATTGGGAGACTGAAGCTAATGCTCGTATAGAACAAATCCGCAAACGTAATGTAAACATAAAAGTCGTTGATAGCCAAGGGAGAGCAATTAATGGTGCTCAGGTGAAAATTGATCAGCAAAAAAATCATTTTGCCTTTGGAACTGCAATTAACCATAATGAAATGCAAAACTGGGCTACTGGTACTCCGTCAGTAATGAATAATTATGAACGGTTTGTGGTAGAAAATTTTGAATGGGTGGTAGCAGAAAATGCTCATAAATGGACAAATATAGAATGGAATCGCGATAACGTTACCTTTGAGAGAGGTGACAAGCTGGCTGAGTTTGCCAGAAAAAATGACTTGAGAATGCGCGGACATGCGACATTTTGGGGGAGTACTTATAGCGACACACTACAGCCGCCTTGGGTAATAGATTTAAGAAATCGAATTCAAAATACCAGCGATTCTGCTACAAAAGAAAGACTTAAGAATGAATTAAAAGAAGAAATAGATTAACACCTAGACAGAGTAATTCCCTATTATGCCGATCTGCTAGAGCACTGGGATGTTAATAACGAAATGGCGCATGGTAATTTTTACAAAGACGTTTTAGGTGCAGATTATTCAGCTTATATGCATAAAAGAGTAAAGGAATTAGATCCTGACGTGAAAATTGCTGTAAATGACTTTAACGTGCTTACTCCACAAGGGGGATGGGATGGAGTGATAGAAAAGTACATGGCAAATATTAAAGACTTAGTAAATAGAGGCGCCCCAATCGATATCGTAGCTGTGCAAGGTCATTACGCGGATGAACAAACAATAGATGTGACTAACGTATATCGGCGCCTTGACAGATTGACAACTAACCTTAATCTGCCTATCTGGATTACAGAATTTGATATCGAGTTCGCCGATGAACAAGAGAGAGCAGATAATTTGGAGAATCTTTATAGAATCGCCTTCAGTCATCCTAATGTAGAAGGGATTTTGATGTGGGGCTTTTGGGCTGATCGACATTGGCGTGATGATCATGCAGCAATTGTAGACAAAGATTGGACTGTTAATGCAGCTGGAAGGCGCTATCAGCAAATACGACAAGAATGGCGCACAGAGGAATCTAAATCAACTAACAGTAGCGGAGTAGCCAGTTTTCGCGCTTTTCATGGTGAATTTGATGTAGAAATTACCTTGGCTGGTGGACAAAAGGTAAACAGTAATTTTTACCTGGAACCTGGGGATTCAACTTTGCAAGTAGAGATAAATACCGCTGATAACGGCGTAACAACATCTAGTAGTTCTAGTGCTCAACCCAGCAGCTCTAGCACTTCAACTGCTAATCTAGGGGATGGGGTGGCTTACCCTAATAGTAGTCAACCAGCAACGATACCAGGGGTTGTAGAGGCGGAGAACTTTAATCAAGGAACAAACAATCAAGCCTATTACGATTCCGATGCTGCCGTTACAATCGATGATTTTAATCATTCTTTCCGCAAAGATACTTTGGTGGATATAAAAACAGATCCTAATGAATCCGACTATATTATTGGGTATTTTAGAGAAGGAGAGTGGTTAAAATATACAATAAATGTCACTGAACCAGGCCTTTATAGAATTAGAGCAAAAGCACATTCAGCAAGTGCTGGAAGGCAGTTACAGCTGCAGCTTGCTGGACAAAACTTAGTTACATTAGATGTGCCACAGGTTGCAACATGGAATGATGAAGCCTTTACTACTAGTGTAGTTGCAGAGCTCCCAGCAGGTGTTAACACACTAAGATTGGAATTGCTTAATGATAATAATGCAGATTTGGATTACTTAGAGTTTGAGTTGTTAGAAAGCATTTCTGTTCAAGCCTGTCTCGGAGATTACAACAACGATCTGACAGTTAATGAGCAAGACTATGCTATATTCGAGCAAGAATATAAAACGGTGCTCAATCAATGTCAGTACGATTTGGTAGGCGATGACTGCTTACTAAATGCAGCAGACCTAAGTGCCTTTGCTGGGCAATATTTAAACCCAAATGCCTGCAACCAATAACATGTGTATACACCTTGAGGCGCTGTCCCCTGAAAATATAGTTTACAAGTCCAGTTTCATCCGCTTTGAGTGTGAAGAATGCGTTAAAATCAAGTCCGAATGGGTGCATTTACGTATCTGTCAGAGTTGCGGAAAGATGCTTTGTTGCGATTCATCCAAAAATCAACACGCATCTCAGCATGCTTTAGAATCAGGACATCCAGTAATTGCCTCCGCGGAGATGGGGGAGAACTGGTTTTTTTGCTATGTTGATCAAGAACTAATTGAGAGGTTAGGAGAGTGAGACTTATTAGCATAATTCGCAGACTAAACTACCTTAGACTCTGCTGGTTTATTTTGATTTGTACGCTTGCCGGCCACGCCAGAAAGTGAGAGTTTTTGGCGGAGGCCGGCGTCGGAGCGTACAAGTGCCAATGCCTGCTTGTTAAGCGGATAGTAAGTTTCCCTTGCCCAGCGGCTATTTTCTTGGAAGCTGGTGGCTGGTTGAATATAGAATTC
Source organism: uncultured Candidatus Saccharibacteria bacterium (assembly GCA_964446595.1). Lineage (GTDB taxonomy): Bacteria > Patescibacteriota > Dojkabacteria > J137 > JAEUSD01 > CAYUPY01. The sequence goes on along the minus strand of CAYUPY010000050.1, from coordinate 5,928 downwards.
CCCGAATAACATTTGCCCGCGGGATTCGGGATCCTGAATAATTAGGGCAGGCTCTACATCACTCAACTCAGGAACGTATTTCTTAATAAACCTGCATTCTGGATCATGGTCAAGAATTTGTTTGGTCGGATTGTAAATGCGATTAGGATGGACTCCTACCTGGCCTGTTTGCATTTGCCATTGGGCGTAGTTGATGGCGCGGTCGGCGTCTGTTAGGTTGGCAAACATAAAATCCGCGCCATCCTGCCATGGTTGCTGCAAAATATAGGTATAAAAGGAAGCAACCATAGCTCGCATCCGAAAGTTCAGGAAGCCTGTTTTTACAAGTGCCCGCATGCTAGCGTCAACTAGAGGATAGCCTGTTTTCCCTTCTTGCCATGCTTTCTTTAAGTTTTCGCTTGGACGATACAGCTTATCGTAATTTTGAGCAAAAATAGGATTAGCAGAGATCCTATCTAAGTCAGGATTATCTGCCAGCTTTTGAGTGAAATGTTGATTCCAGAATAATCGTGTCTGATAAAACCGCTTTTGTTTCGCCGCAAGACGATCTATATGTTGATAAACTTGCCGCGTCGATATCGTCCCAAAAGAAAAATGAGCCGATAGCCTGGATGTCCCAGTTTCTGCTAGCAATGGGCTGGAAATTGACTTCGTATAGTTCGCTAAATTTTTACTAAAATACCCTAATTGACTCATTGCAGCTTTTTCTCCACCAGGCTCAGTTTCCTGTCTTGGCACGGTATTAAAAAACTCAGTAAGTGACACGGTTGAGTCGAAATTATGTCTCCTAAGCTTGGTGACAAAATGCTGCGTCGCATGAAAGTATTTCTTAACGTGTATGTTCCAATCATTGCGCCTGCCTTGGCGTTGAATACCGTCATTATCAAATCCAACATAGCCCAGTTTCTCAGCTGCTAAGTCCCGCGACATCCCATATTTGCCGTTTGTGTCATGATTGAAATAGACGCGATCCACCCCTAATTTTTGAATTTCTTGGAGTGGATCGCCTTGCAACACCACTAATTCCGTCCCCAACTGTCTGTAACTCTCTCGTAAACTCAATAAACTCTCCAGTAAAAATTGATACCGTGTAGGGTGGTAGCGTCCTTTCTGGTAGAAACGCGGTTCTAGGACAAATACTGGCACTATAACATCTCCATCCTCCGCAGCCTGCGCTAATGCTCTGTTGTCCTGCACCCGTAAATCTCGTCTGTGCCACACGGCAATTTTCATAAGAGTGGTTCTTTAGATTAAGATAGTGTTAATATAGATCATGATCCAGCTTAGCACACTGAAATTTCTTACAGATTTAGCACATAATAATAACAGAGAGTGGTTTAATGACAATAAATCACGCTATCAGGAGGCAAAAGAGGATGTGACTGAGTTTGCTACAGAATTAGCACGCGCAATTGCCAGTTTTGATGACACAATTACGGATCCAGAAGCTGCGGTGCACGTATTCCGAATTTACCGTGATGTGCGGTTCAGCAAAGATAAATCCCCATACAAATTAAATCTTGGTGCCACTATTGGTTTTAAAAACTTAGGCGACATGTCTACGCCAGGCTACTATTTACAAATTATGCCTGGCGGCGAGTCGGCCATTGCTGGAGGCTTGCACGAGATGAGCTCAGCGCAATTAGCAATTGTGCGGGAATATATTTCTGAGCACTATCAGCAGCTGGAAAGGCTTAGCCAGGACAAAGATTTTCAAAAGTATTTTGATTACATAGGAGACAAGTCTACTGCCCTAAAAACAGTACCCCGCGGTTACGACAAAGACCATCCAGCAAGAGAATTTTTACGGCAAAAGTCCCTCATCTGCTGGCATCAAGTGTCCGATTCCCAGGTAAAGTCAGAAGTCTTTTTGGAACATTGCAAAAAAGCTTGTCAGCAGATTTTCAGGCTAAACGAAATATTAGTCAAAGCAAGTGGACTCACTAGCTAGCAAGGGTAGACTATTCACCGCCTAGACTAGCTTTCTCGATGACTTGCCATTCTTAAATTTATTTCATTTTGCAATATTTGATACTTCTTTCTCACCTTCATTTGGTAGGAACGGGGGATCTCGATTTCCAAAAAGACTGCCAACAAATCCAAATAGATACTAAATTGGTTAGTTGAAGCAAACGGGTAGTAGTATTCTCCTTGCCTATAAAAGGCTGAGTCCATTGTCATTTCAATATTGGCAGTAGGGTTTCGCTGCATATATGCATAGAGATCGATAATAGCTGGAGATTCGTGTGTGCGCTGGAACCAGTCCGACGTATTGGTTGTTTTGAACCCCATTACTTTTGCTATTTCTTTATTAGCCTTGTTTACGTTAGCTCGTCCTGAGTAGCTTGAACAAAACTCAGCCGCTTTAGTTAAAGAAAGTTGCCCCCTAAAATAATTGTACAACTCCCATAATTCATTCTGCGCTGGAGTCAGTTGGTTTGCAAAGAATTCCACCCAGGTCCAATACTTAGTATTCGGTTCCACCTTGAGCACATTTTTTAGTTCGGAGAGGTAAGTTCTCACCTGAACCAAAGATACGTCAATCATTTCGGCGATATCCTCAGGTTTGTAGCCCTCGTTTAAGACAACGTAGAGTGCTAAGAGGAATTTATGGACCTCTAGTTTGCCTAATTTCTTTGAGTACTTATACTCGTTCACCAAGTAGTTTTGCATTAACTCTTCTAGGTTAGGAAAACAGCACTTTAGAGATTCGAAATGATCAATAAAATGCTGCGGTCCATTTTCCAAGTAATAAGGCACCCAAGAATAGTAGTAAGTCCCTTCTGGTATGCCCCACTTTTGTTTAATACCAACCACAGCTTCAGAGTAAACTTTTTCTCCAATTACTTTAATTATATCCCGAGGTGTTCTCCCTTTGTTCAGATGATCAAAAACTATTTTTTCCACACGAGAGAGAGCTTCTAGTTGTTCAATTGCCACAATCAGTTAAATATAGTCACCGAATTAAGTTACCGTCAGGTGTGGATTATAACATACTCGGTATATATAGTATTCTAGATTGTTGGTTTCTAAGCAAATGATTCAGACTTCCTACGCAGACTGACTTCTTAACACCTGTGTGATCATCCTATTGTCATAACCCACCAGCTCGGCGTACGAATTGCCTGTGATTGGCTTGCCTTGCTTGGTGCCTTCTACTTTGCAAGCACCCTCCCAGTAGCAGATGGGGGTAGAGAGGCTAGAGTTTATCTCTTGATCTTGCAGATATGGTGTTACTTTAATCTCCAGCTCCAGCTGCGGTATGCTCATTTGCCAGCCAGAAGGGTAACCGATACCTGTTTTTTCACTATGCCAGGTGCCCAGTTTTTTAACCTCGAAGTCGTCTTTAATCAAGTTCACTACTTTACCATCGGCTTTTACATACGTGCCAACACGTCCTCGCTTTCTGAGGCCCTTTTTATCTCGCAGCGTAACCAGCATCAGTTCGGTATTATCATCTAACATTATGCTAAACCAATCCCAACCAAGCATACTCGAGCCATGTGGGACTACGCTTTTTTGATGATCAAACCAGCACTCTCCCTTCACCTGAATTTCTTCTTCTCCCAATCTAATCTTTCCAGACACCGTGGAACGAGGGAAGGTAACGTAATAGGTAGAGCTGTTAGTCCTTTCGTCCATCATCAAATAGCCACCGTCAAAATGCATAATCAAATCCTTTTCTGGCGAGATTTTTAGGTCCATCTGCTCACTTTTAATGTCAAAGTCACCATCGAATTTAACGCTATTACCTGCTAGTTCTACTTCCAGTTTTTGATAATTAATCTGACTGGGATGGATGTTTTCGGCGATATGTTTATACTTAAATTCCTCGCCCGTTACATCCGTAATAGCTGTATGCAAAACTAGGAAAGGCTTTTTTCTAAGAAAAGAGAGGGGAATAAAGCCAAATCTAACCGCTTTTGGGTGAATTTTAAACATACACCACTCAAATCCATATTTTTTAGCGTCAGATTCCAAATGTCCTGTAAAGTACCACCACTCAATTGGTACATCAGGTTTTGGCAGTAAAACGTTCTTGGTTAGTTTTTTCTTCTCTAGCTGATCCAAATCTTGCTCGTGAGAGTTATATAGGATTCTGTCATAAGAATCTGACTCAACTTTTCTGATGTATTCCAAGATATTCGTGGCAGTCCTTTCAAACTTTACTTTACTGAATAACTGGGGAGCTTGCGGCATATTACTTACTGAAAAAGATAATGCGGATATCCTAGTCCTGCCCGGTTAAGGTGTCAAGCTGGCTGCTGCTATCCAGCAAACCCAGTATAATTACCAAATACTTCTTACCCCTTTAACGCCGCTAAGTGTTTTCCTGCCTTTTTTACCACCGATTTAGATTTGTGGTTGAGTTGAATTTTTAGCAATTTCTCAAATTTTGCTCGGGGTAGCAGACCATCATCTACAAACTGTTTTAGGGTGTCCATGGTGTTGGCAGCTACGATCCAGTCCACGTCAGGCGAGGAGAGTAGTCCGATCATCCACTCTCGTGCTTGTTGCTGTTGCTCAACGCTTAGCTGAATTTGCCTAAATATTTCTGCTAAATGCCACTGAATTGATGCTTGTTTTGACTGCAACAACCTGGCAAAGATATCTGCAACGTATGGTTCAGCCCACTCTGGATGTTGTCGAATTACTTTTTCGAAGGTATCAATAGCACGCATCCGCACCCAAGCGTCATCATGATATATGCAGTTATATAGCTCGTCCAGGCGCTCCTTATTTGCTAAAACTTCTTCCAGCACCTCCGCCGAGCGTCCCAGAGAGTTCTTGTGCTCTCCTACCATAAAAACTTTCCTAAATGGCTGTGTCATTGGGTTTAGTATAGCAATTTAAGCTATCTGACAGGCTAAATTCGCTATACATCCAAAGGTGACTTCAAGTACCATCCATCAATTTCGAATCCGCCCATCTTGTTTAAGACATACTTGGAAATTTTTGAGAAAATCTGGGCTTGTGCTGATGCTGGCTGTTCAGTGATAGCTTGTACAAACATAGAGCTAAACCCTTGGTCCGGGAAATCAGCGAGCAGGTATTTTCGCCTTTTATTTTCATCTCGTAAGATGCTAAGAATATTACGGAAAGCATGATTCGGATACCCAACGAAATCACAGTAGATCGTAAATAAATTCGAAAGTGATATATGATAAACAAAGCTAAAATCCTCAGCATTGCTTTCAAAAGCATCCTGTAGATTGTCGTTCAAATCCCAAATTGTGTACTTCCATAGCTCAATTTTGAAGCCAGGAGGAGTAGGGCGTTTTCGTTTCAATAATTCTTGGGCCTCTTGCTTCAACTCAGTTAACACACCAGAGTTATCGAAAAGTACTTCTCCAGTACTGAACTGTACCAATGACATTGGCTTGCCACTCTTGTAATCATCTGCAAAGTATTTTCGGAGTTGCTTAGGAGGGTTGGCGAAGTATTCCAACAAAGTCCCTTCCCTAATTACATTTCCCCTCTCCCTATAAGCTGCCTCGTCAGTAAGAATAATATGGAGATCAATATCTGAGCGCTCTGATGGGTTACCCGTCACAAAACTACCGCAAACCAGCGCCCCTACAACGTTATGATTAGCCTTAAAATCCTCAACAAAATCAAGGGCGATTTTCCTAAAGTTGATCATCTTGGGATAGTATAGCGGTAAATGATAGGAGAAAAGAAGCAAATAATCCTCACCCCGCTCCAACTTGCTTTTTTCTGCGGGTGATGAAGTCTTCAAAGCCTCCGGGCCAATAGCTGTCAAAAAAGTCTTTGTTTTGCTTCTCACTCAGGCGAAAGTAGTAGGGTGTTTTGTACAGCAAGAATTCGCGAACTGCTGCGTCATCTCCGTCTTCAATTTCGGTAAACATCTTTTTAGGGTCTCGACTAGATAACTAGACGTCAAAAGTTTAGAATCTAGTAATGATA
>CAYUPY010000049.1:0-9845 GCA_964446595.1 uncultured Candidatus Saccharibacteria bacterium | reverse complement strand
AGGGAGGTTACCGCTATGATTTTTCTCACTTACACAAAATATTTGACACTCTCTGTTCTGGGGCCGCTACTTAATTGTGAGGGTCTGCTGGAAGAACTCGCAGATTACGCTAAGGTCGAAGCTTGGACAGATATTTACAGTATCACTAATAATATGTCACTGCGTATTCAGCTGCTTTTTTATCTATATTTAGAGGATCCAGATTACTTAGGGAGCCATAACGATCCTCGAGAATTCCTAAGTGAAATTTTTGGCAAGAATATGATAATACTGGATAATAAAGATCCGTCGGAGTGCGCAGAGCTTAAGGCTCTACTATATAACACACCTCAGCTCGTGAAAATGTTGCTGGAGCTATACCACAACGCGGTCAAAAATGGGGCATCCCACCTAAAAATTGGCTTTATAGACCCTTACATACCTACAGTAAGGGCAATGCAAACAGTTCCATTTGGTCAGCGTGCCGTTTTTACTACTGGCTTTAGATATTTGCGGGTTGAAGATGATGGTAGAGGTATTTCAGAGAGGACTATTATAGATCGCAAGCTCAATAACCGCCGAGCGCAGGCCAATAATGGTAACCCAGGAAACGGTAACGGGTTAAACTTTTATGGTCAGTCATTTCCTTTCATTGTTGAGCCTTCCAGAGTAGGCGAAGGGGGTAGGATTTTTATTAAGGTTTCACCGACAGCTAAGCTAGTTGAAGCTTAAAGATAATTACTTCTATTCAGGGTGAAATACCATGTTGGTTTTATCCACGCTGAGTTCTCGTTCTTTGGCATATTGGTACACGATGTCGGCGCTGCGGATAGTAAAGGCCCCATATTGATTGTTAATTTTATCCGCAGCGCCATCTAGGGCATGTTTTTGAGGTTCTTCTAAACTATCCAATAGTAGTTGTTGGGTAGAGTCTAAGTCACCTACCCCTACATATAAAAGTCTAATTGGTGTATCTAGCGGAAATTGTTCAAATAAGCGTACGGCAGCACGGTAAATATCTAATCCATGTTGAGTAGTTGGGATATGAACTACATCGTAAAACCGGGTGGGAGCATTCCAGCCATAGCCAGCCGCCAACTTTTCAGGCTTCAAACCCAGGTAGACTACTTGGCAACGTTGCTCATGCTTACGCAGGCGAATGCTTAAACGCTCACTCATTTTACGAATAAGCGACTTTAGTTCGGTAACATCTGTAGTAGCTTTGGAAAGCGTATGTGCATGCTGCATAGACTTGTGAGCTCGGGAGGGTCTACCGGGAGAGACGGGATCATAGTGTTCCCCGTTGGCAATCAGTTGCAATCGGGTATAGTAACCTCCTACTAAATTACGTAAAGTAGCGCTGTCAGCTTGGCGGAGGTCAGCCGTAGATTTAAAGCCGAGTGCTGCCAGTTTGGGAGCGGAATTCCAACCTATTCCCCACACTTCGCTTAATTCCAGTTTGTCTAAATAGTCAAATCGATTTTCCCAGTTAATAGTGGTCAGGCCATCTGGTTTTTGCCAGTTAGAGGCCACTTTTGCCATTAGTTTGTTAGGGGCAATTCCTACTGAGCTACGGAGTTTGGGGCCAACTTCAGCTATGATCCGGTCCTTGATTTCTTGGGCAATTTCCTGTGGAGTACGCCCGCGCTGCGCGCGGGGTAACACAGTTAGATCTAGAAAGGCTTCATCAATGCTGTAAACTTCCACATGAGGGGTATATTCTTTAAAAATACGTACTATTTGCTGATTAACTGCATAATACTTAAGAGGATCAAAAGGAACTATGATTAGCTCAGGACAAATTCTCTTTGCCTCTACACCACGCGAAAGATTGCGCACTCCCCTTCTCCTTGCCTCGTAGGATACTGCTACCAAAGCGGTATTGGCGTAGCCAGGGTTGCCCACGGCCACAGGTAAATCCCGAATAAAACGGTTTGCGCTCTGTTCTACCGAAGCAAAGAAGGCATTCATATCAATGTGCATGATGATGCGGTTTTGTGGCATGGTTGACAATCTGCTCATGTTCGAATTATACTAGAACATACTATTTTGGTCTAGAGAAATGTCTGCCTTATTATCAAACCAAAAACCAATTTATGCCTTTATTGATAGCCAGAATTTAAACTTAGGTGTGAGGGTGTTAGGCTGGAAGCTTGATTTCGAGCGTTTTCGAGTTTACCTTTCAGATAAGCTGAATGTTTCGAAAGCATTTTTGTTTATTGGTTACATGTCAAAATACGAAAAATTGTATGACGCGCTAAAAAGTTATGGTTATGAACTGATCTTTAAACAAGTAATTGGGGATGCCTCGGGAAAGCCAAAGGGAAATGTAGATGCAGAACTGGTGCTGTGGGCCGCAAATGTTGAATGGCAAAATTACAGTAAAGCTGTAGTCGTCTCCGGAGATGGTGATTTTTATTGTTTACTTAAATTATTGCAGGAAAAAAGACGCCTAGAGCGCTTAATCGTACCAGCCAGATACTCTGAATCAACATTACTAAAACCGTTTGACGCATACAAACTATATGTCGAAAATCACAGAAAGAAATTAGAGAAAAAAAGTGGGGGCTTCATAAAATAAGACTAACCTTATTTCTTACTGTCCCCCTCGTGATTAGCTCATTATACATGTTGGGTCTTACATTTTCAATGCCTTGCCCACCTGTCTCACTCCTCCCACATCACTTGCTCCACCCAGGTTTCCAATGTGTCGGTGTCAAAGCGTAGTTTGTAGGCGCCACTGTTTGTGGCAACATGAAACATCCAGACGGGGGTGGCGCCTTTTTTGGCTTTTGTGAGCAGGGAAACTTCGGTTACTTCGTAGTGGCGGCCGCGCCAGTTGAATGATATTGGTCGCGGCCGCTTCCCGGGCACAAATTCAAGCGTGAGTTCGCATTGTTCATGGATATCTTGGTATATGCTGGCCATATGCCTTTATTTGACTTTTAAGGTTTATCTGTTGTAATTCTATGACTAGGATTATTATTCCTAAGCCATTTGCGGATTTTCTCACGGGTGGAGCGCATGGTGGTATGTTTTAACCAGTCTTTTCCAACCTTTTCATTTTTATTTGTGATGATTTCAATTACGTCTCCGGTATTTGGGACAGTATCAATACTCACCATTTTATCGTTTAGGAGTGCTCCGCGGTAGCGATAACCAAGCTCCGTATGCACCTGGAATGCAAAGTCAAGCACTGTGGCATCTTGAGGCATACGTACGACCATTCCCTTGGGTGTGAATACAAACTTGCTTTCGGCAAAAGCTTGCATACGATAACGGTCAGTTTGTTCACGACTTTTCCATGATTGTAGTTGCTTTAACCATTCAAAAGAATTAGTAGCATTGTTTGCTGATCTGGGGTCAGATTCTTTATAAGCAACGTGACTAGCTGGACCAAATTCGGCGAACTCATGCATTTCTTGAGTGCGGATTTGAATATCTACCATCTCCTCTTCTACATAAATGGCTGTGTGTATTGATTGGTAGCCGCTTGCCCGAGGCGTAATAATATAGTCGTCAAACTCGTCGGGATCATAATCCCAATATGCATGGAGAAGACTCAATACCAAATAACATTCTTCTACAGTAGTCACAATAATCCTTAAACCTAAAAGATCATTTAACTGAAAGACATGATCTCTGGTAAGTTGCTGTCCAGGTTTTACGTACTTAAGTTTAATCTTGCGGTAAGCGCTGTAGACACTTTTACGGCGGTAAGAGATATCTTTAATATTAATCTTGTCCTCTGCCATCTCCCGAATTGTTTCTTCCAAACTATCGAATAACCCTTGATAACGTTTTTCGTTAGTCACAATCGCTTTGTAAATAATATCGTATTTTTCAGGATTTTTAATTTGGAAGGCCCTACTCTCTAGTTTAGCTTGCCAGGAATTAAGGCCTACATACTCGCATAGACGTGAGTAAATATTTAATGCTCTTTCAGCCATATCCCTTTGAGTCTGTTCAGGTAGTTTATCCATGTTTTGAATACCTTCCACTTTTTCGGCTAAGCGAATCAACAAGATTCGGATATCAGCTGCAGATTTAATGATTAGTTTTCGGAATGCTGCTAAATCCATAGCGGCTACGCGGCGCGAGGAAACATTTCTAACATAACTCAAGCCATCAACAAGTAAGGCAATTTCGTCATTAAACTCTTTGGAAAGGGTTTCGATATCTGTTTTGGTAGACTCAATCGTGTCGTGGAGTACTGCTGCCGCCACCGCATTACTGTCCAGATTGAGGCGGCAGATATAGGCAGCCGTGGTAAGGCAATGTTCCATCCATGGCTGACCCGAAACACGATTCGTCTCTGCATGAATTTTATCAGCGAAGAGTGCTGCTTTTTCAATTAGCGCTACTTCAGCAACAGAATATTGATGCTCACACTCAGAAACGAGGTGAGCAATTGTGGTAACTTTGTCAAAATTGAACATAGTTGTTAATTAGCTCACCTGATCCATGAACCAGTCAACCTTACCGATAAAGTGACTGACGTCGTCTTTTTTACCTGTGTACCTTTCGGCAATACAGGTAAGGTTTCCGTTACATGGAGCAATGTGTTTTTGAGAAATACGACAAGACAAGACCGTTAGTGCTTCTTCCAAACTAGAGTATTGCACTCCGTCTAAATACCCATAAGGATTATATTTCTTGTACATTATCCTTCCTAAACCTGACTCAGAACCCGCAATACCTACTAGGACTCTATAGTCACCACCACATTTATCTGCTTGATCTACTAAAATGTGTGCATATCCTTGCATCACTGCTCCGTAGCTGGCAAAGAAGGCTTCGACTTTGTTGATTTTGGCCTGCCTTTCTTGCTGCTTTCGCTTTAGTTCAGCCCTTCTCTCGGCCTCCAAATTGTCAATTTTCTCATCAAAATGGTCAGGATCTTGAATAGCTAGAAGTGTGCTACTGGTATTATTAGCTGTATCCACGCGAACCTCATTGCCAGCATCAGCCTTAACTTCTGTATTAGACAATAGGGAGCCAGCTCCGCTATTTAAACTAACTTTAAGGCCAAATGTCAGCAACAGTGCAAGTGCAATTGACACCACCGCAGATGTGCGAATGCGGGAGAGGACTGGGCCCCGCCCACCATCGTTTTCCATACTAGACTAAATTTAGCATATTTTTGACAATTATGTTAGCTGCATCTTTGGGGTAGGATTTTTGGGCAGCTTGAATAGATTGCGACAGTTCTTCACTGTGAAGTATGCTTAGCAGTGAATCTACACTACTTAGCAGGGTTTCAGCAGTCAGCTCTTGTTGAGGTAGAATGTGAGCAATTCCTAGGTCCTCTAGATACTTGGCGTTTTTGAATTGCTCATTTTGAGTTACCCAAGGAATTGGAATTAATAAGGCTGGTTTTCCCAGTGCCAATAGTTCAGTTACGGTATTGGCACCAGCACGGGCAATAACAAAATCAGCTTTTGCAAAAGCTTCACCTACTTCATTAGCAAAGAAAAAGTCTTTCTGAAAGTAACGCGGTTTTAGTTCTAGAGGTATTACTAATTCTTCTAGAAGTAACTTGGTGGCCTCGGCGCTACCGGTTTGGTGAATAATATTTGCTCGTGTAAGTAGATCAGGTAACGCTGCCAATACAGCTCTGTTAATGACTACAGCTCCCTGGTTTCCACAAGTAATATATATGGTAGGAAGCTTGTATGAATCGAAGTTTAATAAATTTGATTGCTGCATAAATACCTCTGGTCGAATAGGATTCCCGGATAGAATTGTTTTGTCAGCAGGGTAATAGCTTGCTGAATCAGGCCAGCTAATAAATATCTTGTTCACAAATTTTGCGATCATACGGTTAGCCAGCCCAGAAACTACTGTCTGCTCATGCGTAATCGCGGGGATTCGCAGCATCCAGGCCGAAATTACTACAGGTAATCCTAGGTATCCTCCAAAAGAGGCCACTATTAAAGGTCGATTTCTTAATATGATCCAAAAAGCCAGTATGAATCCGTATGGAATTTTTAAGAGATTCTTAACCGCTAGTACTAGTTGTTCAAAGCTCTTGTGCCAGCTGCGAACTAGCTTCCCAGCGGGTAGATCAATAAAGCGTGTATCAGGCATCGCCTTTACAGTTTTATACTCAGGAGACGTGGTAGTGGCATGAGTCTGATTATATTTATGACCTATCCAAATGAAGTTGCTAAACCCTTCTTCCCTAAGTCGGCTTTGTATAGCTAGGGCTGGAGTCATGTGGCCACCTGTAATCAGGATGGGTCTTTGTTTGTCCATAACGCGATTATACCGAAAATCCCCAGGTGTACTAAAACATTGAGCAGGAAAATTTCTTGAAAGATAGGATTTAAGAAATAGCGGATTAAGTTAGAGCTAGCAGGGTCCAGCTGCCAATAGTTGTTATAAGGAAAGACTATGCGATGAAACATGTCAAAAAGAGGCTCCCAGACCAAGTAAGCTGCAATACCAAGGATCATTAGCCCTATTACCAAAACTAGATATGCACTGCGGATACTCGACCCTTTTACTTCTAATTTACTTCTAGAAGTAAGTGCAGTTACTATTAGAAGTAAGATGGTAATTACTGTTAAGCAGGTATACATTAGATTGTATAAAACTCTGACATCTTGCATGTGTAAAATGTCTTCTGGAGAGAAGAATTCCGAATCAAGATTCTGATTACTGCCAGGAGCTAGGTAGTTCATGAGTTGGTGAAATTGGGTAATTGCCACTTCTCTGTCTTCAAAGTTTGCGTAAACCTCATATGCCTCAAAGCGTAAAAGATAGAAGGTGCGCCATTGACTAATTAACAAGAAAACGCCAATGGCGCACAAAAATACAATTAATACGTTTCGTATTTTAATCAACATAAAATATCTTACACGCAAATGAAATTTTTCTCAGTATCTATTGCCCCATGTTAGAATTCGACTATGCGAACGCAAGAGACGATAAAGCAAAATATAATACACTCTCGGTTTTATCGTGTATGTGCTTTTATTTCTGGCGTAATGTTAATGCTTTCCCTTAACTCAAGTGAATCCACAGCTTTACTAAGAGCACAGCTCAACCAGCTATTTTTACATATGATTAGTGGAGGAGCTGTAAGTGAACAGGAGTTAGATGAGGCGATAATTGCCTATATTAGGTCTATTGCTGCGGATGGATTGGATTTGGCAATCGTAACACCGGAAGTCGGACGCCTAGAGATTAACGGTGAAACTTCTGAGAGTTGGGAAGTTCAAGAGGTGGCAGAACAAATCAGAGTGAGTGATGAGTTTTCTCTAGATTTAGGGAAGACCAATGCCTACGGACCCATTGAGCTAAGACTTGGTGATTATACTGTTTTATCTTCCAATACAACACCGTTGGTGGAGATAAACAGCAGCACAGAATACAATATTGAAATTTCTTCCCGCTATAGCGCAGCAAATGAACAAGATACAGATAATATCGGTCTTGCAGAATTTATGCTGCGAATAGACCTATATCCGAAGAACCTAATCAGATCACTATAACTCTGACCTTTCTAAAACAAGGTGATGTCGGTGCTCTACTTATCCCGGAATATAGCCAGAGAACTAATGGTGAGTTAGTAGGTTCAGGATTACTGGGAGTAGATAACAGTCAATCTGCTGCCTGGTTAGAGTCATATCAGTTTCTCGCAGATATACAAAATCCAACTGGAGATCCTATGTTGAGAGAGGTTATCGATTTCTTATCTAGTCAGATCCCTTCACGGGGCTAAGCTTCGGATTTGTTACTGGGCTTCTTATAAATACATTCTCTTTATAGAGCCAGTATATCCCATAGTCTATATTGGCCCCGCTCGCCAACTTTTCTTTCAAGAGGTATACTTAACGGCAAATAATTTTTGACACATTGATAATTTATGTTGAACCTTCTTAGGCAGTTAGTTGACGCTAACGAAAAGCAAATAGCGCAAGCGCGCAAAACACTCAAACAAGTAAACGATTTAGAACCGGAAATGCAGGCTAAGTCTTACACTCAAATGCGGGAGCGGGTGCAAGAAATGCAGTCAGCATTTAAAGATTTGGTGAAAGATATGCCGATAGAGCATAAGAGTTCTTTGGTAAGAGTGAGCAGAAACAATATTCCTGAATACGAAAAGAAAATTTATAACCAGTTACAGGACTTCTTACCAGAGATGTATGCTATGACCAGAGAGGTTATGCGCAGAGAGTTTAACCGTCGTCATTATGACGTGCAGATTATTGCTGGCATTATCTTAGCCCAAGGTCAGAAATTAACTGAGCTAAAGACAGGAGAGGGAAAAACACAGGTTTTTCAATTACCTTTGTTTCTTTACTCACTTGTGGGTCGTGGAGCACACTTGGTGACTGTGAATGATTACCTGGCTAAACGTGATGGTGAGTATGCTGGATATGTGGCCAACATTTTAGGATTAAGTGTCGGAATTATTAATTCAGGTGGCACTTCGTATAAATTTGTCGACTTTGATACGATTGAGGCTGAGCAAGGTGAAGAGGCGCGCAAGGCCGCGGCAGCCCAATGGAAGCGGAATCTGGCAGACTTGCGCGGATTGAACCTAAAAACCGTTGAAAAAAAGCAGGCTTATAACTGCGATATTACTGTAGGAATAAATAACGAGTTTGGATTTGACTATTTGCGAGATAATATGGCTTCTGACTTGGAGTCGATTGTGCAACGAGAACTGTACTTCTGTATTGTAGATGAGGCTGACTCGATTTTAATTGATGAAGCTAGGACTCCATTGATTATTTCTGCTTTGCCTGAGAAATCAGATCTAGATAAGTATAAGAAATTTGCCCGAGTAGCTGATAAGTTAACTGAGGGTGAAGATTTCGAAATCGACCACAAAACTCGTACAGTTGTATTAACAGAAGCTGGTATTGATAAAGCGCAGAAACAGTTGAATGTAGATAATGTTTGGGCTGACTACTCTGCTGCTCATCATTTGGAAAATGCATTAAAAGCCAAGGCGTTGTTCTTACGTGACGATCAATACATTGTTCAAAATGGTGAGGTATTGATCGTCGATACTTTCACCGGTCGTGTAATGTCTGGTAGACGCTTTTCTGAAGGTATTCACCAGGCAATTGAAGCTAAAGAAGGTGTAGAGATCCAACAGGAATCAAAGACGATGGCTACAATCACCTTTCAAAACTATTTCCGATTGTTTAAGTACTTATCTGGTGGTTCAGGAACAATTATGACGGAGAGTGAGGAATTCTATAAGATTTATGCCCTGGAATCTGTAGCTGTGCCCACAAATCGACCAGTAGTCCGTGAGGATCGAGCAGATGTGATTTATCGAGATCAGGAAACTAAGTACAAAGCATTAGCTCAAGAAGTAAAAGAACGACACGAAAAAGGACAACCAATCTTAATTGGTACAACTTCTGTAGAAAAGTCTGAGTTGGTCTCTCGCTTACTGGATCAAGAAAAAGTGCCACATGAAGTATTAAACGCTAAATATCACGAGCGGGAGGCTCAAATTGTAGCTAAAGCTGGTGAAATTGGAGCGGTGATGGTGGCTACTAACATGGCTGGTCGTGGTACGGATATTCCTTTGTCAGATGAGGCCAAAGAGCTAGGAGGGTTGGCGGTACTGGGAACAGAACGGCATGAAGCGCGACGTATTGATAATCAGCTAAGAGGACGTTCTGGACGTCAAGGAGACCCAGGTTATTCGAGGTTCTACGTGGCATTGGATGATCAAATAATGCGCGTGTTGGGAGGTGACCTGATAGATCGTATGGTAGGACGCTTTATGAATAGCGATGCCCCAATTGAATTAGGGTTAATCTCTCGACAAATCGAGTCTGCGCAGAAGAGGATTGAAGGAATGAACTTTGATACTCGTAAAAACTTGGTGGACT
>CAYUPY010000048.1:5863-10165 GCA_964446595.1 uncultured Candidatus Saccharibacteria bacterium | reverse complement strand
CATTTATTTCAAGTTTAATTTGTATGGTTGAATATAGCACCCGGAAACTTACATAAGTATTACATCATTGAGGATTTTATGGATGTGAGCGAGTGACGAGTGCGAGTAATCTTTTTGGGAATTGTATTCTACTAAATTTAGAGAAATGCTCTTGCCCTTCGAGATTAAGTCTAAGACCGAGCTGATTAGCTTGGGATGGAGGCCGTTGGCAGCAGGAATTCCGGTCGCAGGCAAATACATCATAGTAGCCTCCTGCCTATACTTCTTCAGGCTTGCTAAAGGTATACTCGTCAAGAACTCTTTCGCCTAATATTGCATCCGGCCCCTCTTCTACCCCAACATTCTTGTCTCCCTCACCTTCGAAAGGTTGATTAAACAGCCCAAGTCGTGGTCATATTTTAAAAAAGTTAACCTTTCGTGCCATATTGTTATTTATTTTCCGCTAATATTTGTCATGGATTTTATCGCATTTTTTGTACCGCTGCTTTTATCAATCGCACATGCAATTGGGCACCAACTTAACTTACGTGATTGGCGTTATTCGGACAGTGCACAGTCATTTGCTTCAGGGTTTGCGATTGGCTTTATTTTTTTAGTGTTAATTCCTGAAGTAATTCTACTGGAGAACCAAATGGAACCGCAACAGACTTTATCAAGAGATAGTTTTGAGGCCATGTTTATGACCTTTGCTGGATTCGTACTTTTTCATGTAGCCTTAAAATATCTTGATCAGCATCCGGAGCTACCTAGAAGAAGAATGTTGAATGTACAGGTGCACCTAGCAGTTATTGCCGGTTACAATTTACTCGTTGCTTTCTCGCTGACTCAACTAGCAAAAGAAAACTTGATTCAATCTCTGTTGTTTACATTACTGTTTGGATTTCACTTGGCGATTTCTGAGTTGGCTGAACATGGTAAAGCCGGAGTGCTCAGAAATCGCATCAAACTAGTGGTTTTAACTATTGCCGTTTGTCTTGGAAGCCTACTCACATATGTGCAATCAATCAACGCCCAGGCGACAGCAATTTTATTTGCGCTTGCGGCTGGTGGGGTGATCTATATTGCCGTTAGGGAAGAAATTCCTTGGCAAGATAATGGCAGACCTATTTTCTTTTTAGTAGGATCGGTGTTAGTTTCTGTAATTGTCGTACTTCTCTTTTAATACTAATACTCCCCAGTTAGTGCAGGGAGTAGGATAAAGCTGATAGTTAGTATTATCCATATGCTTAGCACAATAACTAGGACCCAATTAATTTTCTTATTGACTGGCAAAAGGAGAGTTGCCACAGAAATAATAGCTGGATAAATATACCTAAAGTCCATATTTGAACCATATGGGTTGCGCCAACGGAAATAGATTAAAGCTGCAAATAGAAATAGTGAGAGGATGTAAACTGGCAGGAAAATGAGTAGCTGCTGGCGGCCGCTTTTGGTAGCCAGCTTTTGGATGAGTCGCAGTGCGGCCGCCAGCAGCACAACTAACAATATGTAGCTTAATCCCATACCCACTGCCCTATGCCAGTCTTCACCAATATGGAACTCGCCAAAAATCAAAGTCTTTAAAAATATGTTGCTAAAGCATTGTCGCCCACCTTCATCAATAAATGTATTTATCTCGGGTCTTCCAAAGTAAATTTCTGGTCGGAAACAAATATAGTTTTCTAGTTCATTGCCTACTTTGAAGCTATCTTGCGGCTTGTTAGGCGTAATTTCGGCACTGCCTGCAAAATATGGTAGCACTAAAGTTAGGCTTAGGAGCCCCATTATAAAACTTGTTAGTAGGATAATCTTTGGTATGGAAGTTATTCTGTTCAAAAACGTGCCTTGTCTCTGCTCTTTTATTGATTTCAGTAGAAGAATTATTATTGCAGCTGGTAAAGCTACAATGCCAATAATTTTGACTAAGAAAGCAACCAGAGCTGCTAATAACATAGGTAAAGCAGCTTTTAATTGTGATACAGAGCTAGACTTTAAGTCACTAACCCAATAGCTTGTGGCGTAGAATATAAATATTCCTACGGTTGCGTAAAAAAGTTGATCATTTCCAATTCTGAGAGAATGAATTATGCCACTTGGCCACCACAACAATAGGGCGAGTACCGCATAGGCCTCTAGATTTAAGCTTTTTCTATTGCTGCCATTTAGCGCCCGCAAACCGACCTCAATTGTTTTACCCGCAAAAATGAAAAAGGTAGTCATAAAGATAAGACTCATTATTTGCAAAAATGTATAAAAGACTTGATAGTTCTCCATTCCTAGCTGCCTTACGAGAGCTAAGGGGATAGCTGCAATGATGTAGTAAGGCCTTTGCTGGTGACATTCCCAACACTCATCTATTTCTGGAAAACGCCAGTTTTCGGCAATCATAGTGATATGATCTGAATGTCCATGTAGGTCATGAGTGCGTTCAAACCAGTTAGTGTACCCAAAATACATAAGGCTTAAACCTACAGCCACAAGAATAATGAGGCGTATCATATGGTCTTGGATAGTAAGTTTTACTACACTCATAATCATTCCGAGCAGGCTAGCTACCATAATAAGTAGAGGTAGTAAGTAACCAATACTGTTAGCAGAAGGTAAGAGTTGCATTTTATAACCCCCCATCAGATTCAAGCCGGTGAACTCTATTCTATTTGTGCCAGTAGTTAAGTAACTAGACAAATCTAGAGTAAGACCGTTATTTATATCGCAGCTGCGGCCGTTTATTTTGACTTTTTCTAGGTTAACGCTCTTACCATTAATTTTGATTGAGAAGAGGCAGTCATCAGGTATTACTTGTGCAACTTTGTTGCTCAGGGTGGTTATGTTGAGAGATCCTGCTATCTTAAACTCTGTACCTGAGTTATTTGTCACTTCTGCTAGCGGAGGAGCAAAGTTTTGTAGATATCTTGGTGGCGAAAAGCTTTTTTCAGAGTCATAAGTGACTACTCTATTCTGCAAGTCAAGCACAGAAGCCCCTAACCACGCCCAACTACTCAGGAAGATCATTACTAGAATAATAAAAATGGCGACGGGTCGTTCACTTTTGGGAAAGAATCTATGCATCGGGCCATTTTAGCTAAAATTTTCAAGTAACACAGCATTGCTTTCCACCCCTTTAACTGGCACAATATATTATGCCAACTGAATTTATTGTTACCAATGACCTGGGAGGCTTTTCCTCTGGCGATATGAGGTATGGTAACACTCGTAAATACCATGCTACCCTAGTCGCATCTAACCCTAAGTTGGAAAGATTCGTAGTTGTTAACAGGGTGCTGGACGAAGTGGTTATTGAATCAGATACTGTTAAGAAAACTGTTCCTTTATATACCAATATCTATAAAAATAATACGATAGATCCAGCGGGATATCAGTACATTCAATACAGCGAAATAAATGCTGCCCCTTTATGGCGCTTTCAGGCAGAAGGTATAAAAGTTACCCGCCGTATACAAATGGTTCGTGAGCAAAATGCTGTTGCCATCAAATATCATATTAAGAATGAGCAAGATAAGATTAAGTTCCGACTAAGACCACTTTTAACTTTCCGCTCCTTTCATGCAGTAGGCCCTTTGATTGATTTTGGGGCAATTACTATGCTCAATACCGACACTGAAGAAGGCCAGATAGATTTTAAGATTGCAGATAAAGGGTTACTCCGAACTACCTGGTCGTTAAGAAAAGAAGATAAGCAGCAAACAGTCTCTCTACCTTTAGTACGTTTTGTGGAAGAAAGAGATATATACTACGACTTTTTCTATCCAGTCGAAGCTCAGCGTGGCTACGATTCTATAGAGAACCTAGGCCAAGTTGGCTACCTCGAAGTGGAGCTTGATTCCGGGGAGTATGAGTTCACAGTTTATTTCCAATTTGGTTTTGAGACTAATCCGGATAGTTTAGTGGCCATTGAGGCGGAGGAGATGCAAGATCCGTTTGTACAAGTCGAGGCGGCACTCCAGAATGATACTACTTATTTTGTGAATCAACACAAGCACGTTCCCAATAAATTAATAGAGATTCTGTTACGGCAGGCTTCCCATTTTACAGTTAAAGCAGAAGAGAAGCCTGCCGTAATTGCCGGGTATCATTGGTTTGGTGATTGGGGGCGGGATACTTTTATCTCTTTTAAAGGTTTGTACCTAGTACGTGGTAAGTTGGAAGAAGCCAGAGACTTACTATTGAGATGGAATGATTTATTTAAAGATGGGTTCTTGCCCAATAGACCTTTTGACGATGATTACCATTCCATTGATGCCGTTTTTTGGTATTGGGTGGCTTTGTGGGAATACTATCAAGTCACTGGAGATCTAGAAACCG
>CAYUPY010000048.1:0-5853 GCA_964446595.1 uncultured Candidatus Saccharibacteria bacterium | reverse complement strand
GCTTCTTGGCTGGTAAAAACAATGTGAAAATTACTGAAGAAGGCTTTATTTGGGATCGCAATGTTGGTACCTCACTTACCTGGATGGATGCCAAAATTGGTGATTACGCTGTTACCGATAGATCGGGCTTAGCCGTAGAAATTCAAATGCTTTGGTATAACTTGCTAAAAATAGGAGTGGAACTAAAGCAGGTGATTAAGGTCGATAGGTATCGTCATGAATTTAATGAACTTGCCGATAAACTTGAAAGCCATTTTATTGATAGATTTTGGAACGATGACGCAGGCTGCTTATTTGATTTATTGAAGCCCGCGTCATCAGACACACTAGAACCCATGGCCGCAGACAGCGCCATCCGTCCAAACCAAACTATCGGGATGGCGCTGCCCTTCACTATGCTAACTGAAGAGCTAAGTCAGGTTATTTTGCGGGTCGTAGAAAGAGAGCTATTAACAGATGTTGGACTTAGAACACTAAACCAGGATCATCCTAACTATAAGAAGGACTATAGTGGTCCTCAATTAGAGCGTGATCATGCCTACCATCAGGGAACGGTCTGGCCTTTTTTACTAGGTCACTATTTGCTGGCCTATTTGCGGGCTCATTCATTTAGTAAAGATGCTCAAGCATATACAAGGCGCAAATTAGACTCTTTTTACCGTCACCTTAAAACAACGGAGATTGCCTATGTGCCAGAAATTTATAGTGCACAAGACTTACGCCCAGAAGGATGTATTTCCCAAGCTTGGAGTGTTGCTACAATGTTAGAAGTAGTTGCAAAGCTAGATTAGGGTCTGCGGGAAGAATTAATTTTTTTTGCCAATTCTTTTCTTTACGCCACTTTCGTATCCCGCCTGGCGCATGTATACGAATTCTTCACTGGATAATCTCCACCACATTACCCCAGTTCCGGCCCCCATTAATAATAAACCAATTGCGGAGGTATAGTTGAGTAAGGGCAGATTATCGCCAAAGGCTGTATCTGGTAAAGTTGTAGGTGGTGTAGTTCCACCTCCTGTAGCACTCATAGTAAATAGTGTACCACTTACGGTTTCTACTCCAACTCCACCATCCGTATAGCCATTATTAGTTGTACCAGAAACTGTTAGACTTCCGCCTTCCACAATACTAACGGTAATTAAACCTAAATCTTCACCATCAACAATGTCACCTGTGTTTTTTTGGAGGTCAACACATAGGCGCGTGTCTGTAAAAGCTTGGCCTCCAGGACATGTATTTGTAACCGTCCAGGATCCGGCTGGCGCTTCATAGTCCAACACAATAAAACCTGCAGAGAAACTTAAGTCTATTGTGGCCGTGTTGTACGCACCACTTGGAGAACCAGTAAGTGCAATCACCTCGGTCTCTCCGACCGAAGTTGAAGTAGCTGCAATCACAGTAACTGCATATGCAGGTCTAATAAGCGTGAACCAAGAGAATAAAACACCAAGTACAGTGAAAAGTATCAATTTGCCAAACTTCATACTTCATCCTAGAGATTTTAGGACAAGTAGTCAATTTAGAATGCCAAGTTCCAGGATATTTAACTGCACTAGAAGTCACTAAGTGCCAAGCGGGCAAGGTCGGTAGCTAGTTGACGGTCACGGGATTTATCTATTCCCCCCTCAATAGTTACATTTACCCATCTTTGTGAGCCAAAGGTATCAATACTGGTATAATCTTCAAACTGAAAGCCATAAGCCTTTTCCCCTAAATCTGGCAATGAAAGTCTTTCGACTTCTAAATCACCGTTCAGAGCATCCTGATTATATTGATAGAACTCTTCTGGGTCGTAGTCAGCATTCTGTCCTCTAATTGTCTGGACAAAGACAGTTATTCCAGAAGGGATTTGCTCAAAGAAGCAGTCCTGCGGAACAGTCCCTACTGGGCTGGAGCCAACGTAAGATAATCGCTCGCCTAAATAATTTATAAATATGTCTGCACGATCAATTGCTTTACAAAGCTCATTAGCCTCATCACTTACAGATTTAAAAGTGAGTTCGTCACTAGTTGATGAAGAGGTAGTGGTGGAGGTGGTGCTCTGCCAACTCTGTGTAGGCTCTGTATCCGTTGGTGTACAACCAACAAATACAATCCCTGTTAAGAACAATATTGCTGCACCGGTGAGAGTTTTATTCTTAAACATATTAATATCTTTCTCCTGCTAAATTTAGCACAATCGTTAAGCAATTAGAAATGCAGGTTCTTCTTGATATTTTGATAGATGACAATATTGGGTACTGCAAGTATTAGGGCGAAGAGAAAGAATGTGCCCACTCCAAAAACAGCATATAATGTACCAGCAATAATTGGCGTAATTGCCTGTCCTAATGACAGGACCGACTCGTCTAGACCAGTGATCTTACCTTGGCGGTTGTCCGGAACACTTTTAGTCAATACTGCCTTAAAAGTAGGTTGACCCAAAGAAATACCTAAATTAAGGATATATGAGTTGACCATAAATGCGACTAAACCTAAGGCGGGAATGCCTGCAATAGAGGTTGGAATGAAAGGTATTATCAAAAGTCCGATTACAACCAACAGTATACTTCCGAATACAGCATTCAGTTCACCCCACTTTTTAGCAATCCGGCTGACTAGGAACCCTTGGTTAATAATTGAGTATACGCCAATCACTGTCAGCAACAAGCCTAAACTGACTTGATTCAATTCGAATTCTTGTTCTAGTAATAGAATAATAATAGTAGTGTATGAGGCAAATACTAAAGCAAAGAATACTCTACTTGCTAAGAGATTAACTATTAAATTGTTATCCCTGAATGGAGCAATTTGACTAAATATATTTATCTCCCGCCAAAATTCTAGTTTTGCGCTACGATCACGTTTTTCGGACGGTAGTGACTCAGGTAAAAAGTAAATCATCACGATTAATGTGATAAGTGAGATTACAAAAGCCACAATCGCGGTTGTAAGGAATCCAAACTCTTCTGTATAGCTGAGTCCACCAATCGCAGGTCCGAATAAAAAGCCAATACCAAAAGTTGCTCCTAAAATACCATAAGCTGCTGTGCGCTTATCCGGTGAAGTAGCATCTGCGACCCAAGCCTGGGCCACCGAAATGTTTCCACCAGTAATACCATCCACTACTCTCGCTATAATTATCACTAATAGTCCGTATTCACCGGCAAACCAAGCCAAACCAAAGATTACCCAACTAAGCATTGTCCCTGCCTGGCTTAAGATTAACAGCGGTTTGCGCCCATACTTATCACTCAATGAGCCGAGTACCGGGGCTGCAAGAAACTGAAATAAAGCATAGGCAGAGGTAAGTGCACCAAAGGCTACAGCTTGTAGTTCCACGGATTCAATATATCTGCCAGTAATTTGAGGTAGTACTGGAATTAGTAAAGTGAAACCAATAACGTTAACAAAAGTAAGCAAAATAATTGGTAGTAGTTTTTTAATCATAAGGAGAAATTAAACAGAAGATGATTCTAACATGGATATCAGGTTTCGTACTCCTCATCTTGCAACATTGCAAGATAGAAAGTAGTTATCTCAAATTTCCCAGAGGTATCTTGAATTTCAAATATTGTATAGCCGTCTGGTTGCAACGTCTCTATAAGCGCATAAACTCCCTGGGCTTGATAGCCGTTACTGGGGTTGCCATCCGCCATATGAGACATCAGTACCCAGGGAACTCCTACTCCTATTATTACTTGTGCCATTTCCACTGCCAGCTCAGGGGAAACATAATCTGGTATGTTTGATAAGAAAAGAAGATCTGCTTCAGAGTTTTCCAGTAGTCTCTCTAATTTTGCGGGGTCCGAAATATCTGCCAGTATGGGTTTTCTGCCTGTTGCTTTGAGCACTTCATGCTTAAACATATTAATCTGTGCCGCATTTATATCAAAACTAATTACCTCTGCATCAGGATAGATATCGTCAAAAAAGTTTGGCCATGGAGCACCTCCCACAGGGGTCAGTATGCCAGTCGGTTTGATACCATAACTAGACAAAATAGTAGATATAAGCTGTTCATTTTCGGTTGCTACTTCGTAGTAAATTAGTTTGTCATTCATATCTACATTTCCAGAGTAAAAGTTATTATTTCTAAGTGACGTGGCATGGGTGGTATTATACATCCTTTATATCCAGAAGCAAGCATGATTAGTGAAAAGCAAGAAAAAAAGTTGCAGGACTTAGTTCTATCAAAGCTAGAGAAATGTAGGCCCAACTGTCCAAATTTGGCCGCTAATTTTTACTATTTTGCTTATGATAGCCGGTGGTATATGAGATTTAGTGATATCATACTCTTCAACTATGAATACGCATACGCGGTTACAAAAGATTGCAGCCGACAGTTTAAACCTTCCTAGTAAATTAATTGGGGATACAGGGTCATTACTGCAAATAGAATTAGACGGTAAAAAACAATACTTTATAGGTGCCGAAACTCCTTTTAATAGCACAACCGTACGTCGTATTGCCAAAGACAAGGGCTATACCTATGACCTTTTGCATGAGGTCATAAATATGCCGGAAACACTTACTTTTGTAGATCCTAAACCGCTAAAAGAAATATACATACCATTTGTAAAAGAGACTAATCTGTCCGAAATTGTAGAAAAGATAATAGGACATTTTAAGCTCCCCATTGTGGTGAAACCGCTTGATCTATCGCAGGGTCAGAATGTGGCTAAATGTGAAGCTGAGTCTGAATTGATGCTTGCTTTGCAGAATGTTTTTAATCACCACTCTCCCCTATATTCACACATTGCTTTGGCTCAAGAGTTCATAAAAATCTCTAGAGAGTTTAGAGTCTTAATTTTTGAAGATACAGTCCGATTGGTTTACGAAAAAGACTTTTCGGAAGCTCAATTTATAGGTAATCTGAGTCCTCTGCATTGGGACGGGGCAAAGGCAAAGATTGTTAGGGATCCACAGCTGCTTGACCGAATACAGCAATTCATTAATCCGATATTCACTAAGCTTGAATTGGTGTACGGAGGTCTAGATATTGCAATTGATACCCAAGATCAAATGTACCTCTTTGAAATCAACGACCGTCCCGGTTTCAATCATCTAATTGCTGATGAGGGTGAGGACATAGTGCTGGAGTTTTATAGGCAGATACTGGGTGGGTAAAAGTTATTCATATTTTTCAAGCTTAAGTAATTCTGGTTTAAAATCAGGATCTTCTTTAAATAAGTCAATATATATCCGCTCAAATAACCGTCTATATGAGTCTTCACCATTAGGGTCTATATCGTCGGGCCAGGCACCGATGCCCATGGTGTTATTGCAAAAATAAGATTGTATTTGCTCGCTCGTATATTTATCTATAATAGCCTCTAGCTTTACCATAATTTCATTTTTAAAAGCGTCAGTAGGATTAGCCTCCCTGAAATCTTCTATAAGTAGAGATAGCATCTCCTTATACTCGAAATCATATAGATAAATTTCTATAATTCTAGGTAAATTTTCCATAATTAATTTATACTTGGGTAACCAGTTAATATATACACACTATTATTTCTAAATGCCACTACTGCAGTATAACTATTTAGTCGTCCAGTTACATCAATAATTGAGCCTCTGGTATTTTTAAATGCCTTTCCTGTCATGTTAGCGCTACTTTCTATTAGTACGACAGCCTCGGGAACATTTGTATCAATTGCTTTATTTGCTGCTTTAACGCCTTGTTCTGAAAGTAGTGCTTCAATCATTTTATCTCTAGCAGTATCTTCCTCTAACCACCTAGAAGCCACAAATCCATCCCCCCTACTCATAGCTCTGTTCCTTAGGTAGTCATCATCAACATTCACATGCTCCCGCCACCAATGCCCTCTTCCACCCCCTAGTGCTTCGTCGGAACTTGTTAGTAGTCTA
>CAYUPY010000047.1:0-10748 GCA_964446595.1 uncultured Candidatus Saccharibacteria bacterium | reverse complement strand
TTCGTGGGACATATGATGATGAAATACATGGTATTCACGAGCATGAATATATAAGTATATATATTATGGAGGTCCGGGACCCTAAGATTATCGATTTAAATATTCGCAATGATGAGATGAAGTCCTTACGCTGGTTCGCTTTAGAGGATTTCCGCCAGCTAGTAGAGCAAAGAAGTGATAAACTAGTGCCAGCATTTGAGGAATATGAGATTATCCTCGCATATATTAAGTACAATAAATAACCATGGATAACAAAGAATACTTAAGTAAACAGCTATTGCGTATCGCTACTTCTGGTAGTGTGGATGATGGTAAAAGCACACTGATCGGGCGACTTTTATATGATAGTAAGAATATTTATGAAGATAAGCTAGAAAAGATTAAATCCACTAGTGAAAAGCAGGGCTTGGATGAAGTAAATTTGGCGCTTTTGACTGACGGACTAAAAGACGAAGTGGAGCAGGGTATTACAATTGACGTAGCCTACCACTATTTCAGCACGCCTAAACGCAAGTTTATTATTGCTGATACTCCAGGGCACATTCAGTACACCAGGAATATGGTGACTGGGGCGTCCACCGCTAATTTATTATTGACATTAGTGGACGCCAGACAAGGCATTTTGGAGCAGACTAAACGCCACGCGTTTATTGGTTCTTTGCTGCAGGTGCCTCATTTGGTGATTTGTGTAAATAAAATGGACTTAGTAGATTATGCCGAGGAAGCCTACAACAAGATTATGTCCGAATTTGAAGAATTTGTCCCCAGATTAGACATTCCAGATATTCGTTTTATCCCAATTAGTGCCTTAAAGGGCGACAATGTTGTAAACAAGTCTACCAATATGAATTGGTATGATGGTCCAACCCTAATGTATTTGCTAGAAACCATTAACATTAGTACTGATCATAACCATATGGATTGTCGGTTTCCGGTGCAAACTGTATTGCGGCCGCATACCAAAGAACATCATGATTATCGCGGTTATGCCGGCCGCATTGCCAGTGGCGTATTTAAGCCTGGTGACGAGGTAGTGGCATTGCCTTCGGGCCTCACATCCCACATTAAATCAATCGATACCGCTAACCGAGAATTAACTGAAGCCTTTGCGCCCCAGTCGGTAGCGATAACCCTAAATGACGACCTGGATCTGGGGCGCGGCGATATGTTGGTCCGACCTAACAATCAACCTACAGTAGGTCAGGATATAGATCTGCGCATATGTTGGATGGATGAAGATTCGCTAGACCCAGCAAAAAAATATATCGTACGGCACACTACCAACGAGGCCCGCTGCGTGGTGAAGGATATTGTTTACAAAGTGAATATCAATACTTATCACCGTATTGAGGATGATAAGAATATTACCAAAAATGATATTGCTAGGATCAAAATTAGAACTACGAAGCCCTTGTTGTACGATAGTTACTCTCGTAATCGAGCTACAGGCAGTTTGATACTTGTTGATGAATTCACTAACCGAACTGTAGCCGCCGGTATGATCGTCTAATCAGATGAATTTACAACTACTCAAAAAACATCAAATTGCGCTTGTTTTTGCTGTTTTAGACCTTGGAGGTAAAGGACTATACCTCGGGTTACCAATAGTATTTGCTC
Organism: uncultured Candidatus Saccharibacteria bacterium; assembly: GCA_964446595.1. Taxonomy (GTDB): domain Bacteria; phylum Patescibacteriota; class Dojkabacteria; order J137; family JAEUSD01; genus CAYUPY01. The sequence continues at coordinate 9,131 of CAYUPY010000047.1, read as the reverse complement.
TTTTCATCAGTCAAGCCGATTTTGGGAGATATTCACTTGGAATTACTGTTGTTTACTTCTTCCTGGTATTTACCGCACAGGCCTTGCGCAATAGTTCAGTTGTGCTCGGCTCTCAGGCCAAAAATGACCCGGGCCAGCTGAAAAAGGTGATAATGGCCCGGGTCAACCTTACTACAATTACCCTTATCCTTTCCTGTTTCCTGCTTATAATTTTCGCTGGACCAATTAATCAATTTGTAGGTTATGAGGATGCTAATTTAGGGATTATTCCCGCTCTCTGTGTTGCATTACTCGGTTTTACTATCAAACAATTGTTGGAGGATGTGTATTTAGCTCAAGGTCAGCGAGTGCGCTATGCAATTTTCACTTTCTTTTGTGGACTTATTTCATTGCTTTATCTTGCATTAATTCTTTGGAATCAGCCCACACTTGAGGTCACATCATTGTTTGTAGCTTATTTTGTGGGTCCTGTGATCCCGGCAGTAGGATTGATAATTATGCATGGAGTTAAACCCTTCTTGAACTGGAGATTTCAGGCACAGACCCTTCAACTTCTTTTTCAAGAAACAGCTTGGATGTATTTTGGCTTGGCTGCTATGGCAATAATTAACTGGGGGGATAATTTAGCTTTGCGTTATTTTGGTATAGAATTTGATGAAATCGGTGAGTATGGTTTTGCCTATCAGTTTTTAAAGGCTTTTATTATCGTAGCTACCACGCTAGTAACGTTCTTCTTACCTCAGTTTGCTGAAAAAATTAATGATGTTGAGTACCTAAAAAAGTACTTTTCTTCCCGCCGCTATACACTTTATGTTCTCTGGTTGGCCCTCAATCTTCTAGTATATATTGGGCTCAGTATAGTTATACCCTTGGTATACGGCCCAGAATACGACAAAACTGTTCCTTTATTATGGATATTAGCAGTTGCCAGCCTAAGTCTAATCCATAAACGTATTTATGATCCGCTTTTCAATGCTCTGAAGCTTTATCGTTTTTTGCAGCTAGCAAGTATTTTTATGGTAGTTGTAAATGTAGGTTTAAACCTACTTCTAATCCCGATATGGGGAGTATATGGCACGGCGATTTCAACAGCAATTGCCTATATTGCGGCTTCTATACTCTATGAATGGCGTTATCGTACAGGGAAAGAATTTAGTTATCTTCGTTAATTATTTTCCGGTATTAAGCCAAGCACTTAAGTCTCGACCAGTTAGTTTTGCAAATTTTTCGATATCGGAGTCAAGCTCCTCATGTAGATAAGTATAGACTGCAGTAGGGGGGGTAGGGTAATCTAGATGACTAGAATTAGACTTCATAACAAAGTTTTTAAGTCCTACATCTTTTAGGAATTTTACTAACCAGCTTAGGCGTAAGCTTACCATCACTTCAGTAAAGGATTTCATCATTGCTGGAATAAATTTCAGCTTTAAGGATTTAGCCTGGTTGCTAGCTGGAGGGGTATAAGTCTCAACAAAGTCAGGAGAGATCACTAAGAAGTTGCACAAATCCCTTAGCACTTGTTGCGGCTTATCTTTAATATCCTCCATAAAAATAAAATGGATTTGCTCTTCTGGAAACTCTTCTAAATAGCGAGAAATCTGCTCAAAGTACTTTCCTCTATCTATGTATTCAGGTTCATTGCGAAGCGCGTCTTCTAAACTACGTGCCTCTAAGCTCAAGTAATCTTTCAACATATAGTAATGAGAGATGGCTCTTTTTACGGGATCTCTAAAACAGGCAATGAGTTTCACACTAGGAAATAAGTCTTTTATTGCCTTCGGGGCCGTCTCATCCCATAGGTAACTTGTGCTAAATTCGCCTACTTTGTGTGTTGTGTCACAATGGCGAAAGTGATTCACGTAAAAGTCCAGGGGCTTTCCGAAGTTTTTATTGTCAGGGCCGTAGGCGAAAGTTTCCCGTTTATTGAAGTAACCAGGCTCTTTGGGTTCGGAAAGTTGTACCTCGGGATGTTCTTGCAAAAAATCTGTTACCCAGGTGGTGCCGCTTTTTGCTGCTCCAATACCAATGAAGTCGATTTTAAAATTGTTGATATTCATTTTACTCGTCTATTTCCTTGGTCTCGCTACGAAGAAAACATTAATCAAAAAAGTACTTCTTAACTTATTGAACTGATCCCTCCATTTACGTACCGGCAACCAGTCTATCCAAAATAGACATTTAGCGAGAAACCCTAAGAATGGTGCAAATAATCCATGCACTGGTCCACTATAGTTGCGGTTTACGAGGATCTCGAAGTCATAATCAGCAAACATTTGTTCTAAACGTCTGCGGCTTGTAGGATAATTATGCGTGTAGTCACCGTTCCAGAATAGAGCTCCCCAACTAAGGATTTCCGGACAGTGAATCATAATTGCTCCGCCTGGTCTTAGCACACGATGGGCTTCTTCTAGCATCTCAGTGGCTTTTTCATGATAGTGTAGATGTTCAAACACGTTATCCATCACAATTAAATCCATCGATTCATCATCTTCTTGAATAGGCGGAACAAAGTAGTCTTTGATATTTTCAAAACCTTCTGCTGCAAGTTTTTCCTTTAGAGCAGAACCTGGTTCAATTAAATGAACGTTAGCTCCATTTTTGCGTAAAACTCTACTAATATAACCCTTGCCAGGTCCAACTTCTAAAACATCGGCATTTTTTAGATCTAGATGTTTTTTTACCGCTTTCAGCATACTATCCACCCGCGCACCTACTAAAACCCTTCCCATTGGGGTGATACGGTCACTTAGATTGTTATAAGAATCGTAGAAAGCCATGTAATTGGAGATCATTATACCCTATTGGTGCTAAAATTGCTGCGTGACTTTTGAGATTATTAAAAAAACAGGTCCAGTCCTGAAAACTGCGCTGCTGATAACTTTAGTTTTAGGCTTGTTCGTGGGGGTGAAGGTGCTACAAATCCTTCAATATGAAGAGAAGTATGAGCTAAAAATAAGCGAAGCAACCAGGAACAGTCAAGAGTTTTATTCTGAAGCAATCCGTCAAAATTTTAAGCTAGCGCTCACTCGTTATAACGATGTACTACAAGTACGACGGGAGAATGCAGTTGCAGTTTCTGTGGCAAACTCACCAATTCCGTTTGAGTTTTTCCCTGTAGACTATCTGTTTAATAGAAAAGTGACGATCAGCACTGACTTGTTTTCAAATTATAAGTGGTATTTCAATACTGATGGGCTTAGATATCTATTTTATGATCCAAGGTTGGCTAATTATGCATTTCAAAAGTCACATCAAGGGCTAACGCTCTATGCTAAAGAGCAAATCCCTGATCAAGATATACCCACATTACTCACAGGGTACTGCGAAGAAGGTAAACATCTTAGAGTGCATACTGACCAACTTTCCTTGCAAGAGTTTTATTCGCCAATCACAGCACTGGGAGAAGACGTAAGAATTGAAGGGTTAAGCATACCAGCCACACATAGTTTGATTTTTATCCCTACAGACCAGTCCACTATAAAGCTAGAATTCACCTATATTAGTAGTGATAAATCTGACGCCAATCAACTTGATAGAGTGGTTTATAATTTGGAAGAGCAGTTTAGATTCTATTTTTATGATGCAAATAACCAATTGCAGGAAAAAATCAGTATTAAGCCCACTTTTGAGGATTATTATTTTCAAGATGGTCAGGTGCATGTAGAGGTTACTCTTCAGCCAGGAAATTATGAAGTAGGCCAATTACAGCAACTCAGAATAGAATCTAATTATTTGCCTAAGTGGGAAATATCCACAATCGGTATTAATACGAATAAGTTCTTTACCGATAACGCAGAAATAAATGAAAAGTTTATCGGTGAGTATCAATTCGACACAGGGTGTATCCAATTAGTGAGAGATCTTCCTGTAGACATTGAAATAGTGCATACGCAGGTTTCGGCCTATAGCACTCAGTTTGATCTACCAGCATCAGTAATAGACAAGACTAACTTAGAGGGTAACCTTAACTTTAAACTTGAAAGTGATGATTTAGCAGCAGAGAGGGAAGAGTATCTGCAATGGCTTCTGTTTGGAGCAAAGCAGCGAACACAGGTAGGGGTCAGTAGTATAGGTTATATTAATTTAGAGGTAGAGGAGGCAAAAAATGACTAATAAAATAGGAAGCTTGATTAAAAAGGCTTTTTTCCCTTCGATTAGTTTGGCTGCCGGCCTGGCCATACTTAACCTATTTGACTTAACTGTACTTAATTCTGTTTTGAACTTCTATTTGCCTTTAAGCGAGGCAACTATCGTGCTTGGAGTGATAGCATTTCTGGTTGTACTGTGGGCTAGCGTATTCTACATAATTGACTATAGAAGTAGCTGGATTAGTAATCAAACGATATTCTACTATTTAAAACTGATTCAAAAGACTCTAATCTGGACATGCGTTGTGTTATTGGCATTGCAGATACTTACGAGTATTTTGATTCTCTACGTAATACCACTGGATTTATTGCCTGATTGGTTAGTATTCTTAAACTCCGTTCTATTAGCTTTGCGATTATGGTTGTATGCCCTACCTTTATTTCTTTTAATCTTGGGCGAAGGTGTAAATTTTGCTGCCAGTTATCGTGACTCATCTTTTAGGGTGTGGTCGGTTACTTATTTCTATGACTTATATAAATCTAGGTTTACTTCTTACCGAGAACAGAAGTTGAAGCCTTGGATTGAGGTGGTCGTTGTTGGTGGAATCCTTGTCTGGGCAACAGCTTTACGGTTTATAAACTTAGGTGTACAACCTTTTTATCATGATGAACAGTGGTTTGCTAGTTCCACTAAGTCTTTTCTTGAGTTTGGGGTAAGTTAACTGTGGAACCCTATTTTGCTTGAGCCAGGCTCACGGGATTATCCAACTTTGATTACGATGATGCTCGCCCTGCCTGCACAGGTGTTAGGCTATAGTGAGTTTGTGCTCCGAGCTACGGTGGCTCTGCTAGGGGTAGTTGTAGTCTTACTTACCTGGTTTATCGCCCGGCGGGTACTCAAGTCCCAGCTAGGGGCCTATTTGGCAAGTGCGATTGTGGCGTTTGGTATTATTTCCACATATATGTCCCGTTTTTTACGGCATTACACCTTATTCACTGTAGTGGGGTTGTTAATCTTTGTGATGTTTTGGTATTTGTTTAGGCGCTTACTTGATACTAAACGGATCAATTATTTTTATTTGTTTGGAAGTTTGGCATCTGTAGCATTTGTGCACCTATTCATCACGCCTTTTGCTATTAGTTACTATGCAATTTGGTTGATCTACTTTATCACGGCATTGGTGGTAGCTAAGCAGCAGCGTAAAGTCTTATTTACATTTGTGGTACTGGGGATTATCGTATTGTTTTTAGAGACAAGCGGGGCAATCTCTATTTTTAGGGTTCGCAATATTCTCATAAATAGTCTGGAGTTTGGTTGGGAGCAGGGAAGGACGGTGTCGTACATTATTTGGTCGTTTGGAGAAACAAGGCTACCTTATTATTGGGTGGCTTTCTTAGTTGCCTTGTTTACAGTTCAGGCTTTCCGTACACGTAAATTGCCGTTAATTTTGAACAGTTTGTTCATTTGGATACCATTTTTACTTCTGTGCATTAATGTTGCTGCGAGTCATGACTTTCGTTATGTAACCAACTTTCTACCCCATGTGGCCATAGCTATTGCCTGGGTAGTTTGTGAAGTAGTGCGCTCAGTAAAAGGTAGCGTGTTGCAGGCAGGGGTGTTTTTCCTAATTGCCTTAATAATCTTACCAATTACTATCCCTGGCATTTATTTACCGCCTCTATTTGAGAAAGCTCAGGCAGACTGGCAGGGTGTAGATGCTGAGACGCTGCATAGACGAGCAATTGCTCCAGACTATTATGAGACGATGGAACTGTTGGATGGGCAACTACAAGCCGGCGATTCAGTTATTATCGCCGATGGTTATCTTTATCTTAAGCCCCGAGAAGACGTAGAGTATTATGCACTTAATAACTGGGCTAATACAAGTAAAGTGTTGAATTATCGTACAAATTTAGAAAAGTCAGTCTATGAATTTATAGAAAAGAAGCAAAGGTTCTTTTTGATCACTAGTAATATTCATTTACTAGATCAAAACTTATCTTTCTATCTCCAAGACCAGTGCCGTAACCTAATGGCAAAGCCTGATCAAGCCCGCAATGCTTCTTCCCCTTACTATTGGGTTGCGGAGTCTTACTTTCCTAACTTATATATGTGTGAGAGTGATTCAGATTAGGATTAAAGTCGCTACGGTTTATTTGGCTTAAGCTGCTACTTCTAACAGTAAATCGAGAGTTTGTTTGGCAGCTTTATTCCAATCAAACTGTTGGCGTTGTTTATTACCCTTATTGATTAGCTCTTGTTGGAGGTCCTTGTTTAGACAAATCTCTTTGAGTTTATCTGCGATGTCTCTTACGTTGTAAGGGTCAAAACCTAGCCCTGCATCACCAGCTACCTCTGGGTGAGAAGTGACGTTTGAATAACATACGGGTGTGTCTGCCTGCATCGCCTCCAGGAGAGTAAGACCGAAGCCTTCGTAGACACTAGGGTGGAAATATACATCTGCTTCCGCATACACGGCGGACATATCATCATCTTCCACATAGCCTATTTTTAGGAAACGATCTTCTAGGCCTAAATCTTTCACTAAATCGGCAATATTCGTTACTTTCCAACCCTTTCCACCAGTCATTACAAAAGTGTGAGGGATGTCATCTTTAATGGCCGCGAGCGCTTTCAGCGCTCGCGGCACATTCTTACGGGGCGATAGCTCACTAGACATAAAAATATATGGGCTATCGCCAATCCCGTACTTTTCTCTAACGTATTTTGTAGATGTTTGTTCATCATTAGGTTTAAACGCGGCATCTTCATAAATAACCTTTACCTTTTCTGGATTAATGCCTTTAAATAAGGCATAAATATCCTCTCTAGTTCTTTTCGAAACAGCAATAATAGCGTCTGACCGGCGAGCGGAAGGGGGGAGGAATAGTTTAGTAAATACTGTCTCATGAAAAGTATAAGCATTTATACCCGGCAGGAAGTAAGCTAGGTCATGAATTGTAGCTACAGACCTAGATGTGGGAATAACAGGAATGATTGACTTTGGAAATAAAGTGACATCAATATTTTGTCTTTTGATAGCAATAGGGAGTGTAACATTATCCCATAAGAATCGAGTGACAGGATTACGTAGCGCTTTATGTCCTTTCACAAAGATCTCTTTTGCACCTTGTGTGGCGTAGGTGCCCAGAAAGCTAGGGTCATCATAAAACACAATTACTTCATGTCCGTCAGCAACTCCAGCCTCCACCAAACCATGAAACAGATGTTTAATATATTGTTTAACGCCGCCTGCCTTGACGTTCAAGCCTCGGGCCACCAAGCCTATCTTCTTTTTACTCATCCCTTTTCCACTCGTTAAATATATCAATATACTTTTGAGCTGTTGCCTGCCAACTCATACTCTCTGCTAATTTGCGACTAGCTTTACCCATACTCTCGGCGAGTGCTCGATCTTTATAAAGCTTAATCAGCGCTTCGTAAATTGGCTGAGATTCTCTTTTGGGTACAATAAAACCATTATCTTCCATGACAAGCTCATCCGCTCCACCTGTTGGCGTAAATATCAGTGGCAACCCGGCTGCCAGTGCTTCTAAAAGTGCATTACTCATACCTTCATTATAAGAAGGTAAGCAGAAAACAGCACATTTAGGTAAATTTTCTTTAATGTAATCGTGTGGTTGATTGCCGGCAAACTTCACGGCTAGCTTAACTTCCAACTTCTCAGCTAATTCTTCTAGTTGTTGACGATATTCACCATCACCGATCAACAATAACTCAGTGTCTTCAAATTCATTATGTAGTTGAGCAAAAGCTTCGACCAAATGTTGTAGACCTTTGTTACGGTTTAGTCGTGTACCTCCAGCTGTAATAGTGAACTTTTTAAACTTATGACTGGCAACCACCGGACTAAAATCCTCCACACTAATTCCGTTTTCTACCACCTGGTACTTCTTAGTTTTCAGAGTTTTTTTTGCTGAACGCTGCATTCCTTTACTAATCGGCAGGATGCGGCTCGAAAGGCTCCAGATCATCCAAGTCAAAGGCTTGTAAATTAAATACATTTTGTCGAATGTTGGGCTATGTCCCGGGACATCAATTCCTTTAAGCGCTACAACGTATGGAATTCTCCACCTAAATAACATTGGGACAAGTCCTCCAGGGTAGCCGAACATCATAGCCACATTGTACCTATGTCGAAATATCAGCTTCCAGTTAGTCCAGTAAGCCCAAAAAAGATATCGCAGCATGTTGCTTACCTTCTGCTCATTCAGAGAATTACGCTTATTACCGACGGGAACACGATACAATGTAACGTTTTCGTATAACTCTTCAGTCTCAAACTTATTATCTAAGGATGAAGTAATTACATCAAAGTGATGATCGGTATGTTGGGCAAACTCAGCAAGTAAGTGCTTAATTTCGTTGCCAATCCCCCCTCCAAGTGGGGCAAATTCATAGACATGAATCAATACTCTCATGTGAAAATTCTAGCAGATCTCATGGGTTTATTTGGCTAAAACTGGAAGTAAAGAAATTCACCGCCACGACCGCTTCCAAAATAAACTATCAAAATAATCAAAAGTCCGGCGATAAAATGCTGCACAACTGGAGTGTATAGACGTGACTTCAAGCTCTTAAAAGAATGGAGTAGGGTATGGGCAATTAAGGGTATGCTATAGATCAACAAAAAGATTAGGATGTAGGCTGCATCACGCCAATCGGCAAGAGATGATTTCCAAGGGGCCGCAGTCAAGTGCTGATATAGGTAATCCAGATTTGTTTCTCTGAATATTTGCCAACCTAAGATAACCAGCCCAAAGGTTAGAATTCTTTTGAGTGTGGTTGATTTTATTACCTTGTTTACCAAAGGGCCTATTGCGCGTTCAAGGACAAGTAAAGCTCCCCAATACGCACCCCAGAGAATAAAATTCCAATCTGCACCATGCCAAAGTCCGCTAAGTAAGAAGGTAACAAATAAATTTACATATGTGCGCCATCTGCTTTTCTTAGAGCCTCCTAAAGGGGGGTCTCGACTAGATAACTTAAAAATTGCGTAACATTTTCTTTAAATAGTTTCT
>CAYUPY010000046.1:0-10792 GCA_964446595.1 uncultured Candidatus Saccharibacteria bacterium | reverse complement strand
AAGAAACTATTTAAAGAAAATGTTACGCAATTTTTAAGTTATCTAGTCGAGACCCAAAGTCATTTAACTTTTTGGCCAAGTGAGATATATGAATATTAAAATGCTCTCCCTCTCTTTCTTTATAATCAGCGGCACCCTGACCGTGGTAAACAGCATTTTCTGCACCATGGTGCTGCATCGACTTTTCTTTCCAAAGGCGCGACATCTCCTCATCATATGTTTGTATCCCTTCCAGCTCTACTGGGGTTAGAGCCAAATGATGCGCCCGATAAAGTTTTATTTCTTTGCGTGAGAACTGTAGTAGGTAAAGACGCTCATGTATAGCGTTACGGAAGTCAAACAAGGGTAATACATAGTAATTTTTACCTTTATATTCACCAGAATGCGGAAAGGACAAAGGTTCAATATGAGTCAGCTTACCTTCACTGGAGAAGACTCCAACTGATCTGTAGTATCTAGGGTTTGCCATAAATTCCTCTAAACGGCCTGATTCAGACTCATTCACGTCCAAATCTTTGACGGCATTTTTCACTTGCAGTTGGTTCTTTTCACCATCACTTAAGGAAAATTCAATGAACTTGGAAATTTTTTCCTGATTGTTATCAGGGGATAGTAATGTGGTTGCAATTTTTGCTTGCATATCAAACTCCTAACAATTAAAACATAAGCAAGGGGGTTAAGCTATTATACAGGGGAAGTAGTTATACGCAAATTAAAGCGCCTCGTGATACTTACGTGCAATTTCTAAATTTGCCCGATTTGCCTTAAAGAATAGGTCAAAAATGTCTCCAATAATTGGAATCGAACCTATAAAATAGTCAATTAGAACATTAGCTAACATAACTACCACATCTCTCACCTTAGTCTGAGGAGTGACTAAGGCAACAATTATCCTTAATGAGATAATCAGCGATACTGTGTCACCAGCTACGGGTAGTAATCCAATCAAAGCATCAAGCCCAACCGCAATATTAGTACCAGGAATTGTAAATACACCTCCATCTAGTAGATTAACAGCTTTTTCGATATCTGAATGCTTAATATTGAGCATAAGTCATTCTATCATATGCTACCTTACTCTTCATGGTCCTGAATGTTTCTTAGGAGTGCTTGTGCGCAATACATTTCGTTTAACCACCTAGAGGATATTTTATCTAGTAATTCTACTTCTTTAAAGCCAGATAAAATGAGTTTGTGAGAAAGCCTTTTATAGCTTAACGGGTAAGGGACCCAATGTACACTGTCATTAGAGTTATATTCTACAAACACAATTTTGCCTTGAGGCTTTAGGTACTTTTTAATACGAGTTAAGAAATCAGATTGTTGACGAATATAATGGAGAGAATTAGCCATTAAAATCCCATCCAAAGGCTTTATATCCAAGGGTTTCGTAAAATCAGCTTCTATAAAATGAATCTTGCTAGACGGAAATTTTGTCTCAAAGGTCTGCTCTTGTTCTTGTAGATCTATAGCCTGCACATCAATAGAGAAGATTTCTACCTGTGGACCTGCTAAATCCCTTAAAGCTAATGTAAACGCCCCTGTTCCTGACCCCAAATCAGCCCAGACGCCTCCAGGCTTTTGGATAGCCTTACTGATTAATTCGCAATGTTGTTTATGAGTCACATACTAGTTTTAGAGATAGGCCGTTATCTCAGAAAATGTCAAAAAGATCCTCCAGCGGATTTTCGAATCTCTTTTTGCGTTTATGGTGATGCTGACTTTGGCCATGTCTGTAATCATTGTCATTATCATCTTCGTCTTGAAATGGAGCATTCGAATTAGTAGCCACGCTTTCTTGCTTTGCAAGTTCAATCATTTTTTCCAGCTCACCTTTATCTAACCACACACCTCCGCAAGTTGGACACCAGTCTATGGTTATCCCGTATTTCTGAGTCTGTCTCATCTGGGTGTTTGTATGGATGGGACAAGTTATTTGCGACATTATTTGATATAATTTACTAACATGTTAACTATTAACTAATCAATTATAATGAAATCAAACTTAAGACGTCAAGCACAGAAAGGCTTGAATATAAACCTACACAGATTCGCAGCCTGGATAGACCGAAAAACTAATTCAGTGTTAAAAGAATCAAACTTAGATATTACTAATGCACAATATTTAATTATTAAATCTATTTACATTCTAGAATACCCAACCCAAGCTGAGCTGGCGGATTACTTATCTATCTCCCCGGCAGCTGTGAGTAGACATTGCCTAATTTTAAGTGAAAAAGGGTATATTTTAGTGACTGCAAACGATGGTCGTACTAATCGACTTGAACTAACTAAACTAGGTTACTCAATATTTCGGAAATCTTTAAACAGATTACAAAAATACCTAAAAGAAGAACTTAGCGACTACGATCAGATTGCAGAAACTATCTGGGGAGCTAAGATTTAATTCGGATTACCATAGAAGTAATCTTTTTAATTATTTGTTTGCCAGCGCTCACAAATTCGTAAAAATCACTGTAGGCATAATTTTCCCCGCCAATTACCATTGTGCCCTTTACAGCAGCCTCCGCACCGTGGGTCACGATTGTATCTATGGTTAATTCTTCAGTACTACCATCAATCATACTCTCAACTGACTTCACAAAGGCTTCTTTACCTTTAACCTCCAGCTCACCAATCATAACCCAGTGAATATCTTCGCTGACGCTGTCAATAATAAATTTAGTATCGCCTTTAGCAAAGGCCACTGTATAATCTTTTAGAAATTGCTTTTTAGGTGAATTACTGCAGTCTGCTTTTATATTAAGTTTAACCATATTTAAATAATAGCAAAAACAGTTACATGGCAGCAAAAGAACCACAAACCTATTGCGAGTTTGTGAAAACACTACCGCTTAACGACCCTCACCGTATTTATCATGATACTGAGTATGGATTTCCCTTAATAGAAGATAATGCATTCTTTGGTAGATTGATATTAGAGATTAATCAGGCAGGCCTTTCTTGGACTACAATTTTAAACAAGAAGGATAATTTTTATACTGCATACGATCAGTTTGATATCCGTAAAATTGCTAATTACCGTGAAGCTGATGTGAACAGACTGTTGAATAATCCTGGTATCATTCGCAATAAGTTGAAAGTACGGGCCGCGGTGCACAATGCCAACCAGATATTAGTATTGCAGCAAGAATTCGGTAGCTTTAAAAATTGGCTAGAAAAGCACCGCGGCAATTCACTTACACAGTGGGTAAAACTGTTTAAAAAAAGCTTTAAGTTTACTGGTGGAGAGATTACTAAAGAGTTTTTGATGAGTACAGGCTATCTTCCAGGAGCTCACAACAAAGATTGCCCAATATGGGCGGAACTTAACCGCCCATAGGGCATATATCTAATGCTAGCGCACCTCGACCCCTGCAAAGATCGCATTTCCGCGGATTCTTAGTGTCCCGCCTTTTTTGTGTTCTGGTTTGTGAGTTTTATTTTCAAAAGCTCCAAAAATACCATTCCCCTCTACAACTACCTCGGCGCTTTTGGGCACCCTAATTTCAATGCCGCCGAAAGTAGCATTAACCTCTATCACAGCTCCTTCCTCTGCGATTTGAGCATCGGACAAATCCAGGTCAATACCACCAAACACTGCTGTTAGATTTGCAGCTTTAAAGTCTGTTGAGCTATTTTTTATTTCGTTACCCCAAAAAATAGCAGAAGAGACTAACTCCCCATCTGAGCTATCACTCGTACGTGGCGCTGCTTTATTACCAGTGAAAATGATCGATGCACCTATAAAGATCAAAATAACTGGCCAGAATCTCCATACGTCCAAGTCGGTGAACTGAGATATTAATAATAAAACACCAATAGCACAAAAAACTATGCCTGCTGTTATATTGCGTGGTTTTGCTAACATAGCAGAAATCCCCACAAAGACAAATATCAACGGCCAGAATGAGATGATTATAGTCCCAACATCAACTCCCTCTATAAATTGGTCAGCAAGAAAAAGCGTGCCTAGTAAGATGAGGAAAAATCCCCATACATATTTAGATAGATCCATGAAAGTGTATTAAAAGAATTAACTATTACCTAATCTTATCGTGCTTTACGCGCATTTACAACTACTTAATTTACATGGTTTTTACACAACACTTACTCTTCTGATATATGAGCTGTGTATATTAGTGGTAACGAACAAATATATTTTACATTTTAGTAGATTACATGGAGAATCAAGTAACAGACCAGGTACAAAGCTGGGCGGATGTCCTTCAGGAATCCGTAAGTGATGTACTCTCGTCACTAGCAGATTTCTTGCCAAATCTGGTAGGAGCATTCTTGCTATTAATTTTAGGTATTTTATTGGCGAATCTTGTAGAAAGTATTACGCGCCGAATTATGTTGAGGTTGGAGAACTTACGTGTATTTGGAAAGGAAAGAGTTGATGAACAATTGGATAAAATTGGTCTCCGCTTCAGCCTGTCAAATGTGGTGGCTAAAACACTTTACTGGCTAGTTATACTAGTCGTATTAATGGGTATTTCTAATATTTTAGGTTTAACTGTAATCGCCGAGGCAATTGCAGATCTAATTGGTTATATTCCTAATTTAATTGCAGCACTTATTATCTTGGCTATCACAATTAGTGGTGCTAATTTAGTCCGTGGTGTGGTTCTCGGAAGCTTAAATAGCTTAAAGGCTTCGTATAGTCGTCTACTCGCGAATATTGCTTTTGTGGTAATCGTATTTTTTGGATCTCTGACAGCCATAGATCAATTAGGTATTGATACCACAATCATCACAGCTAATATCACAGTTATCTTAGGTGGTGTAATGCTGGCATTTGCTATTGCAGTAGGACTAGGTGGAAAAGACTTAGTTGCTAGTATGATTGCCGGATATTTTCTTAAAAAAGAGTTAAAGGAAGGCGATAAAATTTCCTTAGAAGGTATCTCGGGTAAGATTGAAAAGATTACAGAAACCAACCTGTTTATAAAACAGGAAAAAGACACTGTAGTTGTTCCATTAAGCCGAGCGCTAAAGCGCTAGAGGGACACTTTTAGGTGAGAAACACGCGCCGAAGCGGCCGAAGGCCGCTTCGGCGTTAAATGGTGCTTACTACTGCCTATTTTTTCTGTCTTGCAGTATGGCTTGCAGCAAATTAGAAGCTAACTGAGTACGGTCTTCAATCATCGTCCCCAACCCTAAAGGGGCGATATTACTGGGCAAGTTTCCGGACTTAACTACATCTACGACTTCTATTCTGCCCTCAACTAGACCTTCCGAATTAATTCTATGGTTATACTGATCACAAAAAATACCCACTACTCCCTTTAGGCCCCATCTTTCTAAGAAGAATTTACTGTGGCCTAAACTATAAATAAGTGAGAATGGAGAAGTACTAAAAGGCGTACCGTTTCCTTTAGCAGGAAGTGACTTCATAATATAAGTTCTTTCTATACCGCGTGAACATCCTTCGGGATAAAGTAAAACTATAGGTATTTTTCTTGAATTCTCAATGGATTCAGTAAATTTACGAAATGTACCATTTCCTTTGTCACTAAGGTAATAACCAAGCGAAGTTTGTATATCTTCCCAAGTACTAATAGGGTCTGCTAGGTTATGTAATTTAGCGCCATCTATTTGATCTACTAAGGCTAAAAATGGTAGATGCCCATAAATTGGTAAGGTAAAGGGATATTGCCTACTGGGTTCAAGCCCTAATTCAGATTGACTAAATCTCAGTGTTGGAATAGTAAGTGGATGAGTTGGGAAAAACATTGGTAGATAACCTTGAGATATTTGATTTAATGCTATCTCTTGCAGTTTTTGAATACCTGTTACTCTTACCAAACCATTTTCTAGTAGGTAAAGTGCTACAGTCTTGTAGAAAGCAGGACTAGGGTTACTCAGTAAATTCTTTACCGCAGCAATAATTTCTGGATTTTTTGGAGTCTGGTCGGCAACCTCCAACTCGGTTGAAAGAAGGCTTAAACTTGAGTGGTTTTCAAACATACTTTTTACATCTATAATTCCTTCACCCATGAACTTTTTACAGTATCCAACTAAAGATCGATTAGGCAATTATTATATACGTGGGCATAAAAACAGTAAAGTTGTTACGGTGGTGTTGCACGGTTATCGAGATTCACTTTACACAAATGGTATTGATGCGTTTACAACAGGTGTCAGGAACTGCGTATTTGTCTTTCCTATATTTTCTGGACACAATCCCATTAGGGGGGATAACTTTTTTTATCCAACCATAGAAGAGCGGACACTAGAGCTAGAATACTTTCTGCTGGAGTTAAATCGAAGATTCCCAGAATTGGAAAAAATTAATTTTATAGGTTACTCTCAAGGAGCAACAGTTCTGCTAAACGCCCAGAGAACCAACTTTAAAGGAATCATAAGTACAGAGGTTATTAGCAATATGATTTACATAGCGCCAAGGGTAAATCTTAAAAGCTTTTTAGCCCGATTTAGCACCCATCAACTTGCTGATTGGGCCAAAGGCAACCCAATTAGCCTCGCCCAATCTTTCGGTAAAGAATTAATATTCTCTCCGCAGTATTTCTATGAGATTAATAACTTAAATGTTCTTGCAGACCTTACTCCTGGCGACTACAAACACTCTATAGTTAGGTTTGCAGATGACGATATAACTACAGAGGTTGAGAACAAGTCGCTCTTAAAACTTTTCCCTCAAGCTGACTACTATCAAATAGACCAACAAAGACATGTACCTGACAACAAAGGAATCGTTCGTTTAGGAGAGATAATTTCTGCAATACTTGCTGAGAATAGCTCACTAGGGTGATAGCTCTTCTGCCCCTCCTGTCATGTATACCTGGCCCTCCTGATTCTCGATTAACAAACTACCTCCTAAAGACACAACTTCCACACACTCTCTTCCATTTAGGTTTATAGATCCAACTACACTTGACCCAGTCCCGCAGGATTGGGTAATGCATTTGTCAGGGTTCGTACCAAGGTTACGTTCGTGAGTAACCAAATTTATCTGCTCACCTGAGATAGAGTAAAAATTAGCATTCATACCTTCAGGAAAAGCCAAAAAATTATTTGTGATTGCTTGGCCATAATTACGGGCATAAGTTCTAATCTTTTCAAGCTCTAAACCATCCTGTAGACGAATACACAAGTGAGGCTCACCATCTGGATTTTGGGCATCAGAACTGGTAAACCCTAAGTCTATTTTTGCTGCTTGTTGGGCATTTATCCCAAATAATTTATGTATAAATGCCCAATCCCGTGCCACAAAGTTACTCACATATTTCTGCACAGACGCTGCTTCCCACGTATAAAGCTTCCCCATACACACGCGGTAACCGTGCTCCTTGGCTTGAATCACTAATATACCCGCAGGCGTTTTCATCCTAATCTCAGCCGTCTGACTCACATAGTTTTGAAAATAATCAGCAACTGCGCGAACACCATTACCGCACATAGTAGACCAACTACCTTCTAATCCGGCATTTGGCTCAAATATATTAGTGCTAATATCAAATAACTCATCCCCTGCAGGTTGATCTACAAACATAACCGTGTCTATACTCAAACCTTTAGCCTCCACAATTATTTCTCGCAGTTTGTCACCTCTTAGGCTTGTCCCTGCATTACTAACCTGTTTTATACCGATAATATTGCCATTGGCACTATACACTCGCATACTCTTGTTTTACTTGAATTGGTTCAAATACAAAATGACCATCCACAAATCTAGGGCTAGTTACAATTATTTGCCCGTCAGGAGTGATCCATACATGGGTATAGATTTCACAGAGTAATTCACGTGACTGATTTTTACTAGCAGTCAAACCTAGTCCTGATCTTGGGTCTCTTATCGCTTTGGAAAGGTCTTGAAGCATCATATTTTGCTGACTTTGAAACTCAGCCGGATGAACCAAAATTAAACTAATTTCCGACAAAGCTTTTTCACCATTACGCCCTAACAACATTAAAATGTGCCTAAGTTTATGCAGCTGAAAATTACCATCTAACTGGGAACATAAATTACCGTCCAACGCGGCAAAATCAGACTCCAGCGCGACAAAATCATTCTCTCCCACATTCATTACCGGTAAGTCGCTTAGACAACCTAAAGCTGTTAACGGATTCGAATCTAGGTGTCCTTCCGCAAAAGAACTTGGTCTATACTGGTGAACATCATCAATCATATGCGACTGACAAACGGGTATGCCATACTGGTCCAGTAAAACCGCTAGCCTTTGCTGAATAATACCTCCGGCTAAAAAACGCTGTGAAGTGTAGTCTTGAGCCGGAAATTGACTGGATGGTGTTATATACCAAGGCATACCTTCCAACACCACGCCACTTGTTCGGGATTGTTGAGAAAGTCGCTCTAACACAGCACTCTCAAAGCCATGCATTGATTCTAGGGAAGTTCCTTTTGCTACTAATTCTTTAATCATTTTACTAAGTTAACTCTAAAACAAATAAAAAGCCTCCCGTCTGGAGACTGCAGTTTTTGCATCCCCAGGATAATATCAAAAACACTTTAGCTAAGACTCGAATTTGAGCAATTTGGTCAAATTTATGTTAAAATGCATAAAATTACTCAAGACAATGAATACTACTGATGCCCTTCATACAGTTCTAGCCAGAACCCCTTTTATTCGCCACGCTCTTTCCCTGGGATTAGTAAACATTTCCTCTCTAGCAAGACATATAAAAGAGGATGTGGAAGAAATGGCCTTCAGGGATCTGACTGACTCAGCAATCATTTCAGCACTACAGCGTTACGCAGATAACCTAGAGAAAAGTAGTAGTGGAGACTTTAGTTTCAACAAGCATATTGGTAGCATTAATGTACATTCAGACATTTGTGAGATCACCGTCTCAAATTCACGAACACTTAATCAAGCCCTGCTGAAGATCACTGAAGAAGTTACCAATTACCGGGATACATTCTTTACTTATATTAAAGGTAGTTGGCAGACCACACTCATATTTGAACACGAACTTCAACAAAAGGTAGAACAGGCAGTTGTAGAAGAAGATATTGTATATTCCTATAAATCTTTGGCTAAGATTACCGTCCAATTAAAAAATAATCACCTAGAAATCCCTGGTATCATAGCTCATATTTTGCAATTGTTAGCCTGGAATAACATTAACTTGATTGAAGTATTGTCAACCAGTGATGAATTAACTGTAGTTGTACTGTCTAAAGATGCAAGTGCTGCTTTCAGCGTGCTTAATGGCCTAATTACAGACACACAGTAACCGGATAATAATCTTCATCCTATATATCTATCCAATCTAACAACTCTGACACTTCATTTAATCTGCAAAGGTGAATTAGAAAAAAATAATTGAACTCTTTACACGACAAGCATTAGTGGTGATGGTGGGCATGTCCATGCCCACCATCACCCTCTTCAGCACCATATTTATCTACAAAAAAGCAGGAAATAAGTGAACTGATTGGCACGGCTACGATTAAGGCGATGCTAGTTAAAAGCATTATGACTATCTCCTCAGTCACGATTTCCCTGTTAATCGTGTTGATCAAGGACTCACTACTTCTTTGCAGCAGAATAAGTAGTGGCAGGGAAGCACTAGTATAAACCAAAATAAGTGTATTTACTAAAGAAGCAATATGATCCCTTCCTATTCTTATGGTGCGCGTAAAAAGTTCTCTGAATTTAATTGTGCTTTTACTTGCCTTTAATTCATTCGCAATACTCGTTTGGGAAATAGTAATATCATCTAGTATACCTAGAGTTCCTACAATTATCGCTGCCAACAACAAATCACGTGAATTTACAATCCCGGTAGTAATTTCTTGTAGGAACCTCGCCTCATCGGAAGTTATCCCTGTCAGTTTAGCTAATTCAACTATCCAAACCGAAAATACGCCTATGCCAACAATCGTAACTAAGGTACTCAAGGCCGCATAGGTAGTTTTACGACTAAATCCATGTCCTAAATAGTAGTTAATGGGGATCAAAATAGCAGATAAGATAATTGCTGAAATTAGCGGATCTGCTCCTTCTAACACTCTTCTTATTAACAATTCAAATACCAAAAAGTATGAAATCCCAAGGCTCAATAATGAGTAAAGTCCTTTCTTTCTGGCTACTAAAACTACTATACCTACAAAAATACCACACAATATCAGCAATACTTCTGTGCGTTGAAAGTCTGTTACGGTATATGTAATCTCCCCATCAAAGTTAACAGCGTCTATAATTACTCGATCTCCGACACTAAGCTCGATTGACTCTAGCTCGGGTAAAAAAACCTGCTCAAACATCACAACTTCTCCAGTCTCTAATTCGGCAGTAATTCTTCTAATTCTACTGCTTGCCATTATTTCGTCTGCGTTTGGAAAGTTACTTTCTACTACTTCTAAGTTCAAAATAACAGCTCTATAAGTTGAAATATTTACTGCATCGTTTGTTTGTTCTTGCGCATAAATTGGCGCAGTTTGGAGGACTGCAAGACCGGCAGCAAAACAAAGTATAGATGCAAGAAAATATCTGAGCACTGGCGGGGACTTAATAATTTGCATATAATTCAGATACCAAACCTGTTTATTCTACCAAAAATAGATAATCTTCAATAGTTAAATAACACTAATGGATATAATCAAATCAATCAAGAGTGTAAGACATGCAGTAAACGGACTATTACTGTCACTAAAAGACAATAATATTCGAGTTCACTTATTTAGTATGGCTGCATTGGCAGTCATTGGAATCATTTTAAAGATTTCTGCAGCCGAGTGGGTTATCATAATCATTATGATTACGTTAGTTATTTTTGCAGAAATGTTTAATACCGCACT
>CAYUPY010000045.1:0-11033 GCA_964446595.1 uncultured Candidatus Saccharibacteria bacterium | reverse complement strand
ATGATTATACCTTATACCGCAAATATATTAAGACCCATGGCTCTCAGTAGAAATAAGGAATGCAGTAAAATGTATTATGAGCTAAACTATTTTTATGGATGCAAATCAACAAATCGATCAATATATTAACGAACAGCCGGAATGGCAGCAGTCAAATTTAAATATGTTTCGGGAACTGGTGCATGAGGTAGTGCCTGATGTGGAGGAGCAATGGAAGTGGTCAGTGCCCGTTTTTGCCAAAGATGGCAAACAAAAGGTGGCGATGTCTAGTTTTAAAGAACATACTAAGTTTAATTTCTTTGGCGGGTCTAAACTAGAAGATAAAAATGGCCTATTTAACAGCGGCCTAGACTCTAAGCAGCATCGCTCAATCAACTTAAAGCAAGGTGAACAAATTGACACCGGTAAGCTTAAACAGCTTCTAGAGGAGGCGTTTAGTGTATAACGCCTTCTCACCATTCTCGGTGCTTAGCTCCTTCGCCCCATTTTTGGTGTTGGCCTTTTGCATCATAATTTTTTATGACTTCGTGGCGTTGTCTTTAATAGTGAGATTTTTGTTGAATCATCAGGCTGTGAAAAAAGCGGAGTTGGTTGTGCAGCGCAAAAGCGGGATTGCGGGTATTTTTCAGCTGGTGTGGCGATCGCTAAAGTTTCAATATTGGGAGAACCTAAACCATAAGACTTGGCTATCTCCTAGTTTGAAGTGGCATATACGCCTTTTTAGAATGATGTTCTATGTGATCAGCTTGCTTGCGGTTCTACTTGTGGTGGGATTTGCATTCTTCTATGCTAACAGCCTGTCGGAATTGTATAACTTCCAGTATTAGCTGGAAGTCGACGTCCAGAAGATTATGGTCTGCTGCAACTTCAGCGATTGTTGGAGCAGCTAGCGAGTTTGTAATTTCTAGCTGTGTTTGATATGACACAATGCTGTCTTTGGTAGTAAGGATGGCAAGCACGTCAATTCCAGTAAAAATCTCTCGAATTGGCTTGTTAAGGTTCACTTTTTGTATGTGGCGGGGTTTGGAGAACAATGCATTCAGATCTCTTGCAACTAGTTTAGAGTGGAAGTAGCCGATACCTGCTTGGAGCCAAAATTTTATGTTCTGGGGTGGTAGCTCTAAGCAAGAGCTTATAAATAAAAGCTTTTTTAGGTTTGGTGCGGTAGTGTTTGATAGTGTGGCGGCGGCTTTGGCCAGGCCGTAGCTATGGGCGATTATCATCTCTGCGGTTTGCAATGATTCTGGCTTTTCGTCACCGCTGGTTACTTGGTGACCATGCGATTCTAGTAATGCAATTAATCTTTTGTAGTCACGTAAGCTGGTACCAAAGCCTGTGAAAAGTGCAATCTTCATCGTCAAGATTATAACTAAATTTACCCTTCACATCCTGATATTCCTCGGGTATATTTGTGAGGATTATTCTCTCTAATGTACGGACTTGGTGAAACGGAAGAAAAGCAGTTGATTTCTTTGATGGGCAAAGTGCAAGACAAGATGAGCATTGGTGTGTTTGAGGCGGTTGCGGAAAAGTTTGTGATTACGGCCGTGGAAACGGTGGTGATGCGACGCGCTGGCGCGCGCCTGGAAACGTTGCTTATTCCACGGCCGGAAGGGGACATTCACTGGCCAGGTCTGTTGCATACGCCGGGTAGTATTTTGCGGCGCAGTGACTACGATAACGGAGGATATGTGGCGACGTTTAAGCGCATCGAGGAGAAGGAAGTGGGCGCTAAGTTTGCCTACCCTCCCCGATTTGTGGGCTATCATTTTGAGATGAATAAGCGTGGTGGATGTAATCATATGGTTTTTATCGCCGAAATCGAAGCGGGTGCACAGCATCAAGGAGAATTTTATGATGTGGATGATCTGCCTGCTAATTTCCTGGATGAGCAAGTCAAGCTTATAAAATTGGCAAGAAATAAATTTCTGCTAAACTGAGCTTATGGCAAAGAAAAGTTTTTCCGAGGCGGAACTGCGTGAGCGCCTTACAGCAGAACAATATGAGGTGACTCAAAATGCTGCTACAGAGATGCCAGGTACAGGAGCGTTGTTGCATAATAAAGATAAAGGTATGTACTTGTGTGTGGTTTGTGGACAAGAGTTGTTTAGCTCTGATACAAAATTTGAATCAGGGTCAGGGTGGCCTAGTTTTTACGATGTGGTAAACAATGAAAATTTAGAGTTAGTAGATGATCTTAGTCATGGAATGTTTCGCACAGAAGTGAGGTGTGCTAACTGTGGAGCGCATCTAGGTCATTTGTTTGAAGATGGTCCGAATCCAACTGGTCAAAGATATTGTATAAATTCCGCCGCACTTAATTTTAATAAATCAGAAGAGGAAAAATCATGACATTAGATCGGGCTCATTTAGCTAATCAATTACTTTCATTGTTCTTTATGACAATTGCTATTGGACTGACTGCACTATTAGTAGCTGTTGTGGCTTATGATGCTGGATTTGCGGATGGGGTGGTAAACACTATTGCTACTATCCCGGTCAGTGAAGTTCATACAAGCGGCAGTCCGGTCAGCTTTCCATCTAGCTTTCCAGCTAGTTATTCAAACTAGTATCAGTTTGCGGTGGAGTTTGGGTTTGCTGCCTAACTAAATCAGATATTTCTGCCATCATTTCATCAAAATAGGAGCCAGTAATTGAGTGTACTTCTGCCCCTTCGCGGAGTGTTTCAAACTGGGAGAAAAAGCAGCTAGCGCAGTGAAATCCGTATTCAGCTATTAGGAAGTCCACAACATAGGGGTACTCTTCTTGTAACTGCGCAATGCTGATGTTGGGGTCTATTTGATATTCCACACGTAATTCTAGCAAAAAAGGTCGTAATCTTTGATAGTGTATACTACAATAGCCAAATTTTAACTAAGCCTTACTGTAATGCCTAAGTCCAAAGCGGCTGAACTACGCCGTAAAAAAGTGAAATCGGCTAGTAAAACTAGTGCCAGTTTCTCTCTGGACAGTGTATTTTCTTGGGATTATGTTCATAAGCAGTTATTAATGGTCTCTGTTGGTTTATTTGTGTTTGGAGCTATGATGGTGGCCAGTGCAAGTGTGCCCTTTACTGATGAGGATTTATACAATGTAAGCCCAATACATTTTTTGATGCGTCAATTATTATGGATAGGATTGGGTGTAGTTGGTGGGGTTATTATTTATTCCTTTCCGCTCGATTTGCTGCCTAAACTAAGTGTACCTGCAATTCTAGTTTCAATCCTGCTGTTAGTGGCGGTGCTTTTTGTGGGTACTGAGATAAATGGAGCTACTAGGTGGATTAATTTGGGGCCTTTTGATCTACAGCCTTCGGAGGTGGCGAAGCTGGGGTTTATATTGTACCTATCCGCGTGGCTTTCCAAGCCACGCGAACAGATAAAGGATCTTCGAGCTGCCATGAAAGCACATTTTTGGCAGGAACTTTTACCGTTTATTTTATTGTTAGGACTAGTTTGTTTTCTGATTATTTGGCAGCCAGATTTAGATACTGCCGCCATTATCGGAGCAACTGCCTTGGTTGTGTACTATGTTTCCGGTAAAGATATGGTGCATACACTAGGTACTGTGGCGATTGTAGTTCTGGCCCTGGCTGCGGGTTTGTTTGCGGCAATCATTGAACCGTACCGTCTGGAACGTGTTCAAACATATGTCAACTTCCTAGTACAGGGAGAATTTAGCCTTGATGATCGACTTGGCTCAGCTTATCAAGTGCAAAACAGTTTAATATCTATTTCGGAGGGAGGTCTATTTGGGACAGGGTACGGACAATCATTGGGTAAGTCATACTTGTCCGAGGCAGCTTTTACAGATTCAATTTTCTCCGTAGTGGCGGAGGAATTCGGATTAGTAGGTAGTATGGCGCTTATTTTGGCATTTTTATATTTGATGAATATAGGCATAAATATTGCACAGCGTGCTCCCGACAAGTTCTCAGCATTATTAGCAATGGGTGTGACTACATGGATTACACTACAGGCCTTTTTAAACATTGGGGCAAATTTGGCCGTCATCCCTTTTGGAGGTATTCCATTGCCGTTTATTAGTTACGGAGGTAGTAGTACTTTAGTAGTATTTGCTGGCATAGCCTTGCTAATGAACGTACATCGTCACACCGTAATCGCCTCACAAAGTACTCGGAAAATAGGCTAACGCCTTTTAGGAAGTGAAAAGTTGTAATTGTAGCCGCTGTCGGTATTTAAATTTTCGTCAGCGGCTTGTTCGTTCGCAAGTTTTTGTTCAGCAAATTCAAAACCCCTTACCTCAAAATTATAGTTAGTATTATAACTGCTAGCTCGCATACCTAGCACCTGTCCCACATTCTCCACTCCAGGGGCAACTAGTCTCCATAGAAACGATCCAATCGCAATTAAGCTAATTGTACATACCACTAATACAATTATGATAGTTAGTGCAGTATTTCTATCTTGTTTTGATAATTTCATAAGCAATTATACCATATGTCGATACTATAGGGCATTATGATCAGAGATTGCTGAAAAAGCCAATCCCGCGTATACTTAGCGCATGCATATGAGATTATTCTTAGCAATTTATCCTCCCCAAGAGGTACTGTCTTACGTACGAGAGGTGGTGCGTGGTTTGGATAAAGAAAAGCGTAATTTAAAGCCTATTCCTATTGGGCAGGTACATCTGACTGCAAAATTCTTTGGAGCAAAAGTAAGTGTTAGTAGTAAACAAAAAATAGCCAGAGAGTTTTTAAGGCATGCTGGATCTTTCCCTAAGCCCAAAATAGAAATTAGCCATGTGCAATTAGGATTTCATAAACAGCAAAAGCCAAGGGTTGTGCTCCTAAACGTAGAGAATGACCCAGATCTTGATGATTTCGTAAACTATGCTCACCAACTAACTCGTAGTCTTAAACTAAGAGACACAATTAAGTGGAAGCAAAAGGACTTTAACGATCATCATATTAGTGTGGCTCGCCTAAAAGATGCTGCAGTTAACAACTCTACAATTAGACGTGTAAAGAATCTAGTTAATGAGCTGGATATTCCATTACCTGAACCTTTTGTAGTGGAGGATGCTTATTTAGTAAGAAGTAACCTTACTAATAAGGGTCCTGTCTACGAAAAGTTGGAAAAAATTCCTTTGTAGAGACTGTTTTAACCTAAAGCTATGGCGATAATCATAGCTATCCCTCCTACAGCTAGATACTCTAATATTATAGCTCTACTCAAATCCCTTTCCATTTGATGATGGACAAAAGCTGCGGCTAAATAATAAAGTATTACTGACAGCAAAGTTAGGCTCAGCACATTGATCGGGACTAAAAATACCACGATATATAAAAGGATAGTGATGCTTAAGCTAGCAATAACGCTGTTTAATAATCCCATCAGCTCCACACGCTTATATCTTAAAATAGTTAAGAATAGGAGTGTAAAAGCTCCTAAGCCAAGTAACAAAGGTGCTGGCACCACATTTCCACCAAAGAAATTGATGATTGAATTAGTGTAGGCAAAGAAGATATAGAACTTTCCCAAGTCATAGCTGAAGTTAGTCTGCAACCATAACTCTTGGCGGTTTTGATAGTAACTACGACTGTTGGTAAACAGAAGCATCAGGATGAAAAACATCGTGATTAAAGTAGCTAAACGTAATAAGTTTTGCGAGTTGTAATAACCAAAACTTAAAGTCCAAATAAAGACATTTAAAGGTATTAATACGTGGTTGATTAGTTCCGCCATCCTAGGTTGTACGTCACCAAACTGTAGTTTGGTTTGTTGATGGACGAGCTGGCGCAAGCGCCAGCTCGTCCACACTTCAACTCCGAATACGCCAAATAATACGATTACTATTACTCTAAAAGCTGTAAAGTTACCAAGATCTAGTTGCGAAAACGCTAATATTAAGCCCACAACAGTAGTTAAGCTATAAAGCAGTCCCCTGGCAAAAAACCTTGCTGGGGTTTGACTTATTATTTCACTATATCTGTCTTGCTCCATTTAGGAAATACTTATTCCTTCTAAAATTTGACCTGATAGAGAGCCTGCTAAAGCTATCAACAATACTATAATGACTAATCCCATGTGTAATTGCAACTTACCGCGCACACGTGTCAATCCTGTTTGTGTTAGGGTAAGAAAATCAACCCCAAAAAGCGATGCAAACATAAACAGTGCTCCAATGTTTACTTGGGCTTTAATATCAGCTGAGATGACGCGACCAGGACGTTCTTGGTCATCAATGTCTTCAAAGGTGTTATTAATTTCTATTTTCTCTGCCTCGAATAAGATCTCACTCGAAGGTAGTTCACCACTCCATTCATTACCGGCTTTATCACGTGTAGAGATCACAAAATTAGCCTCTTCGGTAAACTTACTTAAAGGTACCTGGACAGACCATAGGTCATTTTCTGCATTGTTAAATAAATATGAGTTTGCTGATCCACCTCCAAAACCGATTCGCATACTAAATAAGTCAGCACTCAGGACATTTAACCGCAACTCTCCATTACTATTCTCCACTATAGTGATGTCTTGAAGCGTGACTTTATTAGCAGTGCGATCAATGGTAAATATTGTGGGCGCGGTGGCAGCACTGGTTCGCGTTCCTACACGTGCCTGTGTTTGTAACTCATACCTGCCTGCAGCTAGCTTAGCTTCATAACTAAATACGCCATTGTTAACTGGAACTGTTGCCCAGTTATTGCTATTCAAAATCAGAACTACCTCCGATGCGTCAGGGGCTGTCCCCCTGATAGTAACTAATTCTTCTCGGCTAAAACTATTTTCGCGTGGCTGGACAATGCTTGGTGTAGGTAAGTCACCAGGTGTTGGGTTAATGAATTCTCTAATTGGGTCAGGGCTGGGGGTGCCAAAGTGGACCGCGATAATTACATTGCTTTCTCTTCCTTGAAAGTAACCTTTCACAATACCAAAACCTACTTCTTCATAATCAGGTCTCAAAATATTATCCCGATGAGTACGACTATTCATCCAGGCGACAATTACATCCTCTGTATTAAAAAACCCTTCGGCTAGGTTTTCACCTGCCAGCAAGTATTCGTATCCAGCGTCTTTAAAAAATTCCCATGGGGAACGCCCATCCGGACAATAATGTGACCAACAATCAGTCCGTAGCATTTCTAAAGCTTTTCGTTGGGCTGAAGTATTCAAACTCTGGCTAATCTTTAAAGGTGCTAGTCCATATTTAGTTCTTTCTTGGTTATGAACATCAAGTAAGTTCTGCGTATTTAAAGTGCTTCTATTGGCCCCTTGAGCACTAACAGCAATATCAGGAGTTGAAAAATTAAATAATAGCAGCACTAATCCCGACATCACCAAGAAGGGCACACTAAGCAGCCCTTTAGCAATCTTTCCCATCATGCTATGTTGCGATAGGCGTTTCAGTTTTGGCCGGGGATGTGCTTTTACATGCAAACTTTCATATTCCACGCTAACATTATGCAGACTAAATCATGCAATTGCAATTAAAATTAAAATAGATAAGATGAATAAAAGAGAAGAATTTAACCGTTACATACAAGAGGCTGAAAAGATTGTGATCCTTGGGCATCTAGGTCCTGACCTTGATGCGGGTTGTTCTTGCCTAGTTGTTTCACAATACTTAAACAAGTATTTTCCCCAGAAACATGTTGAGGTATTACTGACATCAGGGGGAGCAGAGCCATTGGATTGGCAATTCCTCAACTTTTTTGAACAAATAAAGTGGACAGAAGAGGTCGCCGAATCCATCAATGAGTTTGACGTGGCGATATTTATGGATGCCAACGGAGTGCATCGATTCAGTCGACGACCAGAATCGATAGATATGCAGAGATTAAAGTCTATCTGTATTGATCATCACCCAGGTGAGGCAGATAATTTTGATCTCAACTTATCTGATTTGGCAGCGCCTTCCGCAACACAAATAGCTTACGAAATATTTTTTCGAGAGCAGTTAACAGAAATGAGTACTGAGTTGGCTCAAGTAGTCATGATAGGTATTATGGCTGACACGGGAACGTTTAAATTTATTAAACCTGATCAGACTAAGACCTTTACTATAGTAGGAGAATTAGTTGAACGTTTTGGGCTTGATATTCAGGGCCTAGAGCTCAATCTTAGTCAAATTTCATCCCAAGGTTTAAAGGTTTTTACTCACTTATTACAAAACCAGCAAAATATTGAACTGGCAGAAGGCAAAGGCTTTTCAGCTTCCTATATTGACCCAGAGTTTACCAAAGAGTTTACCTCTGGTGAAATAGCTGAAGGTTATGAAGCCTATAAGTTTAAAATCTTGCGTCAGGTAAAAGGCTATCGCTGGGGCTTTGTGATTAAAAGGATATCTGATACCGAGTGTCGGCTATCCTTCCGCTCAACTCCTGGGTCAGTGAATGTGAGATTAATTGCAGAGCACTATGATGGTGGAGGACACAATCTTGCCGCCGGTGGCACTGTTTACGATTCCAGTAATAATATTAAAGATGTATTTGAGGCTGTAATAAACGAAATTTCGAGTATGGATTTAAAAATTGTGCTACCATAACGCCATGAAGGTAAGAACAAGATTTGCTCCTAGCCCTACAGGGTATTTACACATTGGGGGTGTCAGGACGGCATTGTATTGTTACGCATTAGCCAAACGACATGGAGGCACTTTTGTACTCAGAGTTGAAGATACTGACCGGACAAGATATACCGAAGATGCCGAAGAGCAAATCTATATAGCTATGGAGGCTTACGGCTTAATCCCTGATGAAAGTGACCGGCATGGTGGCGAATATGGTCCTTACACACAATCTAAGCGATTAGAAAAATACAAAGCTGTGGCGGAAAAATTAGTGGAACGCGATGCTGCCTACTACTGTTTTCTTACCCCTGAAGAAGCGGAAGAAATTAGAGAAGCGTGTAGGCTAGAAAATAGAGCCTTTCGTTCCCCTCATCGTGACTTAACTACAGAAGAGGCAAATCAGCGTAAACAGGCCGGAGAGAATTACGTTATCAGGCAAAAGGTGCATCCGGGGCGTCAATTGAATTATGAAGACGGTACCCAAGGGAAAATGAGTTTTGCTACTGATGATTTGGATGAAGGCGTACTATTAAAATCAGACGGTTTTCCTACCTACCATTTGGCAATGCTGGTAGATGATTATGAAATGGAAATTACCCATGTTTTCCGTGGTTTTGAGTGGATTCCTAGCATTCCCAAACATATTTTATTATATGAAGCGATGGATTGGGAAATGCCACAGATGTTCCACTTGTCTACCATTTTAAACTCTGACGGAAAAGGAAAGCTTTCCAAGCGTAAAGGGGCTGTCTCAGCTATGCAGTTTTTGGAAGATGGTTATTTAGCAGAAGCGGTGCTGAATTTTTTAATGATTCTAGGTTGGTCTTCTCCTGAAGAGCGAAAATTTGGAGAATCAGAAAGAGAAATATACTCTTTGGAAGAATTTGTAAACTTATTTGCAGTAGAGAATTTAAACAAGAGTAACCCAGTATTTAACCGAGATAAACTGCTTTGGTTTAATCAGCAATACATTAGTCAACTTCCTCCACAGGATTTAGAAGGAGTGGTAAAAAATTGGATTCAAAAATATGCTTTGGAATCTGAGAATGAGAATTTAGCTGATAAAAAAGAGGTGTTGCAGTTGATGCTATCAGATCAGGAGTTGAGTGCAAAGTTGGCGCTCGTTAACACTCGCGCCAAAACCTTAGTCGACTTACCTGCTTTAGCCACCCTCTTCTACCAACAACCTCAAAATATTGATTGGGAGATTAAACAGCTAAAAAATGTACAGGACAAAGTTAAAGTCATTTTAGAAGACATTAAGTCTGCCATAGCCGGTTTACCAGATGACAGTACTGAATGGCAGCATGAGGAATGGGAACAAGCAATGAGGGATATAGGCGATAAGCATGAGGTAAAGCATGGTGAAGTATTCATGATTTTACGTGTTGCCATTGTAGGTGCTCCTTTTTCACCTCCGCTATTCGAGTGTCTGCAAATTCTAGGCAAACCAGAAGTACTTGATCGTTTAAATAGCTAGGCAAATAAGGATTGTTGCATTTGCCTTGGAGTTTCTTTCTCTAAAATCCGTTCCGATTCTTGCACAGCGAATTTCCTCCCTACAAGCTCTGCTGCTGAGTAGACATAGATATGTTTTTCCAGGTCGCTACCTGTTAATAATTTTTTGGCACGTAAGCCACAGAAGGTCCCGCTTACATGCTGCGGATCGGAAAGATGATGCAGATTGGATTCTACTTGGGGGTAGAAAACGTGCGGATTGGCGGATTGATCAATTTCTTCTATTTCTGAAGCAGGTAACAGCCAATCCGCATAGGCAGTTTTGGCCAGTTTTGCTTGTAAAGAACTCCAAGTCTGTCGCAAGTGTTGTAATGCCCTCTCTGAGTTCGGTTTTAGTTTAATGGCCGATAACTTCTGGCGGCTAGAGATACTTTCTCGAATTGCAAAGTTCTGGGAAATGTGACGTTCAAGTTGTTGGATTTGATTACCCGGAGCCTTAGCTATAAACATGGATATTAGTGCATCCTGCTCAAGTAGTCGCTTATAACGGCGGCCTGCGGCCGCCGTACCTACTTTGACTGTGCGCGGATGGAAAAAAGCTAGGTAAATGTAATGGTCTTGGGCTAAATACTTCTCCATCCGCGCATTCGGTGCATCTCCAAAAAAGAAGGCCTGTTTAAAACCATCTGCGGCTGCACAATTGGGACAACGGTCATACTTTTGTTCTACTACTCTATCAAACGGGCATTTTAAGTATTCCCCGTCTTCATTATGGTAACCAATACAATATTTTTCTTTAGATAACAGCCAGTTAAATTTATATGGGGTAGTTAATTCGATTTTAACTATGTTTGAAGTTGAAAAGTTATATATGCTACAAACTGGCCGCAATGTTATGTTTTCTCCAAACCAACTAAAACCTAAGATCTGCTGTGTGAGTTCTTTGTGCGAGTTCATTTGCTAGTGATAAACTTACTTACAAGGGACTGTAAAATAGTATGTGTAAATAACGAGTCATACTTAAATTTTTAACAGTC
>CAYUPY010000044.1:0-11472 GCA_964446595.1 uncultured Candidatus Saccharibacteria bacterium | reverse complement strand
TTCAATAGTGAGGCAGTCATCTTTACTTTCCACCAACTGAGGTTGGCAATAATTGTATTCACGGGCAATGTGGGCAAAATTGACTAGTACATCCAATTCAGCTATCAAATCTGTGATTCCTAGTAGCTTAGCAGCCACCTCAGCTACTTGCTGCCTGATATTCAAAAATTCTTCATATTCTAGCTGCATTAGTTCAGTTTGAGCATTCAGAATCTTTTCCTCTAGCTCTTTTAATTCTGGAGTGATGTAACGTTCGGCGTTAGATAGTGTTTGCTTGCGAATATAGTCATCTGGGACTTTATCTGCATGAGTGCGGGTCACTTCTAGATAGTAACCAAAGACTTTGTTGTAGCCTATCTTTAGCGATGGAATGTGGGTGCGTTCGCTTTCCCGGGCCTGGATGGCGGCAAGCTGCTGCTTGCCGCCGGTTGCTAACTGCCTGAGCTCGTCAATTTTTTCATCTACTCCAGATGCAATGATGCCACCTTCGGTTATTTGTACAGGTGGATCATCTTTAATTTTATTGCTAATTAACTTAACAGTGCTTGTGATCGCCTCATTTTGATACAGAGAGCTATAAATATGCTTAAGTCTGACTGCTACAGGTAATTCCCAAGCATTAATAATCTTTTCGCATTGGGTAAGTCCATCTCTAAGTGCTATCAGTTCGCGGGCATTGGCACTACCTATACCTACTCTGCCCAGTATGCGCTCAATATCTACTATCTGATCCAGTTCAGAGCGTAAGTTATTAAGTACGATGGCGTCACTCTTGAGTTCTGCGACCGCTTCCCAGCGCTCATGGAGTGGATTAGCTTTCACCAGCGGTCGCAGCAGCCACTGCCTCAGTTTGCGTTTACCCATACTAGTATTTGTATGATTAAGTACTGTATAAACTGTAGCCTTAGGATTCTCCCCATTTATCGAGTAAATCAGTTCCAGATTACGCATAGTTTGCCAATCAAGTTGCATAAAGTCATGATGGCGATATTCCTTAATCGATTTAAGGTGACGTAGGTCTGTGCGCTGGGTGTCGTCTAAATACATAAATAAGGCACCCAGCGCACTCTGGGCAACAACCAACTCTTCCAGACCAAATCCTTTCAGATTTTTAGTCCCTAATTGTTGTAGTATTCGCTCTTTAGTACTCTGCAGATTGAAATCTAGGGCGGACCTAACGGTAATATTGTGAGAAACACTCCTAAGACTTGCAGATAGGTAGTTACTGGGGCTAAGCTCAGTTTCTGATACGATTATTTCTGCAGGGCTAAACCTACGTAGCTCTTGTAATAGTATGGCTGTGTCGTTAGTTTCAAATAGTTGTACATCGGCGGTGGAAATATCGGCAAATGCGATTCCAAATGTGCCCTTTTCCACCGCCACACTGCACAAAAAGTTATTACTATCGTCGGCAAGATTAGCGTCATCAGTTAGTGTCCCAGCTGTGTAAACTTTGGTTACCCCTCGTTCCACTAGCTTTCCCGCCTCAGGCTCTCCCAGTTGGTCTACCATTACTACTTTGTAGCCAGCTTTAATAATATCAGGAAGGTAGTTATCTAGTGCGTGGTAAGGAATACCAGCCATCGGAATCCGGTTCTCACCCTTACCACGACCGGTCAAAGTCAGCCCGATCACTTTATTTAAAATTTTGGCATCATCTTCAAAGGCCTCATAGAAATCGCCTAATCTAAACAGGACAATATCTTGAGGATACTGCTCTTTAATTTCATGATACTGGCGTTGCATTGGTGTCATCGTCACGATTTTATCATCATCAGCTCTAAATTTTTAAAATTTATGTATAAGCTAGTTAACTATGAATAATGTATGTATAATTCCGCTTAGCATAATTTGTAATCGCAACCCGTAATGGAAATAATTATTTATATTCTTTTAATAATCTTAGCTTTCTATGTCGTAACTAAGGTTGTTGATGAGTATTTTATTAATAGTCTAGATAATATTGCTGGATGGCTTAAGCTTACACCAAGCGTAGCGGGAGCAACTTTGCTGGCAATTGGTACTAGTGCTCCAGAAATTAGCATAACTATGTTTGCTTTGTTTCTAGAAGGTTCCAGTCCTGCAATTGGGTTAGGGACGGTGGTTGGGTCAGCGATTTTCCAAATTTTAGTGGTGATAGGTTTTGCTAGTTTAGTGAAGACTACTTATCTTGATTGGAAGCCTGTGTTAAGAGACTGTTTCTTCTACCTGATCTCTGTAATTGAGTTAATTCTGATTGTGCAAGATGGTGTTATTTATACTCAAGAGGCCTTAGTAATGGTCGCTACTTATTTGATCTATTTGGTTACTTTGGTATGGTGGTCACGTAAGTTTAAAGAGGAAACCACGGATCCAATTGAAGTTGTGGAGAAAGAAATTTCACAACGCAAAGCTCACCCTGTACGCAGAGCTGCTGGGTTAACGATAGATGTGGTTACTAAACCCATCGATTTTGTTTTAAACTTTATCCCTGATGCCTCTAAGAACAAGAGAGCAACCTTGCCAGTATTCTTTTTATCTTTAGTTTTGATTGCAGGTGCTAGTTACGTGCTGGTAGAGGCCGCTTCTGCCATGGCACTTTTGCTTGGTGTCAGTGAGGTAATCTTAGGACTAACATTATTAGCTGGTGGTTCTTCTTTGCCTGAACTAATCTCCTCCTACATTATTTCTAAGCAGGGTCGAGGTGACATGGCTATAAGTAATGCGATAGGTAGCAATACTTTTGACATTTTAGTGAGTCTAGGACTTCCTGTGCTTATTTACACTGTGATTAATGCGGCACCGGCTCCATCTGATAGTGAAACAATAGTCAGCTCGCTGTTCTTATTATTTGCTACATTATTGTCTGTGTTGGGTATGTTGGCCGTACAAAGATTCAAAATTGGTAGAAAATTTGGAATAGTATTAATAGCTGGATACGTTGCCTATGTGGTGGCAGCTTATATGGGAGTAATTTAGTTAAGTTACTCTACTATTAAAACTTCAGAATTGGCTATCTGGGCTGGGGTTAAGTTTTCTTCTGACTTGATGTGGGCCCAGTTTCCATCTGAAATATCTTCTGTAGTTATTAGTTTGTCCAGAATAGTAGGATGATTTACCAGGTAGTATTTTAAAACTACAAAATCTATTGCTCTTGGTACTACAATATAGTCGTATGATTGATGCTGGGCTGTAATTTGAGCCACTTTGCTATCAAAGTTATAGGGAGCTATGCTGAAATTCAAAGTTAAAGTGAATACTGCAATACACGTGAGTAGCATAAGCAAATTAAAGTTTTTCAATTTTGCCAGCTCAATGCTGAGCAAAATAAGGAGTAACGGAGCTGAAAGTACAAAGTAACGAGGCAAAAACAGATTAACTCCCAATGCATCACCAGCCAAATATCCTAAAAATAAAGGTAAGAATGTTAAGACAATTAGTAGGTAGCTAAGTCGGTGAGTATGCTGTTTTCTCCAAGCGATGATTAAACTTACTAATATGGCTAGGATTACAATAGTAGTGTTTATACCTAAAGAACTAGTAAAGAAAGTACTAAAACCCATGATCTTAGTGTCTATTCCAAACGTGTAACTGTAAAGTAAGTCTAAAACTGATTGTATCGTCAGGTTTTGTGGAAGCCAAAAGAAATTGTGTCTAACTGTGTTTACCATCAAAGCTCCTACGGTTTGTAACACCAGTAGGAATAAAAAACCAATAGGTAAAATAACTGTCCAATAACTTCTTAATGCATTCCAAACAGCCGTGAAGCGACTATTATCTTGATTAATTAGATAAAACAAAACATATAACCACCCAGCCGCGACCCACAACAATGCAAATAAGTGAGTGAGTGCTAATAAAATACTTAGGACCACTAACAACAAGTAATTACGTTTTTGTTGATGAACGTGGAAGAAAATCGCAAAGGCCCACAGGGTACTAAAAAGTGCCAGCAGCATATATGATCTAGCTTCGACAGAATAGAGGATCATAAACGGGCTGGCGGCGACGAATGTCGCCGCCAGCAGTGCCTTACGTTTACTTTTAGTTGCAGCCGCACTGAGCCAATAAGTTAGAGGTATTAAGGTTATGCCTGCAATTAATGAAGGAATTCTAAGTGTGAAAGGGTAATTACCAAAAATTTCAACTGATATTTTTTGCAATATGTAGGCAAGTGGTGGATGCAGTCCATCTTGGCTAATAGTGTGCCAGAGGTATTGCCAGTCTCCTGCCACAGCAAGCCCAGTAAAAGCCTCGTCAAACCACAGCTCCATGGTGGCTGCTAGGTATATGCGGATCGTACCTGCTAAGATTAGTACTATGGTCATGATAGTTATTACGAAATGTTTTTTTAACATTATGGGGTTTGAAGCTAGTTGATGAGATTCTTGTTTAAGAAATACCGGAGGAGGGACTCGAACCCTCACACCTTGCGGCACTAGTTCCTAAGACTAGCGTGTCTACCAATTCCACCACTCCGGCTAATGCGGAGTAATTATAGCATTTTTTCGCTAATATGAGATAATATTAGGGTATATTTATTAGCTTTTTGATATGGAACCTAACTATACAAATAGTGTGATGGGGCACCAAGCCGCAGGTATAACAGTAGCAACTTTTGTGAGTAGAGTTTACTTATGGATGACCTCAGCCTTGTTCGTGACTTTTGGTATTGGTGCAATACTTTCTTATGTACCATCTATGCAACCGTGGTTGCAGTTTTTGGCAAATTACTTTGAAATTATTATTCTGATTGAACTAGGAGTAGCTCTTGGCTTTGGTTTATTAATTAATAGGATTAATGCCTTAGTGGCAGGCATCTTTTTCTACACATACGCTATTCTAAATGGTGTCTTTTTTGGATTATTTTTCACTATATTTGAGGTAGGATCGGTCGTATTCGCTTTTGGGCTTACTGCAGGGCTTTTTGCAATCCTGGCTATTTATGGCCATTTCACAAAGAGTGATTTGACCAGATATGGACAAATCGCATATGCTGCTTTATTTGGAGTGATCTTAGTAAGTGTTGCCAATTTTTTTCTTAATATTGGAGGGTTAAGTGCCATCCTTAACTATGTGGTAATTTTGATTTTTCTAGTGTTGATTGCTTATAATGCCCAAAAATTAAGACACTTTGCACATGAGGCTGATAGTAACCCTGCATCAGCTACTAAGCTCGCATTGTATGCAGCGTTTTCATTGTACTTGGATTTTATTAATTTGTTCATCAGGATTTTGAGCCTGTTCGGGAGAAGAAAATAACTACTTGCATGCCTGGGTGCGGGCTGTCGCCCGCACCCAGGCGGATACCCAACCTAAATTTTCCTAAATAAACACTCCTTGCACCCAACTTAATAGAATTGAAGTAGCTGCTTGACCGTGATAATGCAGGTTTAATGCATGACCAGCAACATTTAGCGTGCGAGCGTCAAAACTTGCAGCATTCGTAAAAAACTGAGACTCGTAAGCTTGTAAATTGTCTTCATCAGAGCAATCAATTGAGTTACCACAGAATATAAAGTCCTCTGCTCCGTTTAGCACTAAAACGTCAGCAGTAATATTTGTTGTCTCATTAGAAAACAAACGTGGTACTTCTAGTAGTCCAACAGGCACGACATCTTTAGTCTGCTCATCGTAAGCTACAAGTCCTGGATCAATTAGTGGGCTGTAGAACGAACTTGCTGCTCGAGTTCCTGGTATTGTGGTGAGGTAGTTAGGCAATGTCTGTCCTTGAAAAGCAGGATCAGCAACAGCAGGCCAGAAACTATTTGATGCTGCGGCTTCTGGAGTAAAATCATGTGCGTAACCTGTTAAAGCAATCCCATCAGCAAGATCAGGATAGGTGCTTGCGGCGGCAGCCACGTAAAGAGAACCAAATGAATGGCCAACTACTACTATTTTGTCATAATCGTCTCGGAAATTATCTGTAACTTGCTTTAGGGTGTATGCAGCGGCATCAACTGTCACTAAAGTTCCATCTGGCTTACTACTATGTCCTGAGCCGATACTGTCCATATTGTATACACTAAAACCCCAGTTAAGGGCTTGTCTTACAACCGAGTACTGAGAATTGTTGTAAGGTAAATCCCAGTAGTTGCGATTTGCAGTAGCACCATGTACAAATATTACTAAATTATCTCCAAAGTATTGAGTAGCTCTCTGGTCACATAAATCCCCTACAATATTTTCAGTGAGCGGTTGATCTGAGGCTAGACTGACATCAATACTTTGCTCTGTACAGATAGGATTGGTTACCGCATGAGCTTTAAATGGAGTGATAAATAAACTGAGTAATATGAAAGTTAAGGCCATGCTGATCGCAGGTCTTATTTGCATGCGTTGCATATTAAGAGGGGTAATAGGTAAGTAATTAACTTTAACCTACTATGTCTTACATTGTGTTTACGTAAAAAGCGGCAGGGCTAAAATGCCCTGCCGCTGCACAGATTTTAGGACAATTATTCTACAACTTCTCCTTCTTCTGCTTCGCCTTTGTCATCCTTACCGCCCTTCTTCTTTTCGTCTGACTCAGTAGCTTTATCTCCTTCCTCACCAGATTCATAGATTTTGACTCCTGCATCTTGGACTAACTTTGTTAGTTCTTCAGTTGCTGACTTAACCTTTTCTTGATCAAAGTCATCTTTTGCAGTCATTTCTTTAAGCTCTTTTGACTTTTCTTCTAGCTGCTTTTGCATATCTTCAGGAAGTTTCTCCTTGTAATCACGGACTAACTTCTCAACCTGATAGACAGTAGCATCAGCTTCGTTTCTAACTTCAGCTCGTCCTTGACGTTCTTTATCCTTTTCCGCATTTTCTTCAGCTTCTTTTACTAGACGGTCAACTTCTTCATCGCTTAGTTGGGTGGAAGCTTGAATAGTAATGTTTTGCTGCTTCTCAGTTTTTTTATCTTTAGCAGTAACATGCAGAATACCATTAGCATCCAGCTTGAAGATGACTTCAAATTGCGGCATACCACGGGGTGCTGGTGGTATATCATCTAGACGGAAAGTACCAAGTAACTTGTTGTCGGAAGCCATTGGGCGTTCACCTTGGTAAACCTTGATCTCAATAGATGGCTGATTATCCACAGCGGTAGTAAAACGATCTTCGCTTTTTTCCGTAGGAATAGTTGTATTTCGTGGGATCATGACATGCATTTGCCCGTGGTTAACCTCTAAACCAAGCGACAGAGGGGTAACATCAAGCAATGTGACGTCATCTACACTTTCATCGCCCGCTAACACAGCTCCCTGAATAGCAGCACCTACAGCCACCACTTCATCTGGGTTCACACCCTGATGTGGCTTTTTGCCAAAGAATTCCTCCACCTTCTTTTGAATGAGTGGCATTCTAGTCATACCTCCAACCATGACAATATCATCTACGTCTGACTTGGAAATCCCAGCATCCTTTAGGGCCTGTTGGATAGGTTTCATAGTGTCATCTGCCAAATCATTCACTAACTTTTCTAAATCAGCCTTGGTCATATTCATGCGTAAGTGTTTTGGACCCTTAGCATCTGCAGTGATATATGGTAGGTTAATTTCCGTCGATTCTGATGATGACAAAGTAATTTTAGCCTTTTCTGCAGCCTCTTTTAATCTCTGAAGGGCTGCAGGATCCTCGCGTAAGTCAATACCTTCCTTGTTTTGGAAGTCTTGGGCAATATGATCAATAATCACTTGATCAAAATCATCTCCACCAAGGTGAGTATCACCAGAAGTAGATTTAACTTCAAAAATACCATCACCAATTTCTAGTACTGACACATCAAATGTACCCCCACCAAGGTCGTAAACCACAATTGTGGAATCTTCTTTTTTATCTAGACCGTATGCCAAAGAGGCTGCCGTTGGTTCATTAATAATGCGCTTCACATCGAGCCCGGCAATCTTACCAGCATTCTTTGTTGCCTGGCGTTGAGCATCACTAAAATAGGCAGGTACAGTAATTACGGCCTCCTTAATCTCTTCTCCAAGGTAGGCCTCTGCATCGCGCTTAATTTTAGCTAGTACTTTTGCGGAAATAGCCTCTGGTGGTAACCATTTTTCTCCAAATTGAATCTCCACTCCCCCATTTTTGGCTTTACGTGTCTTATATGGTACTGACTTTAAGTCTTTTTGGATTGACTCATCATCATACTCCATACCAATAAAACGCTTTACAGAATAAAACGTTTGTTCTGGATTAGTCACCATTTGGTTCTTTGCCGTAATCCCGGCAATCTCTTCTTTATTATCTACGGAGATTGCCAATACGGATGGCGTTGTGCGATTGCCTTCTTTGTTTGGCAGAACTTCTGGCTTTCCACCAGTCACAACCGCTGCTGCCGAGTTAGTCGTTCCTAAATCAATCCCAAGAATCTTAGGCATAGTTAGTTAATAACATGTAAAATCAAATACAGATAATGCCAGTATTTAGCACTTGAAGTATACGAGTGCTAACCAGGGCTTGTCAAGTTAGTAAATATTAAGATTAGACTATGAAAGACACTCACTTGTCAGAACCAGGACCAGAGGAGAAAAAAACTATTGAATCTGAACAACATACTCCCTTAAAAGCTTTCTTTTCCCTTACAATAAATCCACAAGGCGAAGTTGTCTCTAGAGAGGTAGAAAGTGAAAAAGAGGCTAATCTAATATTGGAACTAGATAATGTGGTAGGTAGCGGTAAAACTACTGTATTAGTTATGGGCCAGGTCGATTCCGGACTATTTGGGATGAATGAAGGTATGCAAACAGTAGTAATAAAAATTCCCAGACAATTAGAACAATTTATATCAAATTCCGGTACTTCTGCTGGTGTAGAAGCCGCATTATTAAGGCGGTTGCAAGATGAAAGATTTGCTAAAACAAACACACCAGTTACTTCTGCTAATTGGGAACTGACTTTTGCTTATGCTCAGTTGCAACTTCCGTATCAAGCCGCTTTGAGTGGTCATAAAATTTACCGAACTGGTAATAATATGCTGATAACGGGAAGTATAGTAGAGCTTATACCTGGTAAGAACTTAGCTGATGAAATAGAGTCTGGTTTCACTGATAGGGAAAAACCTCAAGTTATTTTAGATATATGTAAAGCATTATTAATTCTTCACCCTAATCGTGCGCATGGTGAATTTAAACCAGAAAGTGTGATGATTACTAGGCAAATGCATCAGGGTAATGTAGAGAAATCACCATATTTAGGGGTTAAGTTAATAGACTTTGGGACACCTGAAAGTGGAATAGACCGCTATATTTATGTAAGTAATATAGCATCTTTACCTCAAAGGAAGGTTGCATTTCTTTCAGCTGAAACAGCCGAAGACAAGGTGCTTTATGCAGGATTAAATGTAGCTAAGATGTCTGATGTCTATGCGTTAATCTTAATCACCTTGCAAATATATGGTGGAGGTTCTGTCACCGATGAAATTCCTTATGTGGACCCACTTGGTAAGGAGAGTGATGGTAGACGGAAAATAACTATTACAGAAGTGTATACAGAACTCAAAAGTTTGGTCATTGGTTTGTTTGATGAAGGCAAGATAAGCGAAGAACTTACAAATTATTACATAGAATTATTAACTGACCTAGAGAAGCAGCCTTTACTAAAGACCTTTGACAGCGAGACTTGTATAAGGAAAATTATTGAGCTGGTAAGCAAGCCAATTTAGGCTTGCTTCTTGCTAACTACCACCTTAGCAGTTTTTAGCAGCTCATCTTTATTTGCGTATTTATAAGCGCCGCTTACAATATCCACTACCTTATTATCTTCTTCCCCTGGGATGGTGGTGATAGCCTCCATGTACTCTGAGTTGAATGCATCACCCTTCTTGATTTCGATGCGCTCTACCCCATTAATTCGCAGCGTAGAGATAAGCTTGTCCGAAAAAGTGGACAGAAGTTCTGTGGCGCGCTCTATATCTAATTGATCATCGTTGCGCGCCATTTGTACATCATCTAACACTTCGAGAATGCTATCCACTAGCATTTTGTTAGCCATTAGACCGTATTTAGATTTTTCTGCATCCATTCTGCGACGATAGTTCTCAAAATCGGCCATTGTGCGCAGCTGTTTTTCTTTCGCCTCCGCTAAAGCAGCCTCTAGTTCAGCCATATCGTCAACCGTACGTTCTGTTGGTTCCTCTTGTTGTACTTCATCATTTGTCACTTGTGTCTGTTTTTGTTTTTTATTCATTTTGTCTTATTTAACTCAGATTTTAAATATATTGCAGGGATTATGACCAGCCAGCGGTCATTCGATTCACGGTGCGGGCAACAAACCCGACTGCAGGTATAATTGTGCTGTAATCCATACGGTGAGGCCCGACAATCGAGATATAACCCTGTTTATCGCCGTGAAGGCGAAGCTCCGAAAACACAACGGCATAGTTTTCAAAATTCTCTAGACCAGTTTCTCGCCCAATTAGTACCTTTACTTCCTCGGCAGACAGACTACGATTAAAGATAGCTGAAAGAAGTGAGTAATCCTCCAGCACCACCATCAACGCTCTTAAGTTGTTGAGTTCCTGAAATTCTGGCACATTAAGCATTTCAGATAGCCCTGCGTAATAGATATCTTTATCGATCAATGCTATTGCAGCATTTCCCGACTTCTTGACTAGGAATTTTAGTGCTTCTCGAATTAAGTCTTCGCGGCTAAAGCGAATAGGATTTAGGCGGGTTTTTACTTCTTCCTGAGTGACAATATCGACTTTTTCTATGTTTCTTTCTTTAATTACTTCCTCAACATAGAATCTTAGTCCCAGCTCTGTAGGAATCCTCCCTGAGCTACTATGGGGCTTAGCTAAGTATCCTTCTTTAACTAGGGCGGCCATCTCGTTACGGATGGTTGCGGGGCTAACGTTAAAACTGTATCTGTCACTAAGACTTACAGATCCAACTGCCTCTGCACTTGTAATAAACTCTTGGATTATTGCCGCCAAGAGCTCTTTTTGTCGCGGTGTCATCAATTAAGCACTCTAACTATGTTACTGCTAATAATACACTGTTAGCAGATCCTGGGCAAGGGTGATAGATTACCCTGATTTGCCATAATAATAAGCAAGTATCCCCTCGTAAGCGCTCTTTGTGAGTTTTACATTTAATACTTCTTTGTCGTTTCTATAGTCGAACACCTTAAGCCAGAAGGTGCGTCTATCCGTGGGGAATAATAGCTTACTAAATTTAATTCTTTTACTTCCAAACTTGAGCGAGGAAATGTCAAATTCAATCACTAAGTTTTTACGGTGTCGTCGTAGGTCTCTGTAAGCAGAAAAAGTATAAATTAACCAAAAAATGATGATTAGAGCATAAGCTACTACATTCCCATCACTTTGTTGGAGACTAACCACGTACAAAGCTAGAGGTCCAAGGATACAAAAAACAGCATCGAAGATTAGGTCATAAAGATATGCCCTATTGGTGAGAATGACTTCCCGGTCTTCAAATGACTGTAAACGCTCATTCTTTGTCAGTTTGATTTGCATGGTTCTTATTAAGCATTATGCTT
>CAYUPY010000043.1:7608-11926 GCA_964446595.1 uncultured Candidatus Saccharibacteria bacterium | reverse complement strand
CTTTTCCCAGCTATGAAAAATTCCGGACGGGCTCAAAGGAGACTTTTCAAGTAGTGGTAGCTGGCAATGGACTGTAAGCGGTAGAGAGCTCCCTGCTACAACTGAGGAAAACAATTCTGTATACGTAAGCAAGGTAGGTAATTCGAACATTAACCTTAAGTATTTAGAAAACGGTATTGTGCTGGATGAGGTTACCTTCCAGGGAATATTGTACGCCAATTACCTACCTACTAAAACCAGGGCCAGGGCTGGAGAAGAAAATTCACCGGCAAAAGTAGAAGTTGCCGCAGGAAAAATGACTATTATGCAAATGATTTTAGTAAAGGTAAATACTTAACTATTAAGGGTAATTTTAACGACATTCCTTATAATCAAGGTCAAACCGCCGAAAGAATTGAAGTTTGATTTGCTTGGGAGGTGTATGACTATTCACAAGTAGAAACTGGAGATGAAATCTCAGCTCTATTTGCAGGATGCAAACTTAAAGACAAGCAAACAGGTCAAGATTATGCTTATTTTTCAGGAGTTGGTCAATATTTACAAGTTGTAGATGAAATTGTGTCGTCATCGAGTGCAACAACAACGCAGAGTTCTTCAACTACAAGTAGCCTGGATACTGTAGTAATGCACCGATACTACAACCAAGGCAAAGGTGTTCACTTTTACACTGCTAGTGAATCTCAGGCAAATAAAGTGAGAAACCAATTCAGTCCTCCGTTCCAGGACGAAGGAATTAAGTTCTATGTTTACCGCTCTGATAGTGATTTTGGTACAGACCTACAGAAATTCTACAATCCAGACACTAGTGCTCACTTCTTTACAGCGTTTAGCAATGAAATCAACGCTCTGAAGAATGACTCACGCTTTAACACTGTCTTTGATGACGAGGGTGTTGCGTTTAGAGTTTTGGCGCTGGAATAGGTTTTCAATTTTAAGTTAGTTTACGCCGCCGCCCGCAGGGCGGCGGCGTTCCTTGTGCTCTAGGACTTCGAGTTGTCATTTTTCAAGTACCTGACTAAAATCAAGTATGCAAATAGAATACTCTTACAAGGTTTTAAGGTTTATTGAAGTTAAGACTAGGCTTACAGATGATGGAATTTCTGTTAGCAGTCTGTTCTTCTCGCAGAATTATGGCTGGGAAGAATTGGAATTTGCTGGATTGCTGGAGCACCAAAAGTTTGATTACTCCAAAGAACACCCAGAGTTTTTACAAGTTTTGCCACCTGGCAGTAAGGAAGCACTAGATTTTGGGAATGCTTATCAAAAGATAATGCTGTTTACGAAGCGGAAAGGTGTCAAGAAACTAGAATTAGCCTACCTGCACATCCCAACTGGCACTGAAGAATACGAGAAAATTCTAAGCCTCTTTTCCAAAAAACTTGGCGGAAATTTTAGCAAAGAGGAGAACAATGATCACCAATTGCGTAAGCGATTCGGGAAGCAGATACCGCTAATAACAAAAATTCTGTCGGTTACCGGCTGCTACATCGTGGCCGTAATCATCCTGCTTATGTGGTTTGCGATTTTGTATTATTGGAATGAGTTGAAGCCCTTTTAAATAGTGCGCGAGGGCCTTTCGGCCCTCGCGCACCCCCCTTTTTCTCGTTTCCTGTTGGTTTAGATTTAGAAGTTCGTCACCTCAATCACGCTGGAAACTGCTGTACAACCACCGCCACCGTTCCAGGCACAAATTCGGTAGTATCCATTTTTATTGATTGAGTACTCAAACCCATCAATGTAGGCAATACTTTGATCTGGATAGTTTGGATTAGGATTAGTTTCACTGTAGGCAATTTTGAATCCCTGACCAAGTGTGCCAGTGTTAGTTGTCCAAGTTAGCTTATTGCTACCATTAAAGCTGGCAGAAAGACTAGTGATTGGACTTACGCTCGGTGCTGTAGCCGTTGCGTTATTGCTGTAACTATCACATGATCCATCCAGGTAGCGACACACTCTAAAGTGATATGTCTTACCGTCACTTACATTAATAAATGCGCTTCTGGTTCCTGGGTCAGAGAAATATGTTGGATTGTTGGCAGGATAGGTAGGATTCGCACCTGTTCCATAAACTACTTTAAATCCTTGTGGCGTACTTAGCCCGTTCACACTCCAAGTAACCTTGATACCGTTACCCTGTACTTGCACGCTGGTGATTGTAATTCCAGTTCCTGTATTGTCAGTAGGCTGAGAACCAGAGTTATCGTTTGCTGCATTGTAAGTAACTTTTACAACCTGACTGGTTTGATTGCCAGCAAGATCACTTACCACAATGTAGAACTTGTTTAGCCCTTCTTTGAGGTTAACCTGCTTGCTAAAGCTGCCGTTGTCATTGTTTACAACTTTGCCTTTCACTTTCACTTCTGCCCCTGCTTCAGTTTCACCGCTTACAATAAACTTGGCTTTGCTTACCGTGGCGCCATTCTTAAAATTCAATTTAATGGATGGCGCTTCTAGATCAGCTAACTTGCCTAACATGTCTTTGTATTCCTCGTTCTGCTCATCTTTTTGTTTATTCCACAAAGCAAACTCAT
Organism: uncultured Candidatus Saccharibacteria bacterium; assembly: GCA_964446595.1. GTDB lineage: Bacteria > Patescibacteriota > Dojkabacteria > J137 > JAEUSD01 > CAYUPY01. Next base: position 9,395 of record CAYUPY010000043.1, on the reverse strand, counting down.
CCTTTTTAATTTCCTCAACAGTCAGAGAATCTTTCTCTTTTGTTTTTTTATCGAACTCTTCACCTTCGTTCACGATAATTTGATCACCAGAGTCCTTCAGCTCAACCTGCACCTTGCTTTCAAAGACTTTTACGCCTTCATCAGACTCTGTGTTTAGAGTAGTGTAGGCAGTACCCAAAGATAAGTATCTGGCTTCATCAGTTAAAACTGCAAATTCTCGGTCCAGTTTGGCCACACGAGTGTATACCTCACCTTCTAGATTTGTGATCTGCATTTCCTGCGGATCTAGAGCAGTAAGTTCAACCTCGGAATTGTAGTTTAGGCGAATAGCGCTGCCGTCATCTAGGTTGATGATCGCACGTCCATCTTCAAAAGTACGAATTGAATCACCTTCATTAAAGTCCATCCCATTTTGGACTGTCATCCAACCAGCCGCCTCACCAGCCTTGCGATACTCAACTTCACCTTCGAAGTATGCCAAATCGCCACTCAAAGTTGTTGGAATAATAGTGCCAGTGTTATTATTGACATCTAAAGTACTTTGCTGCTGAATTAGAAGTCCAGCCAGCACGAAAATCGCTGCCATACCGGCCAAAGCCACACCTTTTGTCCAAGCAGAAGCTTGCCAGAATGATTTTTTAGTTTCCATTTTATTCGTTTGATAAGAAATGTATTTTGCTACGAGCTGCTCTTCTAATTGATCGGCAAACTCGGTTCGCATCACAACACTTTCTTTTGCTGGCTGAAAGTAATCAGCCGCCTTTTTCAGTTGTTGGTGTTTGCTTTGTATGGCCATACACTTCTGATAACGAATAACTTAGATAAATATTTCACTTTTCTCAAAATTTTTCTCAATTTCTTTCTTAAATGCCTGCAAAGCGCGGTGCAGCAACAGATACACGTTCTTGGAATTTATCCCCAACTGCACCGCGATCTCCTCAGTCTCTAATTCCGCAAAAAATTTTAAGCTGATAATCTGCTGATAGCGCTTATTCAAGTTCGGCATGGACGCGGCGATTTGCAATCGCCGCGTCTGCTGTTTCAAAAACTCATCCTCACCGCTGTCTTGTACAGGTAATTCAGTTTCTGCAACCCAGTCCAACCGTCCTGGTTTCGTCTTCCGGTAAAAGTCGACAATTTGATTATGTGCCACCTTAAATAGCCACGCACTGAGACGATGCCCCTGGCTCGTATCAATCCGCGCAATCCCTTCAATTAACTTTTCGAATACGATTGAAGTCACATCTTCAGCTACTTCTTGATTCGGCAGACGCAGGTAACAATAGCGATAAACTCTTTCCACATAGGCACGATAAAGCTTCACGAATGCACTGCGATCCGTTTTTGCTTGCTCAATTAAAGAAAGTTCTTCCTCCAGTGTCATAGGAGATTATGGCACAAAATTTCCCTAAAGCGCAGTAGTGCAGATCTACCCTAATTTAGAGTGAATCGTTTTCTGGTCTCTCCCTCCCATTCAACTGCGGCCAGAAAATCTGACAGAGGGCGGAGAAACCTTACTCCCTTGAGTGATTCGTACTCCGCCTCATAAACAACACCCACCTCTTCGCTTGCTTCAATAATTACAAGATCGGCAATAGAGTATAAGTGTAGAGGGTTTTTGTAGTGTGACCAGAGACTCCCTCTCGGTACTAGTTCTGCAGCTTCGGCAAGCAGTGATTTAAGTTCGGGTGCTGTTTTGTGGCTCATATAAAATTTTAACATAGCTTCCTACTTTAAACACACAACTCATTCTATAGTCGTGCTATAATCCATTCTTAATATAAACC
>CAYUPY010000043.1:0-7598 GCA_964446595.1 uncultured Candidatus Saccharibacteria bacterium | reverse complement strand
CCATATGCCTGAGCTTTCTTTACCCCCAAACCCTAACAAATTCTCCTTTCTAGATGAGGTTGCAGCTATTGTAGACAAGTGCTTAGAGGAAAACCCCTGGATTCTAACTATTGGATACGTGGGGGGAATCACAAAGGTGCCGGCGGTTGATGCTTTCGGTCTAAAAAAAGAAATAGGAGATATAGACATGATCTGTTTCATTAACGCACAGCACTATGCTTTCCCTGGCCAAGAAACTTCTGCGTCTTGTCTCGCTGATCTATCACTAGAGATAAGCGCGCTGACTGAACGGGATGGATTGCATCTTTGCGCGTTCCACAACCCATACACAAGCTTCAAAAGTTCTCGCTAGCTTAATCATTTGTAAAGCTAGTTCGCAACTTGCCGCAGTGGGACTCGAGAACCTAAAATTAAAGGTATTAAACAAAATTCATGAAAGAACTGCACCTGATTCATACTATAGACTTGATTACGCCAGTCTAAGGACCTCTTTAAAGAGTAGTCTCGGAGTGCATCTAGGGTTAGAGCTAAAGTATTTTGATTCAGACCATAAGCATTTGCAAAGCGAGATCCATAACTATCTAGATGCTCAAATTAATGCCTTAGTAGAGGTTTATTTACCCTGTCCTTAGAGTTCACTCACAGAAATTCACAAATTGACTAATGCCCTCACAGTTGCCGAGAAATGTTAAAATCCAATGTCTAAACTAGTAAAAACTATGCAAACAAACACTATGCAACCCAAAAATCGCCGCTATAACAGTGGGGGAGTGGTAGTGATCTTTGTCGTGTTGCTACTGCTATTGTGCATTGTAGTTGTGGGAATGGGATTGTTTGCAGTGAATTTTCTATCGAATTACAGTACTGGCGGATTTTGGAGTGGAGAGCCTGAGGCGCGCTCCGGAACGGAGCGCGCCAGCACAAGCACCTTATCCCGAGCAACTACGACTTACTCATACTCCAGTTACAGTAGAACTAGTAGCCTTGGTGTCCACTCTGCTGGGCGAAATGAGCGATACTATGTTGCAGATCTACCGATTAGCTTTGAGTTGCCTTTTGGCTGGTCTGTTAAAGATACGTACGTTCAAGATGAGTATACCGATAAGCAGCTTTCTGAGGCAGAGATGTTACGTATTTACGATGCAGAAGACCGTTATCATCTTGATATTTCTTTTACCAACAAAGGTTTCGAAAAAGACCTGGTTGCTACCAAGTTTACCAAAACTCTAGAAAGCGACCGACTACAATCTGTAGAGACGATTGAGCTTGCTGGCACAGGAAAATTCACTACAATTGAAGTTTACTACGGGCGTGTAACCCCCAATACTCTCGGTGCCGCAGCACTTTATCTTACTGAGCCCGGTAAATACATTTCATTTAAGTTAGACCGTCTTGAAGAGCCAGCGGGCGTATATAAGTCAACACTTATTTCTGTCTACGGACACGTGTAGACCCAAACGCAGAAATCCCTACTGAAGTAATTGAAAAGTGGGTAACTTTGCTACAGAGTATAAGACAAGATTCCGGAACGACCAGGACAAAGGATAGCAATTTTACTATTAGTAAGATGGAGCAGGTTACCCAAAACCGTCTCTTCTTTAGACGCATACCAACCCTAATAGAAACACAGAAAACAGCTGAAGCGACCGTTACGGCAATCATTGATGACCCCAGTGTTATAGATTTCTTTACATCGGCCGAAAACTTAGAGGCAGATAACTGGAGGTTTACTCATTACGGTTATGTGGATGCTGGTCGTGCATCTTCTTATCTAATCTTTAACCGCGGCGAGGGTGAGCAGCTCACAATCACATACTCCAAAGGCTACTTAGATATTTATTCCAACAGCCTGTTGATTAAAATGCTCAGGGATAACAAACTAAAACGAGAAGACGTGCCGGGCTTTATTATCTTTACCCACAAGTAAGAAGGCTAGAACTGTAATTTTCTAGCTCATTATCAAAAAGAGAGAGAATATAGATCAGATCATAATAGCGTCTAATGAGCTGCTCTGGCACAGGCTCATCCAAGGAGTGTAACCCTTTTCCTAAATCCACTTCGCTGGCGAGAATATCAAATACAGCCGTGCCACTTTGAACCTGTGCTACAAGCTCTACAAAGTAAGGTTCCTCTCTTAAATCAGTGGCTGGGGCTGCGATCCGCAGTACAGTTTTGCGGTTATTGAATGGATCAGTCTTTTCTCCCACCTGTATATCCAAACCTTCTAGATAATATGCTTCCTTTGCAATACTCTCAAATATTCTCCTGGCGTGTTTATGCAATTCTTTCACTGTCGCATTAGCCCATTCAGCGTCCGCGAGGGTAGTGATTGCGTAAAAATCGGCCTTGCCTTTCCCTGGATTGGTAATCAGAGACATCGTTATCTCTGTCACCGCCCTCAGTCCTACCTTAGCTAGTACTACACTGCTGAAATGTATATCCAGAACATCATCATTGCCGTAACTGGAATCTTCGATTTTGAGACCTGGGACAGGTTCACCCACATCAAACGCTACATTTGGCTCGGTAAAAATATTTGCAAGATTTACTTCTAGTCTCCTTATCTCCTCCAACGAATCTACCGTGACCTGATCAATCATGCTCTTGAATTCTGCTTCTTCCACAGGTTTAAATTCTGTGCCTGGAAGACTATTTACTTCCTCTAGATTAGTATTTAGGGTAGCTAAATACGTATCGGCATTATCCCTGAGCTCTTCTACAATCAACGCTGACATTTCTTCAGCAGTAAGTCCGATAATGCTCACTCCTTTACCAGACAACTCCCGCACAGCCTCAATAGAGGCACGTAGCATGATAAGCTTAAAAAACTCTTCAGGACTAGTCCGCTTGGGTGGCAGTTCCGCCTTCTGATCAAGCATTAGGGCAAAAGCTGTTAAGGCCTGCGGGATTTTGTGTTTCCCAATACTTAACAAATTATGGTACTTAGGATTCTGAGGAAGTGCGCCTTGTTCATTCATGATTATATATTAGATGATAACATCACTTCCTAAAAATGCCTAGGGCTAGACTGCGGGTGCTAGTTTAAATTGTTGAGCAAGGTTTCTTTTAACTTCCCAATATCAGAATACTCGTCGGGAAGATTAGTAGGATCCAGAATCACATTTGGCTTTAACAGGTGGTTAATCGCGCCCAGTAAAGTATCTGTAAAATCTTCAGGAGCACGCTCTAAAAGCAAGGGTTTCAAGATTTTCTCAATCAGAATCTCAGAAAAATCCTCCTGTGCTATAAAAGCTAACACAGCCTTGCGGAACTCTCCTTGACTTAGCCTGTCTTTATCTAGTTGATCTTTCAAGTAAAAATAAACGCTATTTGCAATCGAGGCGCCCGCGATAAGCTCGCAGATAATGAGTAGGGATTGATAGACATTCACAAGTTTCCACTCCGCCTCAGTAAATGTCACTTTCTGATAAGGGTTCATACTATAGTTCCCGTATTGACCCAATGCATTAGGATGAAGATAGCTCGGAGTAAAATTAGTCTTTAGGACGATTTTTCCTGGGTCTTGTTTACTCCGTGAGGCAGAAAACACTACATAATCTATATATTTAAACATAGGATTGTCCACGGATCTTTCGGACACTGGTGCAAAAAAATGATCTAATTTTAAGTCAGTTAATAAAATCTTCTTTTGATGAATTTCTTCTATCGTGTTTAAGACTCCGTTAACTAGATACCTGACAACCTCTACCTGGAGCTTCTCCTTTGGGCGATTTGGCTGTTGGCTAATCTCATCTAGCAAGTATATATAATTCTCAGGACCTAAATACTCCATCAGAATCCACCCCGATTGTTTATTATCAAAATCACAAGGCTTTTGATCGTAGATTTGCGGTAGAAATTTAGCACCTGCTCCCTTTTTGATGGCAGTTGCCTCCGAGTTATAAAGAAGTTCTCCAGTTCGCGGGTTACGAAAAGTCTTCAGCACTGCCAGAGAGCTCCCGTATTCAACAATATCAACTATAACGTCTATTGATTCTTTTAACCGTTCTACGACCCGAAAGCCTTGTTCAAAATTTTCTTCTTCCATTCAAAATTATACCTAAATCTCAGCTTAATTCTATGATCTGTCCGTAACTAGTCCTGCGTAGGTCTGGTCAATTGGCATGATCTCGATGTTATCAATGTTAACGCGCAGCGGTCTTTCAATAACCCATTTGATAGTTTCGGCAATATCCTCCGCTTGTTGGGTACGTGCATTTTCGTACACCTTTTTCGCCGCAGCTTCGTCACCTTTAAACCTTACGAGTGAGAACTCCGTTTCAGCTGCACCGGGCTCAATATCTGCCATGCCAATACTTAATGGTCGAGTATGGATGATCGAAGTGACGGGCATATTGGGTTACTGACTTTCCACTAGCCTTGTATTCCAGCTTATTCTACTTCAAATCAGAATTGACGTGGGTGGGATATTCTCTATACTGATCTAAAGGATAGTTAATATGTTAAAGTTAAATTTTCCGCGATCATTGGCTGTATTTACAGTTGCGTTTGCATTGCTAGTTGGCAGTGCTGTGATGGTGGTCATTAATGCTGCTCCGATGCCATGGCTGCAGACAGATTGGGCGGGAGGGGCTTCACCTGGGGCTGTTACAACACAGGTAGATACATTTAACTCTTCTTCAAATTTAGACTTTTCAACTGCTGGAGAAGTATCACTAACTCTGACCAGTGGTTGGCCTGCAGGAATGAATAATTGGAGATACAGAAAATCAATTACTGTATCAAACCCAAGTAGTGCAAATACAAACTATCCAGTTAGTTTCAATTTAGATACCCAGACCGCAATTTCTTCGGGTCAAATGAAGGCAGATTGTTCAGATATAAGGGTAGCGAATGCAGCAGGAACTTTGCTTAGCATCTGGCTGGAAGGAGAGTGCAATACTTCAGACACTAATATTTGGGTACTACTTCCATCTATGCCTTCTGGAGAAAGTGATTACCACGTTTATTACGGCAATACCAGCGCGAGTACGGTTAGCGATGCAACAGCAGTATTCCAGTACTATGTAGATTTTAATGCTGATGGCGTGATTAGTACTCCGGGACAAGATATACAGCCCTTAAATTATGCAATTGAAAATGGGGGGCGGACACTTTATATGTATGGAAACAATTGGAAGGCGAGCAGTAAGGGTATGAATATTAATGGGAACGGAACTCAAATATTAGAAGTAGATTTCCGTTCCACTGATTACGGAGAAGTTCAAGGTATTGGCTTTCAGACTGGACTTAATATTTCTACTACTGATAGAACATACAAGGTAGGTGGATCGCAAGCTTACGGGTTTCCTTGGGACAATGCCTATACAGATTTTGGTAATTTTCAAGTTATTTCGGCAATTTTAAATGACTTTTCGGGAGCATTTTCCTACTTAATATTTGCCAATGATGACGATTCATCTCCATCTGGTGATGTTCGCTTCAAAAATGTAAGAATTCGAAAATATCAGAATAACCCGCCCACAACATCCAGCCCGACAGCTCTTGAAAGTAAATTTGCGACTAGCGGAAGCCTGACTTCTAATGTTTTGGATGCAGGAGTTCCTAGTGACTGGGATACACTAGATTTTACAACTACCGAAACTGCCAATGTTACTGTAAAGGTGCGCACCGACAGCAACTCAGATATGAGTGGGGCTAGCGCTTGGGCAAGTTGTCCCGCAATCGCAAATGGAGGGAGTCTTGTTGCTAGTAGCTGCGTAACCAATACAGACCAGTACTTCCAATATCAAATAACTCTAACGCCGAACGGGAGTACAACCCCTGTATTTGAAGATATAACAGTAAATTACCAATTTAGCGACCTGGTAGATCCCGTATCTAATGCTTCAGGTGCATTGATAACAGGACTTAACGACGGAGCTTGGACCAACCAAGAACCTACTTTTACCTGGTCAGCTGGGGCAGACAATGCAGGGGGAGTAGGGCTGCTTGGCTATTGCATCAGTTTAGATGAGGCCTATCAGGGAAGTCCAGCAAATTTAGACCCAGAGCTGACAGCTGGTAAGTTGGCTGGAATAGATGATGGGGTAGCAGAAACCTACTGTCCTTTCATAGCTACAGGCACAAGCTTAAATTTGGCTAGTGTGGCTGGACTAAATCTAACATCTGGCAAACAGTATTATTTTTCCATAAAATCAGTAGATAGGGCTGGTAACATCTGGAACGGCTCAACCGCATTGTATCAAAACTTGGTTTCATTTATTTATGACGGCACAGCTCCCACCGCGCCAGGATTTATATCTTTACCAGGGAGTTTTATCTCCTCTCCAGACGTAACTATTACTTGGCCCATAGTTGGGGGAAGCGCTCCGACAGATGTTGACTCGGGGCTGGCTGGGCTACAGTATAGAATTGGTCCCACAGGTACCTGGTATGGAACTAGTCATAACGGCAATGAAGACTTAACCGATATCCTACCTAATAATGGTTCTTATGTAACAGACCCAACTCATGACTATCCTAATTTAGCTGAAGGAATAAACTACATTTACTTCAGAAGTATTGATAATGTAGGCAACACCTCTACATACGTCTCTGGTGTTCTAAAACTGAATACAGTTTCGCCCGGCCCAGTTCTAAACTTGTCTGTTACTCCAAGTAGTAATACAACAAACTTATACGCATTTAACTGGGATGCTCCTGCTAGCTTTTCTGGACAAGAGAGTAACCTAACATATTGTTATACTGTAAATACACTACCTAGTGCAGCCACTTGTAACTTCACAGCTGCAGGCCTCACATCTTTAAGTGCAGACGCTTACGCAACTCAACCAGGTAGTAACACCATGTACGTTGTGGCTAGAGATGAAGCATTCAACGTAAACTACGATACCTATACTACAGCAACTTTTGACTATTCCGGTACCGCACCAGGTATACCTGGTAACGTAGAAATCGCTGACATTTCGATTCGGGCTCAAAATGATTGGAGACTAGCCCTTACCTGGAGTGAACCAACTGACTTAGGAGCTGGTATTTCAACTTATCGGATATTCCGTTCAACAACAACATCGTCTTGTAACACTAACTTTGCTGGTTTTTCTAATGTGGGAACAGCAACCGGGACTTCATTTGTCGATACTGGCCTAGCTCAAACAAATTACTACTATTGTTTACGAGCATGTGACAGCGCTAATAACTGTTCAGCAGTATCTTCTACAGCTAACGAAATTCCCACAGGACGTTACACAAGCCCCGCCAGTTTAATCTCAGGTCCAATGGTGGTAGACACAACCACTAGGACTGCGAATGTACAATGGGTAACAGACCGCGAATCCGATTCTCGGATTCGCTACGGACTCTCCAGCGGAAACTACTTTAGCGAAGAAGTTGGTAATTCGAATCAACTTACATCACACACTGTAAACTTAAGTAATTTATCAGCTGGTACAACATATTATTATCAAGCACGCTGGACGGATCGGGATGGAAATACAGGCATCAGTGAGGAAAAGACTTTCACGACGGACCCGCCACCTCAAGTTGTGAGTAACGTAGTTACAGACATACGCACTGATAGTGCAATAATTAGACTTACACCCGTAACGCAAGTAAGGCAACTATCCAGTATGGTA
>CAYUPY010000042.1:0-12141 GCA_964446595.1 uncultured Candidatus Saccharibacteria bacterium | reverse complement strand
CTAATTACCCCGACTTCGAGTACGAGGGAATAGCTTACTATGTACCCACAAGCTAAGCGGAAGAAGGTTGCTAGAGCGAGTTAGCAAACCTATTTAGTTTGCCTGTTAAGAGGTCCGCAGTTTCCAGGTGTAGGTTATGACCTACATCTGGAAGTATTTCTAGCCTAGAAGCAGGAATTAGTGCATGAGCCTCAAGCGCGATACGGATGGGAGCTGCCTCGTCGTTTGCTCCCCACAAAAGTAGAGTAGGCACTTTAATTTTGTTTAAGGTATCGGTTTGATCAAACTCAACTATATTGCGGAAAATCTTTCCTAAGTCTTGTTGTTCAGCATCCTTAAGTTCTGTGGCGTAGAATTTGCGCCGCCAGTTTAGTGGGATTATGCGCTTTATTGATTTATAAAATGCAATTCGTAGCTTGAGACTAAGGGACGGGCGGCGCAGAACTGGGGCGCCTATCAACACTAAGCCTTTTAGCCAGTTTGGTTGGTCAGAAGCTAATAGAGCTGCTATTCTCCCACCAAATGAGTGCCCAATTAGTAATATTTCCTGGTCTCCACCTTCTAACTTATTTTCTACCCATTCAGCATATTCAGTGATCCCCCAGCCTGTGGATATAAGTGGTTCATCCCCGAACCCCGGTAAGTCCCAAGCGGCAACTTCAATTTGAGGGTTAAGTACTTTAAGTTTATTAACAATTGGCTGCCACATAAGCTTATTATGGCCCCAACCGTGTAGGATAATTATTTTCACAATTTGTTAACGTATTTGGCGTAATCCTCCCCGCGTTCAATATAGTTCTGATACTTATTATAGCTAGGTGCTGCCGGAGACAACACCACTGCCTTACCCTTAGCCGTATTTAGTTTAGAAAATCTTACTGCTTCTGCCATCTCGTCTGTACGTAGGATATTAATTCTATTCTGTTCTCTGAGTTCTGTGAATAGGCGATTGCCGCTTTCGGGGAAAAGGACAACGTTTTTAATTCGTTTGTCACTTATGATTGCCTCTACGAGCGGTTGATAATTAATACCCCTATCTTGCCCGCCTAATAACAAGGTTTGAACATTAGGGATCGCCTCGAGTGCAGCCAGCGTTGATTCCACAGTGGTAGAAATACTGTCATCGTAATAGGAGATTCCTTCAATCGTGGCAACTAATTGTAGGCGATGGGGTAGCGGTTCAAAGTGGAGGATGGTGCTGGCGATGGCTTTAGGATCAACACCAATAAGCTTACACACAGCCATCGCAGCACTTAAATTCCAACGATTATGCTCAGCAGCCAGAACACTAAAACGTAATTCTTTTTCAAATTTCTGTACGTCTTCCTGTGTAAATGGGTGAGTTTTAGCTCTTGTACTCGGTGATTTAAGCAGTTCCTGAATATACCTATTTTGACCATGGAAGATTAAGTGATCTTTTTCGTTTTGAGTAAGGGTCAAGTTCCATTTGGCACGATGATAAGCCTCTACACTGCCATGAAAGTCCAAATGTTCCTCATATAAATTTAAGATAACAGCAAATTTTGGGCCTCTAGTTAAATATTCTGTCTGATAACTTGAAAGTTCTAATACAGCGATGCTGTCTGTGAGAAAAGTCTCCAAGGAGTCAAAGGACGGCGCTCCAATATTGCCTAAAAGGTGTGCCGTCCGTCCGTCTTCTTTTAGGATCTCGAATAACAACTTAGAGGTTGTACTTTTTCCTTTAGTGCCAGTTATGCCGATTGTGGTAAAGTCTGCAAAACGTAATAATAGGTCAGTCTGGGAAGTAACTTTGGCTTCTAAGCGGTTTTTAATATTACTGTCTAGCCGAGCAAAATCAAAAATTCCTGGGCTTTTCAGAATTAGATCATAATCACCAAGTTTGGAGAGGTAATCAGTTCCACTATGAAATTGTATTGCAATTTTCTCGATACCTATTTCATTAACTATCGGCTTTAAATCGGCTTCACCCCGACGGTCTGCAATAGCTACTTTCTTTACTAACTTGTGTTTATGTAAAAACTTCAAAGTTGACTGACCCTCCTTACCAAACCCCAGTAACACAATCTTTTTACCAGCTAAAAAAGTAGCAATTCGTTGTGTGATATTACTGGGTAACATACTCAATAAATTTTTCAGGAATTAGATGATCAGTATCAAAATAACTTTCTATATGCTCTTGTGCACTTGTTAAGGATGGTCTGAGGTGCGCAAATTTGTGCAAATAATGTAGATAAAGCAAGGGCAAATTTGCGCCAAACCGCTCAATCCCTAAACTAATCGCCGCATTAACCTCTTCAAAAGTACCTACACACTCAAATGGCTTGGCATCCCTTGCTCCAATTAGCTTTTCAAAATCATCAACCAGGTCCTCCTCCAGAACATTTTTACCAAAAATTTCCACCAATTCTGACTGATCTAAAAATGGAGAGAAAATGATAAACGTGAAAAGGCATTTCGAGCATTCACCGCACCATTTCCCTTCTTTCCCTCCCACATTACAGCTCACAAAGTAGGGGAAGTAAGGGTGCATTTTACTTACCCGGGAGGCAATTTGTAGCTCATTTAAGGGTCTCAGAATACTATAGTAATATAGTTCTGGATCTATAAAATCTTGCAAGATTTGGTGAAGTTTTTTTTCAAACTTGAAAGTTTTCGAATATTGGTGATTGACGTCACTCCCTTTAACGCTACTCTCATTAGCACTAGACTCGTTTGCTGCCACAATATACTTTTTTCCAAACAACAATCCCACTAATGCGGCCATCGTCCCAAAGGTGGCAGAAATAGGTACATGACCATTAAAGAATCCTTGTTTGTTTAGTTCAATTAACTGAGGATCAAGCTTGCGTTGCATGGTAACTATCTGATCATCACTAAATCCGGCTACTTTTGCCGTATCCAATGCGGGTTGGATGCTATTGCTATTCGTTTGGACTATGAAGGCAAGATTATCTACCTGTTGTGCTTTTAGTAATTCCATTGCCAGAATAGAATCTTTCCCCCCTCCCACCATGATTACGCTGCCCGAGGGTTCTTGTGGGCCCAAAGTGGGAGTGACACTCTCGAGAGTGTGTTTATGTGGACTATCAAAGTAGGTAAAATTGATATTTGCAGCAATTTGACCACCGTCCAGGTTATTTTCATAATAGAACTGACCTAAGCCTTCCTGCATTAGATTACGGATCCAATCTTCATAAGGCTCTAGAATGACCGGAAGCCATATATTCTCTGCCACAACGGCTTTCCAGTAACTCAACATCTCAAATAAGCCAAGCAAATAAAAAATAGGATGACTGGGGTCAACAGTGGTTTCCTCTATTTGAGAGGGTAAGTGTACTAAGTGTTCGAACGCAGTCAGCCCAGGGATTTCATAAGCATAGGAAATTCTTACTCTCCCGGCTTCTTCCCCAATCTCCAAACCCGCAAATTTAAACTCCGAATATGTTTTCACTATCTAATTATAACGGGTTAAAGGATTAACTATCACTTAGGATTTCTTGGACCGCCTGTTGGTCACTCCAGTCGTGCTCTGTTGTTTCGAAACAGAGACTCTTTTCATGTCCTTTACCACAAATTACGACAATATCATCTGGTTGGGCTGCTCTAATGGCAGCCTTAATAGCATCGTAACGAGCTTTAGGAGAAAACTCTTGAAAAACTTCTACTCCTTTGCCGTTGGGGAGAGTAAAGCGTACATGGTCACCGTGCATTAGTCGTTCAAGCTCCGGATCCGCGGCTGGAAAGCCTGCACCCATTAGCACCTCACGATTAATATCCGGCAGGCTTTCCAGCCGCGGATCTTCTGGGCAGAGATAAATTGCGTTAGCAAGCTCGGCAGCCGCCTTACCCATCTCCCCTCTTTTATTTGCGTCCCGCATGCCGGCACAACCAAAAACTACATGTAAGCCTTTACCTTCTGGTAACCGCTGATTCAATGCCACTAACACACTGCGCAATGCATTCCCAGTATGAGCAAAGTCCACAATCACTTGAAAAGGCTCCTGTTGCATTACCTGCATCCTGCCATTAAGCCCTTGAAAACTATGTAATGCAGCAAACAGCCGTAAAGGCTCCTCTTCTGGGAATAATACTCTGACGGCTTGTACTGCTTGAGCACCATTTTGACGGTTATAGCTAGTATTGTGTATATCAGCGAGTGCTACCTTTTCTGTTTCTTCAAGGTCAATATTCGTATAGCTAATATCTTGTTCTTCACAGATCTTCTCTAAAGCAACGTATGACTTCTCGTCAAAAGGGTTTAATACAGCCACACCTTTGGGTTTCAAATGTCTAGTAAGTAACCTTGCCTTCGAGTTAAAATAATTCTCCCAAGTTTTATGATAGTCCAGGTGATCTTGTGTAATATTTGTAATAATTCCCACATCAAATTTCGAACCTGCAAGCCGCCCCATGGCTAGACCATGTGAAGTTGTCTCTAGCACTATTACCTCTACCTCTGCTAGGCGAACATCACTTAATAATTCATACAGTTCCTGAGCCGAAGGGGTAGTAGTATGCAATCCTGTTTCCATTAGTTCGCCATTAATTTCCATCCCTAAGGTGGTAATCATGGCTACGCTCTTGCCAAGCTTTTGTAACAGATGGTAAACCATTGTAGATGTGGTGCTCTTGCCGTCCGTACCAGTAACAGCTACGTATTTTTTCTGATCCCAATTGATATTAAGTAGCGGTGCTAAGTCCACTTTTTTTAGAGCAGCTTCTTCTATTTTACTTAAGTGTCCCGCAAAGTATTGATCAAGTAAATTGTCAGTAAATTCTCCTACCTCTTTACTTTCAATATTACTTTGGTAAAAGTACTCTCTTTCGGGGTGGTCCGCCCTTAAGGCAGGAGAGTAAATATGCAAATTTACGTTTAACTCCATAATCGCTCCCAGATTAGGTTCTCCCACAAATACTTCTGCCCCTGCTTTTCTTAAGCTAGTGACCACCTCTGATTCAGATAAGTCTGACCCAAACACGCTATATCCAACTTCCAAAAAGTACTTTGCCAGATAACTAGTGCCGCTGCCACCAATTCCAGAAATAAAAACTTTCATTTTTGAGGCTGTTTCTGCCATAATATATATAGTAACGTTTAACTAAGCTCAGATGAAATTACAACTCTCCTGGAAAAAATATATCACGATTTTTCTATTAGTAGTGGTTCCAGTACTAACTTTCGCAGAACTTGCTAAGTTAGCACCTGCTCAAGCCGCAGGTGCTAACTATACTGTCAATAGCGGTAAGGTTTTTAAAAATGGACAGGAAATATACCTAAAAGGACTTAATTGGTTCGGATTCGAAGAGGCGGGGCAGCTAAGACCAGGAGGTACCTGGACGAATAGAAAATGGACCGACATGATCACGCAGATGAAGAACCTAGGCTTTAATGCAGTGCGTGTACCATTCTGCCCCGCCACACTTACAAATGCAAATGTAGGATATATCTCGAACGTAAACACAGAGTTGTTAAATAAAAAAGCATTAGGTGTATTTGATACTTTTCTAAATGAACTGAATGCTCGGGGAATGTATATCCTATTGGATCATCATAGACCTGATTGTATAGCAATCTCAGAATTATGGTATACATCTAGCTATTCCGAGCAGGATTGGATTAGGGATCTCAAATTTGTAGCCGATCGCTATAAGAATCTGGAATATTTTATGGGAATTGACTTAAGTAACGAGCCTCATGGGGCTACTTGGGGTGCCGGAAATGCAGCTACGGATTGGAATAAGGCTGCAGAAAGGGCCGGAGCGGCAATTCGCACTGAAAATACTAATATTCTGATATTTGTAGAAGGTGTGGGTGGTGGAGCTGTAGCCTCTCCTTGTGGTTACACTGAAAATCCATTCTGGGGCGAGAACCTGACTGGAGTAGAGTGTGCTCCAATCGATCCTACAAAAATTCCGGTAAACAAACTAGTTCTTTCCCCTCATGTATACGGACCATCAGTGTTTGGCCAACCATACTTTAATGCTGGGAACTTCCCAGCGAATATGCCAGCAATTTGGGAAGATCACTGGGGCTATTTAATTGATCAAGGTTATACTTTAGCCATAGGGGAGTGGGGTGGTAGATACACGGGTAAGGATAAGACTTGGCAAGATGCGTTCGTTAACTACTTAATCGATAAAGGTATTTGCCATTCCTTCCATTGGTCCTGGAACCCAAATTCTGGCGATACAGGCGGAATTGTATTGGAGAGTGACTGGCAAACTGTGGAGACTGCAAAAGTAACAAATATTCAAAAATTATTTAATAATTGTAGTACAGGGAGTGGTGGCAGCTCTTCTAGCAGTACAACTTCCAGTCAACCTACGTCTAGCATGACGACGAGCAGTAGCTCGTCGTCCAGCGGAACTAACACCAGTAATCCTTTTCGGGCTCCATTTGGTTGGTCAACACCTCCTATCCCTGGAATTATTCAAGCAGAGAACTTTGATATTGGAGGACAAAATGTAGCCTATAATGACAATGATGAGCAAAACGTGGAAGGGACGACGTACCGCGAAGGCGGCGTCGACATCGGTGACTATGGCTCCGGGCGGTACGTCGTCAGTTACACCGAAACTGGAGAATGGTTAGAGTACATGGTAAATATTACGCAACCGGGCACTTACAATCTCACCGCTTATGCGGTCACTGCAGATACATCTCCCAGAAGGTTTACAATTTCGGTAGACGGTATAAATAAAGGACAATTCGTTGTGCCAGTTCAGCCAGACTGGAATAGTTTTGTAAATGTTGGGTTAAACGACGTATCTCTTCCTTCAGGTCAGCACATTATCCGTATTTACTTTGACGATCCTGGAGTAAACCTAGACTATATTAATTTTGAACTTGTTAGTGCTGAACCTGTTATTTGTGTTGGCGATTACAACAGCGACGGTATCACCGATAATACAGACTTTGGCACCTTCGCTAGCAATTACAAACAGACTGGCATTAACCCTAACATTGATTTGGTTGGGAACGACAATTACCTGGATGCTGCCGACTTCTCGTGGTTTGCAGCAGTATATGGAGGCTGTACAAGTAGTTAGAAAAAACGCAGCTGCTGAACCTAACTTAGCTTAGCAATATTTCGAAAGGATTGATGCCAGTTAATTGGTAGTAAGATTTCACCTGAGGGGAGCGGTTTACTTCGAGTAAGTAGAGTTTATTATTGATATCTCTCACTATATCTAAGCCCACAAAGTCAAAATCCAGATCTGCCAACACCTCGTTACAAAAGCCAATAATGTCTTCGCTTAACTCAGACTTACCAATAACTTTACCTTTTGTGGTTTCAGAACGGGAGGACTTTTTTGCCCCAATTTTAAGGATCTCATTTTTAATACCCAACACTCTGTATTCCTCGCTTACTTGTAATCTCTTTTGGGCGATATAGTTTGCCATTTGACTCTTTTCAATTTCGGCTAAGGCAAAGTGCATCCCTCGAGTTCTAGAAGAGATGCGCAGTTTATAAACTTCTTTTTCTGTTGATTGATATTGCTCATTAACCAGGCTTGTTTGTGGCATGAATCTACTCAGTAATCGATACTGAGTCCATTTATCCTCAAAGTCCAACTTATCAGCATCAGCTATGTTATCGATCGTTGTTTTATATTCCAAACATCCCAATAGCTGAGTTAACGCAGACTTAACTTCATCTAGCTTCAAATACTGATTATTATATAAATCACGCACGTATATTTTATCTACACTTAGCGTACCTTTTGGAGGACCATGAGATATAAGGTCTTCAACTAGCAAAACCTGGATCTCATACGCGGCACTAATTTCCCTAGTGAAAAATAGCGGTAAGGATAAATCTTCTGTGGTCGTGATTAGTAATAACTTTTTCATATGCTAGTTCATAATTTGAGAGGTGTTAGAGCATAGTAGGTTAGCGGATCTGTTGGGTCGAGTTTGCCTAAGTAAAATTGCGTATGTGCATCCGCGTCAGAATTTACAGCTCTAAGTACTTTGAGTATTCCTTCTTCATAGACTATGTCTTTAGTTAGACATACCCCTTTGGTTTTAAAATCAGTTCCTCTAAACACCCTCATGCATGCCTTCCACGCTTGTTTCTTAGAGTGAGCTAGCAAGTCTTCTTTTGTAGTTTCTGGATCAGAACTAAGCTTAGCAAAACTATAGTATTTGACTAGGATATCGTATACTTCTCTAAAGTTCCTAGGAGTTCCATCTAGCCCTAGTGTAAGAGAAATTGCAAAGTGGTATATGTGATTTCCTAGCTCAGGAAACTGATCGATTATGAGTGCTTCGTTTGTCTTTGCTAACCCTTCTTCAAAGGTTAAGTAGCCAGCAGTTGTCAGCTGTAGTATTACTATTTCGGAGTTATCTGCTGCTACGCGTCTCTTTACATGAGTATGTAGCTCATGTGCTATAAGAGTTAGTACCTTTTCTAGGTTTCTAGATGTCTGTGTTAAGTGTACTGTTTTAGTATTCTGGTCGACTCTAGTACTGGTATCTTGATCGCAAACAACTGTCCATCTTTCTGCCTCTAAATCAGTGTGTAATACATCAGAGAAAATTTGCATTGCCCGTTCTGGACTAATTTCATCTGGAAGCTCTAGCTGCAAAACTCTACCCATCGCCCTTTTAATTTCTGTGCTAAGTGCTTCTAGACCGCGGTTTTCAGAGTAGTCTGCGGTTGCTATTTTTGTTACCCGCTTTGCCCTTTTTAGCAAAGGACTCTCTTCGTCTATACTCAAGGCACTTCTTAGTTCTTCTGCAGCAGTTTTTAGGTTATCTGGCTTTCCTTCCATCTCGCTAGGTGAGGTGCGGCTCAGAAGGTTTTTTAGGAAGAGTGCAAATAAATCGGGACTAGGGCGGCCATAGATAAGTTCAGAATATTTCAAAAACTCCTCAGCTCTAGCTTTTGACTCATCTGGGCTTGTAGCTACCTGCATATCACAAGTAGCAAGTAGAAGCTTAGTTTGCAGTATTGCTTCTAGAACGGCTTGTTCGTAAAGAACTTTTAGTGCATCAATCTCGTCTGCTAATAAATCGCGGTAATAAGTTGGTTCTCCTTCGTCAATTAGCTTATAAAGAGCAGTCAACTCACCTAACTGATGCTCAAGTGCTTCTCTATTTAAACCTGTATACTTAATTTCTGGTATGTAGTTGGGGTCAGCTTCGAACCTCTCTCTTTCTATCTCTTCCTCAACTTTCTTTCTTTCAAGACTCTCAACTACTCCTACTGGCAGGACGAATTCTTTAATAAAGTCATGCCAGACCCTATCTTTAGGATTTGCGTGGTCTTGTTCAACTAATTCTGTCATTTTATAAGCATATCGAAATAATTTGCGACAGCTGCCAATGTGGAAGCGTGATTTGTAATTGCAGGTGACTGGTTAACTTCTAATAAATATGGTCTTTCGTTCTTGTCGATAATTACATCTACGCCACCCAGAGAAAGACCCATTAATTGGTTTGCCTTTTTGGCAACAGTAATGTATTCTTCCGGTGTTTCCTGTGGACTAACCTCCATAACTTGGGCTCCCTGGGAAATATTGTTTAGGTGAGATGTACTTTCCTTCAATCGCATTCTCTTTTTTACGTAACCTACCTCATCACCTAGTATACCAATGCGGTAATCGTAATTATTATCAATAAACTCTTGCGCTACAAAAGCCACATCCGGATAGCTAGTTTGTGCTTCGTCTATGTCAGTTTGACTGGAAATCAAGAAGTTTGCCTCTCCCTTAGATCCAGAAATATCCTTTAGAATAAAGCGCTCACCAAATAAGAGGTTTAGATCAGTAAATGTATAACTATTTTGCGTACTGAAAAAAGTTTTAGGTATTGGCAAGTCGTTTGCCGCAAATATCATCATCTGTGTTAGCTTATCGAATGAGACGTAACTATCAACATTCGCATCTACGTAGGGTATTCCTTTATGTTGCAAGAAGTGCGAAATAGCGATTGCATAGCGATACGTATCTCTCCATTTTTTGAAAAACACAAAATCATAGTCAGTTAAATCTATCCCATCGATGGTAATCTTGATTTCTTCACTGGAAATTAGAAAGTTGATAGCATTGTAATAACGCAGGTCATAGACAAGTTCTTTCCCATACTCATTTAAGGAATTCACGAGTTTTTCGTCATAGTCACTTGTCACCGCCTTCAAAATTAGTCCTTTTTTCATTTGGTTATTCTTGCATAAATATACTCAGTTATTTTTTCAGCAATTTCTGAAGGATAGGCAGCCTCTCTTGATTCAAAAGGAATTAATTCCGCTTTTCTGCCCGAAATCAGCTCCCTGCCTTTCCTATCTTTAAACACTAAGTCTGCTATCCAAGGATTGCGCTCTATTGATTTGATGAGACTGAAAACCGATTCCTCCGTGGTGCCGACGCACTCAAAAGGATTTCCTTCGTGCTTTACTAAATCATAAATATGTTCACGAATGCTTTCCCGGTTAAACAGGTCCTCACCCCATATTTCGACAACCTGTGAGTCATTTAGGTAAGGGTAGAGAGCTAGAAAGACGAAGGCGCATTTTGAACAATCCTTACACCATACACTGTCAACTTGACTCACATTACAGCTCACAAAATGACCAAAATACTTGGGAAAATGCGCAAAAATTTCGGCAATTTCTACCTCGTAAAGTTTGCGCAAGATACTAAAATATTGCACTCCAAGTTCAGGGAAGAGGTTTGCCAGAATATTCTGGAAATCTACTTCAAATTCAAACGATTTGGAATACTGGTGATTAACAGGAAAGCCTTCCGCCGTAATTAAAGTAGGGAAATTTGCAGAGAACTCATTCCCCGCTACAACATAGCTTAACCCTCTAACATGGGCCTCTATTACAGCTACTATCGCTAGAAGTGCACTAGATGGGCGGTGCCCAGAGTAACTTTTGTCCCAGTTTTTTTCAGTAGTTTTTCTCTCGACAATTGCGAGGCTCTTAACTCCGCTTATTTCGACTAGTGCCTCACGATGAGCAAGCAAAGATTGTCTTTTTTTTAAGTTGAACCACTCAAACTCGAATCCGATTCCGCGAACGATTTCTGTGGCCACCAGAGTATCTTTACCACCTCCATGGAGCACGAGCATTTTCCCCTCAGTCCTAGAAGGGGAATTAAATTCGTTTGCGATTGGCAAATTTCGCTTGTGTTCAATTGTGAATTTGTAGTCTTTTTCTAGAGGGAGCTTATTTAGGTAGTTATATTCTCCTAATCCAAATTTGTATAGTTTTTCTAGAAATTTTAATTCTTTTTCTCCCAAAGAGGTCTCTACTAGTACGAAGTTTCTGGTGTCCTCCTTCCCAATTGCCGCTGTAGCGCCGATGGCTGCGAGTAGGTCGGCAAGTTTAATCAAAACGGGATCATTAGCGTCTAAATTTTGTTCAAAAACATAAGTATAGGAGAGCTCTCCATTGTCCAATGTAAACGTAGTTGTAATAGAATTTGACTCTATTTTAGGAGAAAGAATTTTCATAATTATTTTTTTAGAAGATACTCAATTATATTCGAAGGGATATTTACGTTACAAGCCTGTTCAAAGCCTTCAAAGTTAGGTTGATCGTTTACCTCAAGAATGAAGTGTTGCTTGCTGTTCTCGTCAACCATGATATCAACCCCGCCGTAATCCAACTTTAGAGCTTTAACTGCCGCAAGCGCATCATTGAGTATATGAGTATCTAGCTCTGCAGCCTCAACCGTAGCACCTTTATCAAAGTTTGATAGTATTGAACCCTCTGGTTTATTTCTGCGCATTACACCTAATACCTTGTCACCTACTGCAAATACTCTATAGTCAGAGTTGGCAGATATGATTCTTTGGGCAGAGTGGTTAAGTGATGAATCAATATGAGTCACCTTCGTTTGATTATCCACTAAAAATATTCCATCACCTTTGGAACCATAATTAGGCTTCAAAATCATCGGTTCGTCCATTTCCGCTTGTATGTTAGCAATAAGCTTATTCGGGTCGTCTATGCTAACAGTAAAAGGAATAGGTAAGTTGTGATTAGCTAAGGTAACATATTGATAAAGTTTGTTATAAACTCCCTGAACGTTTAAATA
The DNA here is from genome assembly GCA_964446595.1 of uncultured Candidatus Saccharibacteria bacterium. Classification (GTDB taxonomy): domain Bacteria; phylum Patescibacteriota; class Dojkabacteria; order J137; family JAEUSD01; genus CAYUPY01. Next base: position 108 of record CAYUPY010000042.1, on the reverse strand, counting down.
CGCATGTCTGTTCAGAAATTTGACGCCATTCTTCTTGGCTAGATGTTCGATAACTGCAAGTGGGAAAACTTGATGTCTCATATTAATTGAGAATCCGTGACTATAGTC
>CAYUPY010000041.1:9806-12694 GCA_964446595.1 uncultured Candidatus Saccharibacteria bacterium | reverse complement strand
ATTACACTACTGTACCTGCCTTTTCTCCTCATTTCAAAAAATTCCGGACAGTCTCTTTGGAAAAGTTTTGAAGAGTGACTGTTTCAAACAGATCAGTATTGTAGCTCTCAGGAATCAAAGCCAAAAAGTTAGTATTTGCAGTAGTATCATTCATATATCCATATTGAAGCTTAGTAGAAGTTACATATCCTGAGCTTGGACTTTCATCTGTGTAGGCCAAAACAAATGTATCTTCATAGATACCTAAGAAATCAATAAGTTGCAGTTCTCCATCGGTTACGAATTTTTTTAAATCAGCGTAAGAGTCTGAGTAACTATTGCCAGAAAAGGTTCTGAAATTCATCTTAATTTTAGCTTGCCCAAGAGAGGCTACATTCACTGCCTCATCTGGATAGTAATTGTAAATGAGGGCAATCATTTCACCTTGTTCTGTTCTGTGTAGAAATGTCTCGTAACCAGCATCTTGAGGTACTAAGCTTAATGTCACGCTAAAGTCGGGTGCTTGTAGCGCACTGTTTGGGATCACGGTCGCCTGGCCAGAATCAATACTGATCTTTATAACTTCCCAGTAGTCCTTGCCATCTTCTAGGTAGCTAACGATAGCCCAAATATGGGTTAGCGTTCGTATAGTCTAGATTTCTTATTTGCGCTTCTTCACTACTTGTTGAGGCTAACCAAGCCTTATAAGATGTTGGAGAATAATGTACGTCAGCTACGTAGTTCCTATACCTTAGATTGGTAAAATCGCGGTCTAGTCGAAAAGGTACGCAACCACCTTGATTATCTGCGACTTCGTCTCTACTGCAGGTATCGCTTTTTACCTGAATTGTAGTCTCTGCCATACTTGTATCGGATGGTAAATCAGGCGAGCCTGCATCTTTGTCTTGAATAACAAGATAGGCAATAGTAACTAGAACCAAAAGTAGAATCACAGAAAGTGACGCCATTATATAATTGTAAGGTGCTCTTGGGGGCTGAGGTGGGTGTGTCCGACATGTGCGTTGTTAACTTAAATTAATCATAAAAACATACTAGACTAACCTCTTTGGAAGGCAAAAACCTTCTTTTTTAATTTTGGACATTTGGACACCAAAACCAATACTATGAGATATATCTATGCTATAATTATACGTGACAAATTATCAAGAAATATTCGCTAAAAAAATCGAATACTTTCATCAAGACTATCTGGATTTACTTGGATTACTAGGTAAAAACGAGAATGTGGCGTACGCTTCCAGCCCCGCCACTGGCGAGGAGAGATTCATGGAATACGCTGCTTACTGGATAAACAAAGAGTCCAATTTCACTGCATTGTATGTAAAAGATGGAGTAACAGACTTAGAGGATATTGTAACTAAGGTGAAAAAATCAGCAAAAACTGCAGTGATCATAATGCCCTATTTTTACAGAAATGTAGAAGATAATGCGCAATTTTTACGCAGAATTAAGGCGAAATTGCCCTACTCAAATATTCTTGCCGTAGTGAAATTTCCCTGGGACATTCATGTAGACCCTGCAAAATACACTAATTATGCCACCCTGTTCGCGAATTTATCGATTAGAAAGCCTTTAAGACAAGATCAAGTAGAAGAAGCGATAGAATTGCGTAAAACGTTGCACAATTGGCAGTTGCAAAACTTGGACATTAAGAAAGTAATGCTTTACTCTGGTGGTTTGCTAAAGCTAATAAAAAGAATTGCAAGCTTTTATGATAAAGAAGGTATTTGCGAGCTAGGCAAACTAGTAAACAAGCCACAAATCATGTCAATTTTGGCGGGGCTAGCAGAAGTTTACTCTACCTTACCACTGAGTGTACTGGTAGAAATGGGGTTAGTTACAGACTCTGGTCATCCAAAGTCACTGCTTTTGAAATCTTACTTGGACAAACATTCTTTTGCACCCAGAGTTGAGCTCTCTGGCAAATCTTTAACATTGTTTAACTTGATGTATGAAAATCGCAACAAGCTTGTGACTGACGAAATGATAGATGCCGTGGTTAGAAATGGCCGCTCTTCTACCCTATGGGCTAACTACAAGCTAGTTGCTCGCTTAAAAAAGAACTTAAGGAATCGCTACAAGATCCGTAACGTCAAAGGAAAAGGTTACGTATTAAGTGAGGTGAAATAAGTAAAATGGGAAGGTGGGGTGAATATGAGCATAGATATCTACCAGATGTTGTATCCAAGGCTGCAGAAGAGAGCTCAGAAGAGCAGCTAACTATTACTGACAATTTAGACACAGCTCCTCGTAATTTGGACTTGGAACACCCGGAAATCAAAAGGATGCAAGAGCACTTTGCGGCATACATCCAAAATCTATTCTCAATTTTAGTGGTTTATCAGTATGCCTTATTTAATTTGATGGCAGAGCATCCGGAAATCCTGTTTCACTTGGACTTTAATTTTACTGATTTTGTGGAAAAGCTATTTGATGAAGAGCTAATTATTAACCCGTCTTTAGACAAGATATTCCATGCAAATCCAGAGCTTTCCAAGAAACTGGGAGAATTAAAATACAATTTAAAACCAAAGCTGCAAGAATTAGGACTGAATCTTAGCCACTTGTGTGTAAATGCCCAGCAGATGCAAGCTGCAGCGATGCCTGAGTTTGTGCCTAAAGTAATGATGCGGTCATTAACCATCGGAAGGGTTGGAGCTGGAAAAACTCACTTCAATGATACCTGGATAAAGCAGTTTGCCAGCAGCGCGTACAGACAGGTAACAGGTTTACCAAACGAGCAAATTTCTGTGAAATACCCTGGAGGTGTGAAGGTGGAGAAAGGTCATGCGTTTCATTCAAATATCCCTTTTGAGCATTACATTAAACAGGCAATGGGACTTGATGTTAGCGTAGAGCTGGGTAACTTCATGAACCTGATTAACTAT
>CAYUPY010000041.1:0-9796 GCA_964446595.1 uncultured Candidatus Saccharibacteria bacterium | reverse complement strand
TATGCAACCACCACTCTGTGCAGAGAGGTATGGATGAATTTAGTTTATGCCAGTTTGGGTGTGCAAGGTAGGTCTTTTGCAATGCCAGAAATGCATACCGAAAATACTTTGGCGATTGTCTTTTCAGCTGCCGGCATGGTAATCCCGGATGAAATTCTAAAACTAACTTATATGATGCCTTGTATTCCTGAAAGGTTGGTCGTAATCGATCCCCCTGATGACAGATTAATTCAGCAAAGATTCCATAATTACAGACCTAAACGGGACCAAGTTATTGAACGAGACGGGTATTTTGGATGCAATTTACAAAAATTCATTGAGCATCACAAAAAGATGTTTGGTGAAGAGAGCATAATTTATGTTAGAAATGATGAAGATGCGGTGACTGCTGCCAGTAAGTTGTCTGCAGAGCTCGCCACATCTGAACTTGATTCGTTAGTCAAGCTCTTTGAGCGTCTGGTTGCAAATGCAATTAACGATATGCAACAGCTAACAGAAGAGCGGGATTTTTCAGCTGCCAAGCTGAATCAATATGACTATAACTATTTGCTTCAAACCTTGAGTATCGTTACCACTCAGATAGGAGCTTTCCCAAAAGAGTTTTTTGCAAGGCTGGACGCTAAAACTACGGGGGAATTAAATAATCTACTTAAACTTGCAAGTAAGTTAGTAGAGAGTAAATATTTTGAGGTCCTAGTGTTAGTTGATAGTAGTACTTTGGAAGGCTTTATTGCCAGCTTAGACATTTCCGTAGCGATGAAACTCTTCTTGATAAATGGTAGCTTGCCTGAATTTGAAAAGGAAGAAGATGTCGAAGAGTTTGTTGAGGAGTTTGGAAATGCCGTAGAGCAAGTAAAAACCCAATTTAATGGGCAAAAAACAAGTCCTCTGACTGATCCAGGAAAGATTACGAAGGTAATTTCATTGTTATCTCTATTGCAAAAAAAAACTGTTGAACTGCGGTCGGGTCTTAGGCGATTAACTTCAACGGAGCCCAAACAAAGCTTAGAAATAGTAAAGGCTTTTGTCCAGTTATTCAAAAAAGACGCCGCACAAATCTTAAAAAATCACACCAATCAAGTTACAATAGAACAGATTCTAGGTTTAGCGCATAATTTAGTAAGAATAGAAGAAAAGCTGAATGTCCAAAATGCGCTTGAAAATGTCCAGGAAAATTAAGTTAGTTTTTATATAATCATTCAATCGTTTAAATATAACAGGAAATATAAGATGGGCACCGAAAGTATCAATCGACCACAAACATGGGAAAGTGGTATTCCTATACCTAGGGCGTACGTAGATTTAGGAAGTATCTTAGCGGATTTAGAGACTCACTTAACCGGGCTGCTCGCTACACCAGCTACAATTCAGGCCAAAATTGATTTACTAGTGATGCATCAAGACAAGCATCGTGAGATGAAGTCAGCTATTGACAGTTGGGAGTACTCGAATGCATTAAGAGGGACATTAGCGAAGAGAAAAATTAGTGAGGCTGTCATTAGTGCCTTGGAATCAGAGAAAACCACTCCTCCTCAGATTGAAATCCCAGCGGGCTGGCCTACTTTTGCAGAAAAGTTGCAAGAGTTATATCTTGAATCGATTTTCAAGCCAATTATTGATCTATTCCTGAATGATGTTGGCAGAGGAATACGAAACTCAGAAATGATTTTAAGTGCTGTTGATGAAGAAGCGAAAATGGAGTTAGCAAAGGTAATGCTTGGGCAAGCTGAAAAAGGGATAAGTCCTTTGTTAGTACTGATTTCGTTTGGTAAGTTAATTTTAGGTTCAGAGGAAAACGACACTTTAGATATAAGTTTTAACGAGAAAATAATCACCGCAGTAGATAAGATTAGGGAACAGAAAAATAAGGTTGTCCTAAAAGTACAAGATTATCCAAAAGGTGTATTTGCCACACTAGTAGACCAAAGGAAAGCTTTGACTGACTTAGTAGGTCAATATAAAGTGGGGAAATATGATGAAGAGCTATTGCCGAAATTAGTCGGGAGTTTGCTTGTTGCGGGCAAAAGCTTAATCGCTTTAGATGTTGTTAATGCATTAGATATTCCAAGAGACTTGAAGTTTTATACCGGCGAAAGGTTAAGTGGATCGCTAGCTAGGCTTTCTGATATGGAAGATACAGATGAAAGTAAAAAAATCCTTTATTTTTTCGCGGTGACAGTAGAATTTTTAACTAGCGCAAATAGTGATGGGTTTGTGGAGTTACAAAATGCTGACCTAACCTTGGGCTCCGTACTTCAGAAGCTAATCGGTTATCTCGCAAAGCAGTCTTTTGAGTGGTTGGGAATTGGGACCCTGATGAATGCGGACAAAGAAGAATCTCTTGAGGTTTTAGCCAAAGCAAAACAACAGATAGAATTTTGTACGCAATATAAATTAGAAGTCCCAGAGGCATTAATCCCTTTTACTCAGATAAGTAAACAGCAAATGGAGAACTTAGTGCAAGAAGTGGTTACCGAAAAGCTACGCAATCCTATTCAGAAAGCGAGAGAGATGCTAAGTAGATACCAAGTACTTGAAAATAAACTAACTGGAATAAATGTGCGTAGTTTACCGGAAATATTCAGGCAGCTCACAAATGAGACTCCTCTTTCGGAGGGATATATTAGTCTGTCTGGAGCAGCCAAATTCATTGATTTCTTAAGAGAACTTGGTATTACGCTTTTCAAAATTGACGAAGCAGATATGATGCCAGTGGTTACGGATGAGGCAGCATCATATGCATCTACTGTGTCACAAGGAATGCACGATGTTTATATTGAAGCTGTAGAAAATGAGCCTCAGAGACTTGTTGATGCAATTAACACCAAGCTGGAGGAACGTAATGACAATGTAAAGAACTTATTACACTGGATAGTTAACAATGTGGTTTGGGAGTTTAACTATAGCAGGGGCGTAGGACGCAGACTAATTCCTAGGTATGATGAACTTAAAGGTCTACCAAAAGAGGATCTGATAGCAAGATGGGATGGGTTTACGCAACTAGAAAAGGAGGAGTTTGTTAAGCTGTATATTTTGGAGAAAAATGATGATGGAACCGGTTTTGGTCGAATCGTAAATTTTGCCGGGAGTAATGTTTTCAATCTGCCATATTTAGGCCGGTTGTCTCCTTTAGGAAATAAGTATCTGCAATCTGATGTTTCAGGCGGAAAGGAAAGAACTTTGTATCTTTTCCCCACGATCGAGCATGTAAGGGAAAGGTTAGGCAGTACTCAGCAAAAAAGTGTAGAAAGTACTTTTTTGGAAGCTATCCAGCAATCTATTGCAGAATTTAGAAATGTCCTACGAAGCTTAAATGAGCTGCAAAATGATGTTCAAAGGCTAAACTTGGAGTTGAGTGGTCTGTTTAGATCTGGAGATGAAAGTGGAACTAGACATGTATTAAGAATGGCCAACTATTTAGTTGGTAATAATGCCGAATTGCCTGTTGAGTTTGATTTTGATAATCAACTGAGACTTAAGCTTCTCGAACACAATTTGAACCTCGATATAATATCGGAGTGGCTCAATGCAGCTATCAAGGGCTGGGTAGAATCTGCAAAAGGCTTAGCTGAAGAAATACCTGGAATTAGCGAAGAAGCAGGGAGTGCATTGGTAAAGATGCTCATGATTTCTGCGGTTGCGAAGGATAGGGAGAATTACATTTTCCTCCATAGTACGGGAAATGAGACCATACTCAAACTAGATAATTACAATAATTTATTTTCTTTTGTTAAAGATTATATTTATCCCTACTTGCAGGAGTAAGACTTATTTTGGGATCGAAAAGGCGTGCCCTAAATTAATAAGGCACGCCTTTGCTGTTTGTTTTTTGAGTATTGACCCTACTCTAGTTCCGCCCTCACCATTCTTTCCACCAGCTGCTGGAAGTCAAGGGTTGGTTCCCAGTCTAAAACTTTTTTAGCCTTAGCCGCGTTGCCAACTAGTAGGTCAACTTCGGCTGGACGGAAGAACTTAGGATTGATTTTTACGATAGTTTTACCGTTGTCGGCACGAACTCCTACTTCATTTACAGGGTCTTTAGTTTTGTTTTCCCATTTTACCTCTACGTCGATTGCAGCGAAGGCCGCTTCTACGAATTCGCGGACGCTGTACGTTTCGCCGGTGGCGACTACGTAAGAGTCGGCCTCATCTTGCTGCACCATGCGCCACATAGCATCTACGTAGTCGCCAGCAAAGCCCCAGTCACGTTTGGAATCCATGTTTCCAAGCTCCAATGGTGCAATTGAGTTATCAGCCTTATAGCGGCCAACGTATTCGGTAATTTTCTTAGTTACAAATTCCGAACCTCTTAGCTCAGATTCATGATTAAACAAAATTCCACTACTACAATGCATGTCGTAACTCTCACGATAGTTTACCGTTGCCCAGTGTGCGGCTAATTTTGCCACGCCGTATGGTGAACGAGGATAAAAAGGCGTATCTTCCTTTTGTGGAACCTCTTGTACCTTTCCAAACATCTCTGATGTTGATGCTTGATAAAACCTTGTTTCTGGTGAGTGCTGCTTGAGAGCCTCAAGCACATGTAATACTCCAATAAAGTCAATTTGGGCAGTAGAGATCGGTTGACGGAAAGAGCTGCCCACAAAAGACATCGCTGCCAGGTTGTAGAGTTCGTCAGGTTTTAAGTCACGAATAACATAGCTGATGTTTTCTTGATCAGTTAACTCGAAATCTACAAATTCTACTTTGTCAGTAATGCCAAGTTTGTCTAACCGCCATGCACTACCACTGGCACTGCGCCGAGCAGCACCTATTACTCTATATCCTTTTTCAAGAAGAAGTTTGGACAAGAAGGCGCCATCTTGCCCTGTTACGCCAGTTATTAATGCTGTTTTCATGCGCCCAGCATAACACCTAATAATTAAAAATAGCAACAAACGTTTACTTCACCGTTACGCTCTTTGCCAGATTACGTGGCTTATCAGGAGGCAAATTCAACTCTACTGCCAGGAAATAGGAGAACAATTGAAATGGGATAACATTTAGGATTGGATTAAGTTCTGCGTGCGAGCCGGCGGTAGGGAGATGATAATCAAATATAGCATTAGCTTTTGGACTGACACCTATTACCCTTGCTCCACGGGCTTTTACCTCTGAGGCAGCGTTAATTGTGACCGCTTCGCCTTGATGAGGATCGACAATGATAAACGTAGGCGTACCCTCCTCTATCAGAGCGATTACGCCGTGTTTTAACTCACTAGAAGAAAAGCCTTCAACATGTTTATAGGTAATTTCTTTAATTTTTAACGCTCCCTCCAAGGCAATGTAATAGTTCTGTCCAGTTCCCATCACAAAAAAGTGTTCGTTTTTGATAAAGTCCTTCACAGTATTGCGGAAATAAGTGAAGAGATCTTCAGTAAAATAGTCCTCCAAAGAGTTTGTGAGGGCAAGGAGATTGGCTTTTGCTTGCGCAAATTGACCTGAGAGCGTCATGGCAACCAGGTAACCCCAGGCAATTTGCGCAGTCAGGACCTTGGTCGAGGCTACACAAATTTCAGGCCCCACCCGTGTAGCAAAACTAAAATCACTCATGCGGGGAATAGTGGAGCCAATCATGTTTACAAAACTTGCTACCCTGGCCCCACCTGCTTTGGCTATTTCTAAAGCCTCAATCGTATCGGCTGTTTCCCCGCTTTGGCTGAAAGCGATTACAATATCTCGCTCCGTAAATAATGATTGGTAGCTATCCATTTCATACGCCTTAAGTTCGGTTGCATGCTGGCCAGCAATGCTTCTTATGTAGTATGCGGTTTGCCCAGCGGCGAAACTCGCCGTTCCTGATCCCAGGGTGTAGATATGCTCCGCCTTGAGCAAAGCTTCTGTAAATTTGGCTAATTCTGCTTCCTCAATGTTTGTAGCCTCAGCGATTGTGTGTTGCTGTGCAACGATCTCTTTGATCATAAAGTGTTCAAAGCCTTCTTTATCGGCCGCATATTGTTCAGTTATTGCTGTGCGTTCTTTTTTTAGCTCTTCAAGGGTTAAGTTGTAAAAGCGCATACCATCAGCATTAATTACTACTACCTCCTCATTTTCGAGTACATATGCGGTGTCGGCTGCAACAGAAAGTGCTAGCGTATCGGATGAAACAAAATACTCCCCTTCGCTATTTTCTCCAGCAATCATAGGTGAGCCATACTTTATGCCAACTAATTGCTTTGTTAACTTATCAAGCAGAATAATTGTGTTTCGCCCGGTAAGTCGCTTGAAAGCCCTCACAACCGCCGTAACGAACTCCTGCTCATGTTTCAGCTCTTCTTCGATTAGACGCACAATCACCTCAGTATCGGTTTCTGTGATGAACGCGTGGCCCTTCTCGCTCAATTCTGTTTTTAGCTCTTGAAAGTTCTCGACAATGCCGTTCTGGGCAAGGGCGAATCGACCATTGCTAGCCAGATGGGGATGTGCATTTGTTTGAGTGACACCACCATGGGTGGCCCAGCGCATATGTCCAATACCTAGACCGCTTTCAGGCAGGTTAAAATGATTAACGTCAGAAATAGCACCTACTTCCTTTTCAATTTTAATCTCGTCAGTTGCCAGCACGGCCACACCCCAAGAGTCATATCCCCGGTATTCTAGGTTGGTTAACCCAGCTTTAATGAGGTCGCTTGCATTTTGTTTGCCAGAGAAGCCAAAAATTCCACACATAAGTATTCTTAATAACAGATACTAATTTAACGTATTAACTGCTAAAGTGTCACAAGAATGATGAAAAATTTAACAAAGACCCAAAAAGCAATCTTTGGAGTACTAGTAACATTAGTCGTTCTACTTATGTGCAGTACTTGTTGTCTCGGCTTCATTGCTCTGGATCGTACGATTCGAGTAAATGAGCTTGTAGGAGGTGGTTTCCCTTACTAAAGGACTGATCTTTTGCATATAGGTTCGCACTATAGTCTAGTATGGCAGATCGGTACGAGAATTTAGTTCATTGGGCAGATGCTCACTTTCTCTTAACCGAGAATTCTAGTATCAATATTCAGGCATTGGTTGGATTCTCACTTCTTTTACTGGCGAAACGTCATGCTATTGTCACCAGTGATAACGACTTTCTAGCTCAAGCAATTGAAACTTTGGGCCTAGAAGATGGCCTTCATATTTCACCAAAACTCAGTTTAAGTTTGAAATTTAAGCTGCCGCACTTATCTCTACCATAGGTAACAAAACGTTCTCAGGGTTACTTTGTACGTTTAGTTTTTCTTGCTCAACTTGTTGGAGTTTGAGTTCAAAATCCTGTAATACATTCATATAACTCAGGAATGCAGTGTAAGGTGACTCGAACGGGCTAAAATATGCATGGTTGCTATCTCCGGCCCACTTTGTGCACATGTGGTAGAAATGGTCAGATGATTGAAGATGGCGCCAAGTATCGATTAGTTCTTCGTCACCGCTAGAGAGTACACGCTCCCGCAGTGAATATACACGCTCAACTGCATGTTTCTGCATATCATTCTCCAGCCAGGCTGATAGATCACGCTGTTCGTCGGTCCAAGAAATATGATACGGAACATCGAGTGTGGCTTTGGGTTGATAACGTTCGATTGCTTCGGATGTTGTCACAAATTCTGCCTCTTTATCTTTTAGGACTGCTTTGGGAAGATCTGCTAGAAAGTCAAAGATACCGTTTTCCTCAGAATGATGTTCACCAAAGGTAGCGTAGTCCATAAATAGGTTAATTACATCACTATCTTTACCTGACTCGGACAACCAATCGGCGAATTTATTTGCTGTAAGCGGGAAATGTTCCCAATCCTGTTGTGAAAAGCGCAGTGCGATATCGTCAGAAAGGCGGTAATTCTTTAACAATAGAGGAATCCCGCTCGGCGCAGCATAAACATAGTTTGGGCTGCGCCAACCTAATACCTGATCAGCACCTTCTGCCAAAACACCTGTAAAGCCAAAATCCTGTGCAATTTTGGCAATGGCGTTATTGTAGATAAGCTCAGTATTACGGAATACAGTTGGCTTTTGTCCGAATAAAGTTTTGATTGTATCCACATGGTGATCAATTTGGTCTACAAATTCCTCTTCCGAGAAAATGCTAGAAAGTGAATGGTAGTAAGTTTCAGCTAGAAATTCTACTTGGCCAGTAGCTGCCAGTCTTTTAAAGCTGTCTAGGACGTGCGGCAGCTGCTCTTGCAGCTGCCGCAACACAACACCTGTTATAGAGTAAGTAATTTTTAATTCGGGATGTTCTTGAAGAAGCTCTAGAATTAATTGATTAGCTGGTAAGTAACATTTACGAGCAAGTTTATTTAAAATTTCAGGATTACTGACATTCGCCCCATCTGAGTAATCAGCAAAATAATCCACCTCTTGGCCAATATCGAAAGCTTGGAATTTGCGCAAACGACGTGGTTGGTGCACCTGAAAGTATAAACAGATTGAGGCCATGAGGTTACTTTACACTAGATTAGTACTTTCAGTTTAAACATACTCCTCTATTTGTTCAAGATATATTTACAAAAATTTCTACAAAATGAGCGAGCCGGGCGACACAGTCGCCCGGCTCGCCTCACTTACAGCTTTTTAAGCACTTACATTACTCAACTTTACGGCCATATGGTACATAGCGGGTATTGTCAGAATGCATATCAGCAATAATTTCATAAATTACTTGCCTCTCTGCTTCTGTACTATCTGGTCCATATTGTAGGGCAAAGTTACCAAAGTAATGGTTAGTTACCCACTCGTTTCCAGTATCAGTTGGGTATTTTGTACATACAAAATCGCTAGAGTTATCGCCGGTGACGTTGTGAAACTCCACCCACTTGTATTGTCCATCACTTTGTTTTACATATTCACTAATGTCGGCATTTCTTGCTACTCTGTATTCAAGTCCTTGATACCAACTAGAATAAACTGAATCATATTTTGCAATGTAGAAAAGTCTACCACTAGTATCAAGGTAACCTTTTTTACTGAATACACACTTACCACTTTCTGGATTGCTACTTTGACTTATATAAAGTCGCATTCCAAGTTCGCTTTTCTCAATAAAAATGCTGTTTCCTTGTGCAGTTAATTTTTCTTCATCAACATACCAACCTGCAGGTAAATCCATTTCAATGCTGCCATCATGTGGATTGCCACTGGGTAGAGCTTTCGTCGTGTATGTCGTACCTGATGGATAAGACGAAGGCTGCGGTGTAGGCTCTACAGGGGAATCTGTTGGGTAAAGTTGTCCATCTACTGGAGCTATGCTAGCTAGGATATTAAGTACCTCTTGGCTTACTATTTCATCTGTGTTTCCAGTTTGGATCATAATTGAACCAAATCTTGTGTTTGGTGCACCTGTGTTGCGATCAAAACTTCCACATACTGATGCATCTTGTACAAATTCTGCATCCACACCTTCAGAATTCACAGGGACGATCTCAGCTTTACCTGTTTGCTGGTTGTACATCATCAGGTCGTTATCTTTAGCTGATGCAACTGCAAGTGTATAGCCATATTTATCTAATTCAACAAAAGTTTGTTTGTTAAATTTAAAGAAAACATTTGCTTCTTTAGCATTGTATTTAGAATTACTAAAGAAACATGGTATGAAGTCACCAGTGGTCTTAGCTTGTTGGATTTTAATTGCTTGATTACCTTTGGAAAAGGTCACTAGATATGATTGCTGAGCGTTAAATATATCCTCTTCAATTTCCCAGTCACCAGGTAATGTGACTCGATACTGTTCCTCCGCGCTATTTATATTCTTAGAGGTGAACGTCTTGGTCTGTTTCTCAGGGTCAACTGTTACCGTTGGTTCTGTCTCCTCACCATACGA
>CAYUPY010000040.1:0-12818 GCA_964446595.1 uncultured Candidatus Saccharibacteria bacterium | reverse complement strand
AAGGTCAGGAGAATTTGTAGCTATCATGGGGCCTTCCGGTTCAGGGAAAAGCACCCTGATGAGTGTGTTGGGATGCTTGATGAGCCCAACGTCTGGTGAATACTATCTAGAAGGAGAAAATGTCAGTCATCTTACCCCTGAAGAATTGGCTTTCCTGCGGAACCGAAAGCTGGGTTTTATTTTTCAGACCTACAATCTGCTTCCCCGCACCCCTGCACTTCAAAATGTCTCTCTGCCTATGTTCTACGACCGGGAAAACCGGCTTTCCGCTGCAGAACAGCAGCAGAAAGCTGAGCATGTTTTGCAAGCTGTTGGCCTGGGGGATCGATTACTGCATGAGCCGCAGGAGCTGTCTGGCGGTCAGCAGCAGCGTGTGGCAATTGCCAGAGCATTGGTAAACAATCCGATTCTGCTTCTCGCGGATGAGCCTACTGGAAACCTGGATCCAGCCGCGGCATGGGATATTGTTCAAATTCTGTCCAAAATTAACAATTGGGGGACGACGGTGATTATGTCTACACATGGTACGGATATCGTGAATACTTTAAATAAACGTGTGATCCAAATGGAAGGTGGGCGTTTAATTCGCGATGATAAACACGGATATTACGAAAAAACAGACCTTAGCCCAGAAGAGATTGAAGATATTGAGCATCACCGTGAGGATTTGCGTCGTGGTCCAATCAAAGTAAGTTTGAGCAAAAAGGGCGGCGGCGAAGAGAAATCTGGCTTAAACGTGTGGCCGTTTCGCCGTCGCCGTAACTCGTTCGTAGAGAAATTTCGCGCCGAAAGTGATGAAGAGAATATGGATAACCTAACTACCATTTTAGCTTCGGACGATCAGAGTAGCCAATCAGAAGCTTCTACCGCACAGGATAAAAAACACAATGATGAAGCGCATAAATTGCTTAGAATCATGGCAGATGCCGATAATATTCCACTACAGGACTTGGAGTTGTCTCAAGATTTATGCGAGAGGCTTAACTCTGCTGGGTATAATGATATTGAAGACCTAATATCAGCAGGGCCAGAGCAGTTGTTTAACGAACAACTGGTCGATATGGATGATGTGCGTAAAATTGCTAAGGCTGTAGAGGCCTTCATAGCTGAAGAAGAGGAAAAAATTGAAGTTGAGGATCGACAAGTCTCGAAGTCGCAAGAACCAAAAGCAAAAGTAAAAGCAGAACCCGAACCCGAACCAAAAACGGAAAACCCATCTCGGGCAGTGAAAATTAAATTAGATCTGACAGGCAAAAAATGAGCACGACCAAAAGAGTTTTTGAAAATACATGGAAACAGATTCAACGTAGTGGATGGATAGCATCTTCCTCAATTGCTGTTATGAGTGTGGCGTTTTTGGTAGGTACTGTCTTCGGCGGATTAGCACTTTTACTTGAACACTATATTCAATTCATCGAAACGCGTGACAATATGCTGGTTTTCTTTGAGGTTGGCACGGATCCTGAGTTGATCACAGATCTTCAAAATCAGTGGAGTCAGTTCCCGGAAATCAAAGGGATCACCTACACTGACGAAGAGCAAGCTTATCAAGACTACTTTGACGCTACTTTAGGCATAGATCCGATTAATAATGCTGCTTTAGCCGCACAGGAAGAGAAGAAGTTGGATTCCAGTTTGGAAATCAGGCTGTTTTCTTTAAACGATGTGTACATTGTGGCAGATAAAATCCAAGAAGACATTGATAGCGAGTTGGTAGATCTGCAATATGACGTCACAGAGCCTCCAATCCGTTTGAGCTATGACGACGAAAACATTGAAAGGCTAATTGAAACTTTTTCCACTATACGTTATCTGACTATTGGTTTAATGAGCCTTTTGTTCGTAATTATCTTCTTCTTTATTTTAATGACAGTAGAGTATCGTACTTATAATAGGATGGAAGAAATTGGGGTGATGCAGTTGGTAGGTGGAAGCCTGGCATACATCCGGGCTCCTTACGTGTTGGAAGGTGCAGTGTATGGCGCGGTGGGGGCTACCGTTTCCTCTACAATTATTGGGATAGTTTGGTGGATATTGTTTGAATATAATTCAGATGGTGCTTTTGCTCAACAAGTTACTGAGTGGACACGCAGTATTGACTTACCTACTTTGCAGTTATTTGATATAGCTGGGATTTTCGTATTGATGGCGTTGCTAGGTGGATTATTAGGCGGATTCATTAGCTATGTTGCTATTCGGCGTTACATCAAATAAGAGTTTTGACAGCGCAAGGGGATAGCATGCTAAACTGACATAGCACTTTATAACTATGTAAACTATGCCAAAATCTGTCAGAAACCTCATAAAGGTGATTGCGGTAGCCGTATTTATTTTCTCACTTACTATTTCACCTGGGCTAGGGATTCGTCCTCAAGTGGTTCAGGCTTCTTTACAGGATGAATTACGAGAAATTGAAGACGAGCTGGCTAAGATTCGAAATCAGAAAGGTGATCTTCAAAGCCAGATTGATGCCAATCAAAGGCGTGTAAACGGATATTCCGGAGAGATTGGCAAACTACAAGCGGAATTAGAGACTTTGCAGTTAGATGTAGCGGAGTTGGAATTAGAAATTGAAGAGCTAGAGGTGAGTATCAAGTTGCTGGAAAGGCAGATTGACGATAAAGAAAAAATAATCACTCTAAGATTAGAAGAGATTGGTAGCCTTGAAGAGGTTACCTCGGATCGACTTAGATCAGGTTATCGTGACTACAGACTTAATCGACCCACAGAAGAAAGTATCCTGACTGCTGATGATATTAATGAGTATTTTAAGGCTTCTCAATACAGACAATTACTGCAAAAACGCACAAATGAAGTAATGCTTGAGGTTGTTGAACAAAAAGCTCAATTAGAATACGATCAAGAGCAACTAGCTGCCAAAAAAATACAGTTAGCTAAAGATAAAGAGGTGATTGAGGAACAAAGATCAGAATTAAAAGAGAAGCAGGCCAAAGTAAAAGAGGATATGAATAAATACTATGGAGCTTTGTATTCAGTACAAGGCCAGGTGAATGGCTTGCAAAACCAGCTCAATTCTATGTCTGAAGAAGAAGCCCGTAAGCAAGCAGAGGCCGAACGGATTAGGCAAGCTATCTTTAACTCATTTAACCCTATTGGCAACGGGACTTACGTTGTAAGGGGAACCATGATCGGCCGTCAGGGTGCTACCGGTCTGGCTACCGGGCCGCATGTGCATTTCTCGGTAGAATTTAACGGGCAGTCCTATAATCCTTGTCAGTTCGTACCAGCAGGTAGATTTGGTAATTGTGGTGGTAACGGTACATTAAGCTGGCCATTACAGGGCACTTTTTACTATACAAGCGGGTATGGCAGTAGGTGTATTTCTGGTTGGGGTTATTGTAGTTTCCACAGGGCAATTGACATTGCTCACCCATCCCACAATGCTCCTGTGTTTGCTGCCCATGATGGGTATTTGTATAAGGGCGTAGATAGTTTTGGGGCTTTATACATCATCATCTGTGAAAAGCCTAGTTGTAGAGAGCGTTTTAAAACTGGTTATTGGCACCTTTCTAGCTACTAGAATATACAAAGACTTAACTTTCGGTTAACCGACGATTGAAATAATTTGGGCATGAATAAAAACATGCCCATTTTTCTTGCACTCTCAATTATGTTGTTAGGTTGCGTCCTGCTGACTTTTTTTGCTGTGCCGATCCAGGCTCAGTTACTTGTGACAGAGGTTTTCCCAAACCCTGATACGCCTGCAGATGCCACAGAATGGTTAGAAGTTTATAACTATTCTGAAACGGACCTCAACTTAAATGAGTGGACAATAAACAACACTTTGCTTCCCAGCCTAAAGCTAGAGCCTAAGCAGGTAGCAGTACTCACTAAAGATGTTGAAAAATTCCTTGCCGTATATAATGAACTAGAAGCTTCGGATATGCTTGTCAAACTACCGATTAGTTTACCCAATGGTGGTTTAGAAATAAGTTTAAAAAAAGTCGACAGTGGTCCAGAAGTCCCAGGACACATACTTAAATATGCCAATACCGATGCGAATGTAAGTTGGAAGTTGAGTGGCGATAATTGCAATTTGCTTGTTAAGTCTGCACAACATACCTTGTGGAAATTTGATTATCAACAAGAATGTGAGGCCACTAAGCTGCCTAAAGTGCTAATGATTAATGAAATCTATCCGTCACCCACTTACGGAGGAGAGTGGATAGAGGTTCGTAATATCAGTGCCAGCAAAATTGACTTGGGTCGCAACGATGTTGAGGTAATAGTAAATGGTGAGAGGCTGGCAGTGAAGGAAATAAGTTCAGCTAGGATTCCTCCTGGCCAACTAGCCACTATAGAGCTAGGCTCTTCGAATCAGCTTCCTGATTGTGGGCAACCTAGCAGCTGTAGCGTGGACCTGGAAGTATTTTATCAGTCAAATCTACAACACAGCTTGCAGTATGACGATACGATTGCTGGCTACAGCCTTGGTTTAATAGAGCAAGTGTGGTTGCCAAAGTTCCAACCTACACCGGGTAGTAACAATATTTTAGCGTCAGCAACTTCAGAAATGCGGATTAGTGAGGTATACCCCTCACCCCAAACCTCAGAAGACGAGTGGGTAGAGATTCAGAATAACGGTAAACAGGCACAAAGTCTTTGGGGGTGGAGTATAAGTGATACAAGTAAGTCCATGATGCTAAAAAATCTTACGGTTCCAGCAGGAGGGTTTATCCAGGTAATACCCACAGGAGTAACACTCAATAATGGAGGTGACAGTCTACAGCTTAAAGACTTTGCTGGCAGGGTGATTCATGAATTTACGTATTCAGATACGGATAAGGGGCAGGGCTGGGGGACAAATATCAGTGGTGATATATTACCCGTGGCTAGACCTACTCCTGGAGCTGCTAACAGCCTGCAGATACAGACAACGTTAAAGGAGGAGAAGCCTAATAAAGAGTTGGCTCCAATTAAAAATGAAAAAGCAGATGTTGAAACTAGCAGTACTAATTCCGAGGCGGCTTTAGCCCAGCTTCCTTCGCTTAATACGTGGGAGCCTAGGCTTGAATACTTAGCAACTAGTGAGCGTAGTTACTCAGATATTTTAAAGTTTAATCGAACAGTGTTGGTAAGGCTGGGCGTGAGGGTTTTTGTAGCCTTGGTGTTAGCTATACTTACTTGTTGGGAACTTATAAGTCCAGTAAAGGCGTTGCTTACAAAGAGTTGGCTTTGGTGGCATAACGGTGCTTCACCTCTTCCAAAGTAAGGGTGTGCTTAAGTGGGATACGGTCCACTCTGGATCGTTCTAGACCAATCAGTACAGTTGGAGTAGGAATTGGTAAAGCTGCTCCGATATCTTCGGCAAGCGTGCGGATATAGGTTCCTTTTGAGCAGGAGACTCGTATTGTGGCTGATGGCAAAGACACGTCTTTAGGAATCTGTTTGTAAAACACTGTTTCACTAAGGTTAGTATGACCAAGTTCTTCTAGTTCTATTTCTGGGATTTTTCTGTAGTGGCTAGGGATTTCCACCTTCAATGTTGATGAGGTTTCACTTGCCTCACCCTTGTGGAACAAAGCAAAACGTTTATCCCCTTCTTGGATAACTTCATGATTGTCAGTTTGTCGAGCTAGAACCCGTAATTTTTGTCCATTTACCTTAATTGAACTATAGACAGGCACAAATTGTTCGTAACCGGGTTGAAAGTTAGAGAAAACATTAACAAGTGCATCGGCGGTTACTTGATTAGCTGCCTCAAAATCATGCTTTAAGATCTTGCCCTCTGGATCCCCTGAATCAGTGTTGATCCCAAATAGAAGGGTGCATAAATACTCTTTATCGCTATCAATAAACTTGTTTGCTAGTTTTGTGGCCTTTCCTATGAGTGTAATGAGTACACCGCTAGCAAAAGGGTCCAGTGCGCCAGCATGGCCTATCTTACGGGTGTTGAGTATTTTACGTAGCTGAGCTACGACATCATGTGAAGTAATACCCACAGGCTTGTTAACTGCTAGAATGCCGTTAATTCTGCCGAACTCATCGAATTGTAATTCATTTACCTTATAGCTCACGGCGGAGTTTAACATTTTATGTAGAAAGCGGGAATTATCCATAGTAAACTAACTTATGAAAAAGTTTTTAGTTTTTCTATTTATCGGTATTGTTGGTTTAAGTGTGGGTGTGATTATCCCTAATACAGCTAACGCACAAGACCAACAAACACTTGATGAGTTAGAGCAAAGCGTAGATAAGCAACCAGTTATTATTGATTTTGAAGGACTGAGACTAACTTTGAATCAGCAGGATCAGAACCCTGGGAATAGGTTTATTAAATATGACTTAACTATTAAGTCCAATATTGAGTCTGATCGTATTCAACTTACTTGGAATGTGACAGGCCGCAGCGTTCCAGTAGAATGGAATGGAGAAATCTTTGATTACACTGACCCACCAGAGTTCACAGAGGTATTAAATTTAAAGGTCGGAGAACAAGCTACGCGCTCGATTACAGTGTTGCCTCGTGGGCTTGGTTTGTCTAAGGTAGTAGCAGTAGTAGAAGCTTTTGAAATCGATGGTACCAGGGTAGCTACAGCCTCTAAAACCTTTGCTAGTGATTCACAAGGAGTACTCTTATTTGCAGAGTCCAGTCAGAACGTTACTAATGTGCTGTATTATGCGCGATTGATAGGTATTGTGATTTTGACGATTATAGTTCTACTAATTGCTGGATTCTTTGGGTACAAACAGTTCCATAAATGGTTGAATACTTAGACTATGCTATATTGTCTGCGTGATTTGGAACTATCGATACTCTGAAGAAGTTAAAGATTCAGATTCTTTACTAGAGCTACTACTAACCCATCGTTTAGCGGATGGAGCTTCAGTGAGAAGTAGAGAAAAATTCTTACAGCCTCAACTAACGGATATCCACTCTTACAGTTTACTCTCCGATATTGATGCTGCAGTTGATCGAATTCTGCAAGCGGTTGAAGATAAAGAGCAAATCTATATTCACGGCGATTTTGATGTTGATGGTGTGAGTGCTACGGCAATTTTATGGGATTTACTGTACCGAGAGGCAGGGGCTAAGGTCTTGCCATATATTCCAAGTCGGTTTGAAGAGGGATATGGCTTGACAGAAGCCTCGATTACGGCGATGAAAGAGGGTGGAGCTAGTTTAGTTATCACAGTCGATTGCGGAATCCGCGATCAGGAACTAATTGCCAAGCACGATGACTTAGATTTTATTGTGACTGATCATCATACAATACCGGTAAATGAGAATGGGGAGCCCGCGCCGCCTGCGGCGGCGCGGGCGGTCGTACACCCCGGTCACCCGGAGTATGGGTACCCTTTTCGCGACATTTGCGGAGCAAATGTCGCGTGGAAGCTAAGCTCTGCCATTGCAGACACCTTGGGTCTAGAGGTAGATATGTACAAATACCTTGATCTGGTTGCCCTAGCCACGGTGTGTGACATTATGCCACTGGTGGATGAGAACCGCGTGATCGTCAAGTATGGCCTTGAAAGGCTTTCTCGTACTCAAAACGTAGGCCTACTTAGTTTACTTGAAGCCTCCGCCGTTGAACCGGCGGCGGCAGAGACCTACCATTTTGGTTATGTACTTGGTCCCCGCATAAATGCTGCCGGGCGTATAGATTCGGCAATGCAGGCTTTAAAATTGCTCACTACCAAGGATAAACGAGCTGCTATTAGCCTGGCACAAGAATTATCCAGCTTGAATACAGAAAGACAAGAACTTACCCAGAAGCTATTTAAAGAGGCTGAAGCGCAAATAGCCCAACAGCCAGCCGATAGTCGAATTTTTATTATTCATGGAGACCACTGGCCGGAAGGTATTCTAGGATTAGCTGCTGGTAAGCTAACAGAGAAGTATCATCGACCAGTCATTGTTCTGTCAAATGATGGCGAAAAAATGGTTGGTTCAGCTCGTAGCACATCCTCGTTTCATATGGCGAATGCCTTGGAGAAACTCACAAAATTACTATTGCGCCATGGGGGTCATGCCCAAGCAGCAGGCCTTACCCTGCATCCTAATCAGTTTTCAGAATTTAATCACCAGATGATGAAGCTGGCGCAAACAGATATTCAACCTGAGGATCTGCAGAAAAATATTCATATCGATGCCCCCTTGGACTCAAGTATTTGTACTCTTGATCTACACTACCAAGTTCAGACACTCGCGCCGTTTGGTTTTGGCAATGCTCAGCCCACAATTGCTCTTCATGATCTAAAACTACTATCAGCAGACCGAATAGGCAAACAGAAAAGTCATTTGCGGCTTAAAGTATCTGCCGATAATAATTTCAGCAATTCAATTGCTGGTATCGGCTTTAACTACCATAATATCGAGGCTGTGGAGGCTTTGGTAGGAAAGAAAGTGAACTTAGCCGCCCGCCTGGACGCCAATACCTGGAATGGCAATACATCGCTGCAGCTAAAGCTGGTTGATGTTGTTGGCGCCTAAAAAGTCACATTTCTGCTAGAATTTTCTATGCTGAAACTAAAAAACACCCTCACTAAGGAGCTGGAAGAGTTCCAACCACTAAAAAACGGTAAAGCTCTGGTGTATCAGTGTGGTCCGACGGTATATAAGACACAACATATTGGCAATATGCGTGCTGTGGTGATGGGAGATTTGATTAGACGTACTTTAGAGTATTTAGATTTTGAAGTAGAATTTGTGCGTAACTACACTGATGTTGGTCATTTAACTGACGATGGTGACGCGGGGGAAGACAAGATGAACAAAAGTGCCAAGGAAGAAAAGAAAGACCCTTTAGCAATTGCTGACCATTATATTCAGGTTTATGAAGAAGATGTTGCTGCTTTAAACACGGTTAGCCCGACGGTTAAGCCCCGCGCTACGGAATATATTCAAGAAATGATTGCGATGGTCCAGACTTTGCTGGAAAAGGGCTATGCTTATGAAACGGATACAGGGGTGTACTTTGATACCTCAAAAGCCAAGGATTACACTCGTTTGAGTGGCCAGAAACTAGAGTTTAACGAGAGTGGGGCAGGTCATGGAGAGGTAAGTGATGAGAATAAGCGCTATCCTTCTGATTTCGCCCTGTGGCTTTTTAAGACTGGAAAACATGCGCATGCTTTGCAGACCTGGCAGTCCCCCTTTAAGTCGGAAAAAGTAGAGGACGGCCAGGGTTTCCCCGGTTGGCACATCGAGTGTAGTGCAATGTCCAAAGCTGAGCTTGGCAAGACGATTGATATTCACATTGGCGGGATTGAGCATGTGCCAGTGCACCACACAAACGAGATCGCCCAAAGCGAGTCTGCCAATGATGCCAAATTTGTAAATTATTGGCTGCATAACGAGCATCTCACCGTAGATGGCGAAAAGATGTCTAAGTCTCTAGGCAATGTGTTTTTTGTGGAGGACATTCGTGATAAAGGCTATGACCCCTTAGCTTTACGATACTTCTTTTTACAGGCACATTATCGTTCCAAACAGAATTTTACTTGGGAAGCGTTGGCTGCGGCCGACTCTGCCTATCAAAAATTAAAAGACAGAGTAGGCCAGCTCTTCGCCAACCTAAAAACTGGTGACTCTCCGCTCACCGTAGCCCCGCACGTGAGCTTTAAACAACAGTTTACCGAAGCCCTAGAAAACGATGTCAATGTTCCCCAGGCACTCTCAGTACTTTGGGAGTTAGTAAAGTCCGACATTGACGATGAGCAGAAGCTAATCACGATCCTCGATTTTGATAGAGTTTTAGGATTAAATCTTGAAAGGGTCAACAACCCCCATCGCCAGTCTGATTATTTGTCTGAGGAAGTGAATGAACTACTGGAAAAGCGAGCTGTGGCTAGAGAGTCCCAGAACTGGCAATTGGCTGATCAACTTCGTGATCAAATACAGGATAAATTTGGTCTTACTGTTCTAGACACTGCTGACGGCCAGAAAATAAAGTAGGTCATTGTTTTTTCTACCAAACCGGTTTAAACTATTGGAGTATAATTATGAGAAAGATTTTCATTGGACTATTGGTGTTTTTCAGCCTTGCTTTGGTAGGTGTAATAGGATACATTTTGTACTCTACCTCTCAGCAAGATGTTCCTGGAGATGGAACAAACACCTCTTCAACTAGTTTTAGTAGTAGCTCTGCGGTTACTAGTTCTTCTAGCATTACTTCGTCGAGCTCGACCTCGGATATACCAGTAGCTGAAGAAGATGCTTTAGTCTGTGGAGCTGAGGGATCTGATTTAAAAATAGATTTTGAAAATTTAGCAAGCCTCGGAGAAGGGGGCAATGTCTTTGATCAATTCGCTGAACTTGGGATAACGTTTCGGAATGGTGATAGGATTAGATCTGACAATGGTGCTAATATTGGAGCTTGTGATAGCCCAAACCCCAAGCTAGTAGAAAGGGGGGAACCACAATATGGGTTCCAGCCTTCAGATTCTCTTTCTAGTCAGTATCTGCAGTCAAATGGGCAATATTTTATTACTGATTCTTTTCTGGCTGGAGAGGGTGCTAGACCTTCAGTTCCTTGTCAGCTGATTATTGATTTTACTAGACCAACATACGAGTTCTCATTTGAATTGTTGGACGTGGATGGTAATACTACATTAGGTTTTGAGAATTGGAGGATCCAAGCTTATGATCAGAATGGTAACCAAGTGGCGCAAAGGATTTTAAATACCAATAGCCCTGGGACGGGAAACGCTATGCCTACGTCGGTAACAGTTGAAAGTACAGATGTAGAAATATCTAGAATCACAGTTACTGCTAATACAGAGAAGCCAGGTTGGGGATTAGCGTTTGATAACTTTCAGCCCTATTGTGTAGATGAACCACCGACACCGCTACAAATCAGCAAGAATAGTACAGAACTAAACGTGGTAAATGGTCAAGTTGAGATTGATTATACGGTGACTGTCAATAATCCTGATGACGCAGCCGTAGAGGATGTGATTGTTACGGATGTATTACCTAGTTATGTTAATAGTGTAAATGCGATTTCTAATGGTGGAAGTCTTAGTAGCAATACTATTACCTGGAATATAAGTTCTATTGCATCGGGGGCTAGTGTGAATCTTACTTACACAGCCGTGTTTGACGTAGATGATTTGCCTCAAACCGGTGGAGGAGTGACGATCAGCAACACAGCGACTGTTTACGTGGACGACAATGGCAATGGTACTCCAGATGATAGTGAAGAAGACGATACTGTTACAGAAGAAACGGAAGTGGACTTGGACGCAGCCGCTCAAGTGGTGAAATCAGTTGCGGTTACTCAAAATAGTGCAGGAGCAGCCATCGCCAACTACACCATTCGTGTTAGTAATACTGGAGATGCGCCAATCGCCAACTATACTCTACGTGATATTTATGACAGCAGTGTCCAGGCAGGTTGGATTAGCAATATCTCAAACGGTGGGGTTGAGTCAAATGGCCAAATTACCTGGGCTAACGTTTCTATTCCAGTAGGTGGTTCTGTTTCATTCACGTATACGATCACAATTCCGGCTGGTACAGAGATGACACTCCAAAACGTTGCTACCCTCTACGATGAGAACGATGAGCCTGTAGGTGAGGATACCGAGACAATTTTGATAGGTAATGATCTCCCACAAACAGGCTTGTTTGATGACAGCCGCACTCTAGGTCTATTTATGATTGGGTTAGGTATGATTATGTTGGGGTTACTGGTTAACCGTCTTGATGAGCAATTAGGCCTAAATCTAAACACGAGTTTGCAAGGTACTATATTCGCCCCAATTGCTGGCTTGTTTAGGCCATATGAAGACCGTTTGTTGGGCTCAGATAGCCGCAAGCGCAAGAATAAATAGTATAATTGTGCTATGTTGAATATTTCCGTCGCTCAATTACTTGAGTTAATCCCCTCTTATGCAATAAATATCGCCGAGCAGCTACAGGCTGCCGGCTATGAAGCCTATCTGGTGGGTGGCAGCCTGCGGGATGTCCTTCTAGACAAGCTACCCAGTGACTACGATATCGCCACTAACGCTTACCCAGAACAAGTCCAGGACATTTTTGTAAAAGCTATCCCCACCGGAGCCAAGTTTGGCACCGTCACCGTTGTAGGAGAGAATGAGCACGGCGAACGGTTTGACGTGGAAGTGACTACTTATCGATCGGAAGCCGACTACGTTGGTGGCCGCTGGCCTGCAAGGGTGGAATTCACTAAAACTATTGAGGAAGATTTGGCCAGACGCGACTTTACAATCAACGCAATGGCCTTAAATTTGCAAGAATTTGATACTTTTAAAAAAGAGTTAAGCGATGAGCGCTTAGTGACCGAGCTAATTGTGGACCCGTATGGCGGGATCGCCGATTTGGAAGCCGGAGTAATTCGCGCCGTCGGCGATCCCGCCGAACGCTTCAGCGAGGATGGTTTACGCCCGGTGCGCGGCTGTCGGTTGGCCGCCCAATTACAGTTTGAAATCGAGCTGCGCACCTTTGCCGCTATGAAAGAGACGAATCACATCACCAAGCAGGTTTCTGTTGAGCGCTTTCGCGAAGAGTTAACAAAACTGTTAATGAAAGCACCTCAGCCCTCCAGAGGATTGCGGCTTTTACAGCAGGCGGGGATCTTAGAGATATTTATTCCCGAACTTTTGGAAGGGGAGGGAGTAGTACAACCTGAATTTCACGAAGATGATGTGTTTGAGCACTCTCTAAAAGCAGTCGACGCTGCAGAGGACTCGATTAAGTTGGCTGCACTGCTACATGATGTGGGCAAGCCTCGCACTCGCAGCGAAGATGAAAAAGGAATTCATTTTTACGGCCACGACCAAGTTGGAGCGGATATGGTGGTAGAGATTATGAAGCGCCTAAAATATCCGAA
>CAYUPY010000039.1:0-13383 GCA_964446595.1 uncultured Candidatus Saccharibacteria bacterium | reverse complement strand
TCTAAAGTATACCTTAGGTACTTGGTTAATTTATCAGGGACAGAACAACTCTTACTTCCAAGTGTCTGATGCGGTTGCAAATGAAGTATTGAACAATGAAGACGAGTTACTATTTTGGCAGGGGTATTTATTTAAGTATATGAGGACTTATGAAGGTAGAAGAAGGAGAGAGCTCAATTATAGTTTTGCCGACATAATAGATAAGATAGAGGAGAAAGGTGTGGATGATGACGGAAACCCCATAAGTAGCGAAAAGGGTTTAAGGTTCCTAAAAGAAAAACATCCTGAAATTCTTGAGAAAGTACTTGCCATATATAGTAAGCGTCAGAAGCTTAAGGATGCGCGGTATCGGTATTTACAAGCGGTTTCTAGCTTAACATCTGAGCAAAGAGCTCTTTTCAAGGCTCTGCAGCCTCACTTGGGTGGGAATATTTCTTTGCCAATTAATTTTGAGGAGGTGTCTGATGAACTTTCTAGCTTTGAGGCGCTTAAGGTACTTACAGGATTTGACATGGACTCTGTAAATAGTTTAAGAGAAGAGGTCAATGAGAAAGCTCTTGAGCTCAAACAAGCAAAAGAAGAATATGAAACGTTTAAGCAAACTAATGCTGCATTACTCGAAACTGGAGAATGACTTTTCGATTAGCTTCCTCAATACTTTCTCGTCCACGTCTTCCATTTTCTTAATGTAGAGACAGCCTTTTCCGTGCTTAAATTTTCCTAAATTATCGAATATTTGTTTAAGCTGAGGTTGATCCATTTGGTACATTACCCCATAAAGGTATAGGGTGATAGCTGCTTTGCGTGGAGAAAAGCCAATTTTCATAGTGTCGCCTTCATGACCACTTTCGTATTTATAATGATAACTGCCGAATCCAATAATGCTTTTACCCCACATTGTCGGCTTTTCATTACTAACTTCGCCCATAATTTCTAGTAGCTTATAACTATCGGCTTTCTTTTGCTCGTCCTCTATAGATTCTAAAAAGTCAGTCACGTTTTGGTCTGTAGGTAATGTTTTTATGTCTGCCATGTGGTTTTTAGTGATTTATTTAGCATAGGGTATCCACTAGGGCTTGGTCAAGAGGCAGGTGAGGGCATAGTGAATTAAGACTTGACAATCCGACCGTCGAGGGATAATATTTAGCAGAGTAGTCACCAGACTGCTAAAATTTAAATATTAAAAAAATTTAAGTATGGCAAGAAGAGCAATTACAATCATGGACCCGCGCAGTATTTTTAACCGCGACGTCAATGAAATGTTTAATGACTTTACTAATTCACTAACAATGTCTAGCTACAGCTTGAATATGTTTGAGACAGACAATGAGATAACTGTAGAGGTAGAGGCTCCAAACTTTAAGCCAGAGAATGTTGATATCTCTATAGAAGATCAGACTTTGACTGTAAGCGGGCATTACAAGAATCAGCAAGAGAAGGAAAAAGAGGAGAGTGAAGGAAGACGTTACCACTATCGTGAGATTGCGCAACAGTCTTTCACTAGAACGGTGACTCTGCCTATGCGCGTTAAGGCAGAAGATGCAGAAGCAGATTTTCAAGACGGTATAATTCGTATTACTCTGCCAAAAGCAGAAGAGGTAAAGCCTAAGAAGATTGCGATTAAGACTAAAGGTGGCAGCTCTAACTAGGAATTTAGTGTTGCCGGGCCGCGAAAGCGGCCCGGCGGTATTTTATAGTTTCGCTGTATCTAGGTACTGAGCCCTACATTTGTAAGAGACGATCAACACGTTCTGCTGTAGGTGGGTGGGTGGAAAACAATTGAGAGATTCCACTTGCAGCTTTTCCAAAAGGGTTGCCAATGTATAGAGATGCCATTGCTTGGTTAACTTGCATTGGAGCATGTGTGGCAATATCTTCAATTTTGATCAACGCATCTGCTAGGCTTCTTCCACTTCCAATTGCTTTTGCTGCTTCAGCGTCAGCCGCAAATTCGCGTGAACGAGAGATTGCAAATTGGATAATAGCAGCAGCGATTGGTGCCACAATAATTAGGGCAATCGCTGCGATTGGATTTCTATTTTCATCATTACCTCCAAACCACAGAAAAAAACTACCAATATTAGAGATTAATCCAGCTATCACGGCAGCAATAGTTGAAGTTAGTGTATCCCTATTTTTGATATGAGCTAGCTCATGAGCAATTACAGCTTTTACCTCATCTCGTTCTAGATTTGCTAGAAGGCCCTGAGTTACACAAATCGCACTACGACTTGGGCTTCTTCCAGTAGCAAAAGCGTTGGGTTGCATTTGAGGGGAGATATAAAGTTTAGGCATAGGTATGCCCATTCGACTCGCTAGTTCTTGGGTACTAGAAAATAAGTTAGGTAATTCATTAGGGTCTACTTCTTTTCCACCGGACATACTGATGGCAATTCGATCGCTAAACCAGAAAGACACAAAATTCATTACTACAGAGATCCCGAAGAACAAGATCATCCCATCAAATCCGCCAATTAGGTAGCCTATAGCAATAAGTAACCCTGTTAATGATGCAAGTAGAATAGATGTTTTGAAAAATTCTTTCATATTTCTAATTAATAATTAGCAGCTTAAGTATACCACTGCTAACTAAAAACTTGCTAATTCTTTTGCCGCCGCCTCAATTGTTTCTACGGATACCCTTTTAGAACCCGAGTTAAAGTTAAGAGTGGGAATCATTAACTTGTTAATTATATAAAAGACAAAATTGTCTTGAATACACATTACCACTAAGCGCATACCGTCATGTTCCCCCTGCATCAATGCTTTTTTGATTGGTGGAAAGGGACTGCCGCTTGGCATCCGTGCCTTTAAAGGTAAATGCACTGCAGCAAAAGTATCGGTTTCACTTAGCTCGCGCACAGTATCAATCATGTCATAATACTCATCCCAGCTGGCTACATGTTCTGGATATGTTACTACTATCAGCCGGCTTTTAGGGTCATTCTTAAACCAACTGGGAGTGATTTTTTCTACCTTTGGTAAGGATTTTAGTTCATCGGCAATTTCATCTTGAGTATACTTTTCTGGTTCTGTCACTATACTATTAGTTAAAATTAGCTAATTCTTTTGCCGCTGCTTCTATAGTTGCAACCGCGCGCTTACGAGACATAGAGCTAAAACTCATAGCCGGAAGTCCGATGCGGTTAGTGACGAAATTGGCAAAAGGATTGTTAATTATCATCACAACAAGACCCATTCCAGCCGCTTCGCCTTCAAGTAACGCTTTCTTTAGTGGGGGCACTGGACTGCCTGGAGGCATTTGCGCCTCAAGTGGCATGTGGACTATAGCGATTTTGTCTTCAGCCTTTAAAAGCCCTTCTTCTCTAGCTTTCTTGGACAGTTCTGTCACATCCTCAATCATAGAGTAGTATTCATCCCATCCGGAGACAACTTCTGGGTAGGTAATCAATATAATTCTAGTTGTAGGATCATCCTGTAACCAACTAGTCTTAATTTTTTCAGGTCTAGGTAGATCTCGCAATAAGGTCGTTAATTCTTCTGCTGTAAATGACTTTGTGTCTGACATATTTAAATCTAATAGATAATATTTTTACGTTTGGTAAATACAAAATACAAGAACCAAACAGCTAAAACTGCAAACGACATTATAATGGCAATATCAATATTAGCAATACCTGTGGTGGCGATCATGGTAATTCCACCCCACGCTATCACTAGGGTTAGTCTACTAGCTTGTACTGATTCATTTCGCCACAAAGTGATTGCGAACAATATTTGCCCAGCAGCCCATACAAGTGCTCCTATGTAACTTAAGGGCTCGGTCTGTAACATGGGTGCTAAAAATAAATTTGTAATTAATGGAATAGCCACTAATAGAACCAAGATTGCTTCTCCTATTGTGTATATAAACCGGCGAGGCCTTGTCTTTTCTTGATATGCCTTTCGTAGAATTAAGAATACGATTTCAGTTGCCATGGTGACGGAGGTAAAAACTGCAATCATAAAAGAGTTGTACGAAGGGTTTAACCAGTAAATTTCAAACGCAATTAAAATTAGTGCGAGAGGCATAAGAAACTTTTGCAGCGCAAAATCATTTTTAAACCGCATCCAAAGATGTGCTGCAATAAAGAATACTAGTGTGCTGGCCACAATTAAGTCTAGCCAATGCCAACCGGCTACGTAATCAACCATAATTTACTTTAGAATAAACAGGGAAGGAATACAACTATGATAGAATAAATTCATGGCGAAATTTGCAATTGAATATACTTTTTCCACCGTGGACGATGGCAATATGTCTTTTAGGCATGGAGAGAGACAGTCAGTCATTGATAATAGAGAGAAGTTTTTACGAACATGTTTTCGCGAAGGGCCGGCAAACCTGGAGGATTCTGTGGCAATGTACGTTGTTGAAGCTCACCAAAATATAATTAAATCAGCAGGCGCAGAAGATGCAAGCAAAGGGATGCGGAAACTGGAAAGCGCAATTACAGCTGATTGTATTGTAACTAAGGCCAAGGGATTATGCTTGTTTTTACTGATTGCTGACTGTATTCCCTTAATCGTATTAGATAGAGTAAATGGTGTGATGGCGCTGGCGCATTTAGGCTGGGTAGATACTGATAACCAACTCGCCAGCGCCATCATCACTCACTTTCAACAAGAATATCACTCAAAGTTGGCAGATTTAGAATTGTTTGTAGGTCCTGCCTTGCATAAGGAATCTTATCGTTACCGTGATCCGGTTCAAAAAACTCAACCTCAGAACTATTTGCAGTGGCAGAACTTCTTAACTGATGATGAAGATGGATTAACCTGCATAGATAATATTGGATTAATGCTTTCACAGCTAGAAAAAGCTGGGATTGATCCTAAACAGATCAACATGGATAGCTGTGTTAATACTGCTACCAGTCAACAATACTTTTCTCATTATCGTGACGCAAATCAGGGGAATTCAGATCTAGGGAGATTTGCCGCCGTTGTGAGAATGCTATAGAGAAAGTGCTGCCTGCTGTCTAATTTCGGATTGTCTGTTTTTCACTTCTAGTGGTTGTTGTTTTGCGGCTAGCTCAGCTTCATGCCTTACCTTGCATTTTTCACTACAGTAAACTCCACCAATTTTAACCAAGCAATCCTTACAAGCAATAGTAAGACGGTGGCAGGGGACATAAGAACAATTGATGTAATGCTCAGATGGCTGACTACAAATATCACATCTTCCTACAACCACATGCTCTGGGCTATCGGTGTTAAATCCCATTACCATACGGCCATCAAAAACAAACAACTTACCAAGAAAATGCTGATTAGGGTATCTTTCCATATAAGTATGCATTCCACCATGTAGCTGATACACATCAGTAAATCCATTTTCTACCAAAAAGCCAGATGCCTTTTCACAGCGAATACCGCCAGTACACACAGTAATTACACGTTTATCCTTTAAGTGTGATATCTGATCCAATACTTTGGGAAGATCACGGAAATTTTCGAACGGTGCAAAAATGGTGTTCTCAAAGTAACCTGCTTTATGCTCGTAATCATTACGCATATCTACAACGTAGAATTCCTCACCATTTTCATACCAAGATTGAAGTTCGTCTGCAGTCAGGTACTTTCCAGTGACCTCATTAGGATTAACATCTTGTCCTGCCTTCGGTAAATAGGTAGATACTATTTCATCTCTGGCTTTAACTGAAAGTTTAGGAAAAGCGGAGCCATCCCAGGTGCCAACACTACGCTTAAAATGCATGTCTGTAAAACGTTCATCTGCCTGCATAACGCGCACATACTTTTCAGTGTTTTCTTCTGTACCCTCTACTGTCCCATTAATTCCTTCTTTAGCTACTAAAATTCTACCCTTGAGCTCTAACTCTTGGCAGAGCTGTTTTTGCTCATCACGAAAAGCCTCTGGGTCTTCAATCTCAACGTATTTATAGTAGAGTAAAATTTGATATTTCACGCCACAATTATAGCAAAAGTAAGCTACTTCTTAAGCAACAAATACAAAATTACGAATGGGATTGCTACTAAAGACCCAAGCATCAGGGTACCAATAGCAAAAGGAACTCGAATACGGGCTGGAAGATTATTTCCAAATAAAATCCATAAAGACGCAAGACTAGATAACCCACCGATGTCGGCAAACATACCTCTAGCAAAGGCACTATCTCTAATTGTACTGACAATGCCTATATCATTGCCTAATCTGCCTTTACTATCCCATACGAGAAGGGCTAGAAAGGTAAACCAGTAACCTACCAAGTAAAGAATCAAATTATACTTATGTCGAGAGATTTTTGAAGTCATGTCCTATTGTAGCAGGATCTCTTCGCGATGAATGCTCCAAGCC
Source organism: uncultured Candidatus Saccharibacteria bacterium (assembly GCA_964446595.1). Lineage (GTDB taxonomy): Bacteria > Patescibacteriota > Dojkabacteria > J137 > JAEUSD01 > CAYUPY01. Next base: position 7,064 of record CAYUPY010000039.1, on the reverse strand, counting down.
AAAGCCCCGGTACCTAAATGTTCTCCCAAATCGAGGCACAATTGGCGGATGTAAGTGCCTGAAGTGACATGAGCGCGAATGGTCGCGATTGGCAGACGCTCACCAATATTACTAGTGGCAACTTGTTGCCAATCGCTGCAAATCACCTTTTGTCGGAAATCTCCTTCCACCATGCCTATCCTGTTTACAGCTACTTCACTGATATCCTTAATCTGCTTTACCTCTAATGTTTCTAAGCTAAGTTGTTTAATCTCGATTGGGTGGGTAGGTATCTGAATTTTATGGAGGTCGCCGTCTTTCGCATAACGCCATAAAGGTTTGCCTTGCACTGCTTTAGAAGAGAAGACCGGGAATTTTTGCTCCACTTTTCCAGTAAAATTAGGAAGTGCTTTCTCTATTATGCCCTTAATATTAATTTCACCTTTCTCTACTAGCTCCATTGCCTCTTGTATATTTGTGGTTTCCAGACGGCCCATAATGTCACCAGTATCACTGCTAATTCCCAAAAGTATCTGGAAAACGTAGATTTTTTCTAAAGCTTGATACTTATCTCTCTGGGTGCATTCATCTTCTATCAGTACAAGTAGCTGCCCGGTAGCCAGCGGATCCAGCCGACCGGCATATGCTAGCTTTTTTGTAGCAAATGCCGGTCTTTCTTGGCGCAGCCGCGCTAGTGTCTGTAAAGGAGTTTCCCCCAATTTCTTGTCAATTAATTCCATAACGGACTTTAAAACTTTCTACAAATTACCTACAAAGGTTAGCGATATTGCCATGATAAATTATTACGCTTTGTTGAAGAAGCACACATTCTGGGTCAGTTTCTAACCCTGCATTGCTCCTAAGCAGTGAATTAGGAGTGTTTCCAAGTAAGCTTGTGAAAAAGTCATATTCAGATTGGGGTTGCTCAACTAGTGAATAGTCATTGCCAACAATTTCTGCTGCCTCTAAAGCAGCAGAGAGTGCATCGTCAAAGTTCCCTTTAGAATCTATTAAACCGTTTTTAACTGCATTGTTAGTGTCGTATACATAAGCACCAATTTCCTGCTTAATTTCCTGCTTTGTTAGTCCAGGGCGATGCTTATTGACGTGAGTGACAAAGTCTTCGTAAACGCTATTTGCCTGCGCCTGCAGGTTATCCAATTCTTTTTTGGTTGGTTCGCGGAATGGATAGCCTAAGCCTTTACCCTCACCGGCAGAAATATAGTATTTCTTGATCTCATTTTTAGCTTCGTAACTTCCCCCTAAAAATTCCCCCTCGGCGATAAGCCCATCATAGTAAGTCAATTGCCCCGATATAACCCCAATACTACCAATTGTGGAGCCTGCGTCTACAATAATTGTATCTGCTGGAGCAATTGCCCAGTAGCCTCCAGATGCTACAACTCCAAACCCAAAACCAATAACTGGTTTACCCGTTTTTTCCTTAAAGTACTCTATTCCTTCGGAAATTGCATTCGACCCTGTCACAGTGCCGCCAGGGGATGAAACCTCTAGTATGATCGCCTTCACATTTGGATTATCTGCAGCTTCCTGCAATATTTCTTTCACCTCGTAACCGTAAGTACCTGCTGCTGTGCCTAAAATGCCTAAAGCGCCGCCATCAGGTTCATTCAGAATTGTTCCCTTAATATTGATTACCCATATCTCGTTTGAACTGCTGGAGGTTGAAATCAGGCTTTGATTATCTAAGCTACCGCCCGCTCCAATACTTCCCACAGATGAAATCATAGCAAAAAGCAACGTAAAACAAGCGCAACACACAGCCACAATTCCAAGCAGGAAACCTAAAATTGTAAATAATACACGATTTGATCCAGTTTGATTTGATTCCATATGGTTTAATTACTTTTCAAATTTAAATTTTTTCGCTGTGTAAAATACGCTCGATGATCTCCTGTGCGGGACGCCACATCTCTTGTTTAGGGGCATATTCCTCGCTCGACAAAGCAGAATCGACACGCTCAGTTACTATTTTTAGACAGTTAAATATATCGGATTTCGCAAAAAGTGAAAATGTGTGAGCTAAGGCAGCTACTTCCAAGTCTAGCATATCAGCATCAAATTCTGAACGTAACTTTTTTGCCCTTTCTGAGTCCACTACAAATTCATCACCAGTTATGCATTTTGCTACTGGAATGTCTCCTGGAACATCAGGATTAATAATCTCGTAGAATTCATGTTTTGCACCTGCAATCTGACCATTTTTATAGCCAAATGCAGTCATGTCTACGTCAAAAAATTGCGCATAATGTACCTTATAAGTGGAGCCAATTTGCATCCCAGCATGCAAGCCACCGACAAAATCTAAGTTAAAAATGCTTTTTACCTCTGGGTAACGAGTGCACAAATAGGTAGCAGCTGCAGCTGCATTTACTTTCCCAATACCCATCTCTAGCACAATGTGGTTACTCACTCCCAACTTGTAAACCGGAAAAGGTACTTCGTTACGATGATTTAAGCTAAAATCAGCAAAGGCTTCTTCAAAGCTGGAAATTTGAGATACTAAAAATGCGATCATGACAACAAAATACATCAAACAAGCTGCTCAAGCAATTAAAAACGGTAAGTTGGTAGTTTTTCCAACTGAAACCGTTTATGGCATTGGAGCAAACGCGCTAGATGCACAAGCAGTGCTGCAAATCTTTGCCGCGAAAGGTCGGCCGGCTGATAACCCTTTAATTGTGCATATTGCTAATCTCAAACAGTTAAGCCAGATTACACAAGGAGAGTTATGTGAAATTGAAAGAGGATTGATTGAACGATTTTGGCCAGGTCCATTGACTCTGATTCTACCAAAGGCAGCAGATGTACCAGATGCAGTTACTGCTGGTCTAACAACAGTAGCTGTGAGAATGCCCGATCACGAAGTTGCTCAGAATTTGATTTTAGAGGCTGGGACGCCAGTGGCTGCACCCTCAGCCAATATCTCCGGGCGTCCCAGCCCCACCAGTGATCAGGATTTGGATCCCCGTTTGCTAGAAAAAGTTGAGGTAGTAATTCCAGCTGGTAAAACGAAATTCGGACTTGAGTCCACAGTAGTGCAAGTTAAAGAAGAAAAGATACATATTCTAAGGCCTGGCGCGATCACCGAAGAGGATTTATTAGAGATCGCGCCAGTCTTTATTCCCAACCCAGACACCTCTACCTCACCAGCATCACCAGGCATGAAGTACCGCCACTATGCCCCGGACAGTAAACTCATCTTATTTGAATATGATGACCAGAACCACTTCATAACTAAGATGCAGGAGTATCTGCGGGAGCACAATTCCTCCCGGATTGGTGTGATTTGTGCCGAAGAGTTCATTTACCAGTTCCCAGAAGCAGGCCGAGTAGTTAGTTTAGGTCACTTAAAAAGCCCACCCACTATTGCCAGTAGTTTATTTCAGGTATTGAATAGCTTGGATGCTTTTAAACAAGAGGTTTTTCTAGTTCATGGAGTACCAGAGCAGGGTTTAGGCAAAGCTATCATGAACCGAATGCGGAAAGCTGTTGGGAAGAACTAGCTTTCCTATATGAGTATACAATAGCTATCGCCATTAGGATGAGACCTGCTATCAGTAGCAGTCTACCGACAAAATATAAACCACCGGCAATCACCGTGTCTTGTCCTAATATTCCCATTTCGCTTAAGAGCCAATTCCAATCATGCCTACCTCCACCGAATAACGGTAATTGTAAAGCCCTAGAGTCGGCCACATATCTTCCCACATTTATAATGTTGTCACCTACCCAAAAGACGCAAAAAGCAGCAGCATAAGGAGCCTTCTTTACAAAAAAGTAGATTCCAAACAAGATAGGTACCAAGACTTGAAGCAAACTTCCCCCTAGCATCATTAGAAACTCGCCAAATGGCCAAAACACAAAATGACCTACCTCATGGATCATAAAATTAGCGTTGTCCAAAAAAATCCACGGGTCAGCAGCAAAAAATAACGTATGAGCCCATGACACACAGACCATTAAAAAGATTGTCATCGCAATGACTTCAGGTGATAGACCTTTCATAAAATTAGCTTAGCAAGGCGCGTATTCAGTGTCTAGGAGCTCAGAAAATAGTTGAATTCGCCTTCAGGCTGGCCGGTCTCGAACCGGCGCTCTCGCCGTCCCGAACGGCGTGTTTTACCAACTAAACTACAGCCTGAGCTTTATTTGGTGTACCAGGAAAGTTAGTTTTCAAATTCTAACAACATCCCATCAACAAGAATAGCCAGCGGGTCGAGCTTGGCAATTTTTTGTCTCTCCTCACTATTGCCAGGGGCAGAGTTAACTCTCAATTCATATTCTGCAAGCACCTTAAATGTAGCAGAGAGCAGTCTGGGGGACCATAGTTTAGCGCTAAGCTTCAATATTCCAGCTCTAATGTCAGAGTTTCTAAATTCTCACAGTAGTTTCTTGGCTCGCCAAAGTAAAAAAGTTCTATGATTTCGTGCGGCTGAAGGCCTAGATCGGGATATAAATCATAGACGCCAAGTGTTTCGGCCTCCAGTGAGGTAAGTGATGCAGCAAATTGAGTTGAAGATCTCAATAAACTGATTAGATAGAGAAGCACTTCTGCGGTTAGCAGGTCACCTAGCATTTCTTCTAAGATATACAAATACTTGTCAATCATCATCTCATAATTAAAGTCATCTTCTGATATTGGTAGTGTAATGTTTCTCTTGCTGAGCAAATCATACATATCCGATGCTAAGTAGTGAATCATTTCTGGACTCGCTAAAGCATTTCTTAATCTTTCTTCATTTCTGGATGAATCAAAAGATAAAAGTGCTTTTGAAAACGTTTCTCTAATTGATCTAATACCATCAAATATTCTTTGTGCTAAAACTCTCTCCTGTGAGTCTGGGTAGGCTCTACCCTGTACCTTGCGTTCAAGGTCTGTTTCTTCGCCCTGTGAGTATCGTAGATAAAGGGCGATTAGGCTAGCACGCGAATTGATTTGAAAATCTTCAATTTCAACCTTCATACCAACCCTGGCATCGTATACTTGTCCATCTAATCCCATCAATATATTATCGATGTAGCGTTTAGTGAGTAGAATTGCTACAGCTGCGAAGGTTGAATTAAATAAAGCAGTGTTCGCTCAATCGGGATTGCTCCTAATCTTGAGCCAAAAAGTAATTAAGCTTGTTTGAAGCTGATGGAAAAGCCCTTGCCCCTGCTCAAAGAGATATGCTGCATCTATATCTTCAGAACCGCCCTCATCTTCAATATCAAAGTGCATCATCAGCTGATAATAATAGAGGATCGCTGCCTCAAGTGCAGGTTTTTCTATTGTGCTATCTGCAATAGCAGGTTGAATAGGGAAAGTACGGTTCTCAAATAGACTAGATATTTGCTTTTCCCAAGCTATTAATTGCGCTTGCGTAAGTTGGGCACTAGACAGGATGGATAAAGTCTTGGAGTAGAGTCTAATGTATTCAAATAGTTCTTCAATGAAATCCTCTAGATCTGGTGTAGTAAGTTCAGTTACCACATAGGTTATGTGCGGACGCTTCCTCACCACAGCATGTAATGAGAGATGTAAATCACCTAATCTCTTCACCAAAGCATCAAGTTCCGCTTGCGGATTTTGTTCAAGCGATCGTGGTTCGCCTAAGTCTCCTATTATCTATATTCATTATAGCGTGGGGGTGGTTTTTAGGCAAAGGGAAGGTAAGTAAAGCTAAATCAACAGATTTTGCTACTCAAATTACAGAATTTACCGGACAAGTCTATGCATATCACAGAGACTCTATTGTACCTAACCTTAAAACCAGATATCAATATCTTAAATGATTATCCCTACATTAATTAATTTCTCCTTTGCATTATTTAGCTTTTCTTTAGATATTTTCATATATTAAGTCGCAGTAACAATTGAGTATGTATCGCCTAATCTTATTTTATAACCAAAGCGTTTTAATATTAATGAGATTGCCTCGAATTCTCCAATGGATATTGAACGCTCGTCTTTCAAGTAGTCATTTATAGTGTTAGTTACATTTGGGATTGTATCAATAGGACTCGAAAAACAGCTTCTTAATTTCTCTACGTCAATTTTCTCAATAATTTCTATAGCCAAGTGTTTTGAATCTCTATAATTATATCCCCAAAAAGGAACTGGGTTTCTTTTTGACTGCTCTGCTACGTCGTATGTGATGTTTAATATCTTTTGGAGCTGGTCAGAAGTCATTTCCGGTAGGTAAACTATAACATTGTCAACTCTTGGTCGGTCTTTATCCAATGAAACTTTCATTCTTCCTGCAATTGGTAATTGAATACTGCACTTTCGTGCAAGTTCATTTTGAGCCTTTGAAGTTTGCTTTTCAAATAGCAAAGCTATGTTTCGAAGAACTGATATATCAGGTTGAACACTTAGCGATATTTTATACTTTACATCTCCAGTGTATGTATTAATCCATGCCCAACTATTCTCAAAGTTAGTAAAAAGGTGAGGCTCCCGTTTAAGAATTTCGATTAAGGTTGCTTCATCAGTCACTGTATGCTGAGCAGTATAGATATTGGTGTTAAACCTTAATGCTAAATAAACACTACTAACCATTTCAGACGTACAGTACCCATCAGTTTCGTGATTATTATATATCAAGTTAAGTCTTTGTGTTAATGTATCGCTTTGATATACTTCATGCTCATCTAAATTTAGTTGTTCAAGAGCTCCAAGAATCATGTATTAAGCTTATATGTTATTATTGTTTACTTCAATAAAATTTCTTACTATGATTTTGTTTCATTTGAAAATGATCTCGATATTTCTATCAATCGCACTTTGTACTCTTGGGAAATATCAGAGCCTAACCTTGTTCTCGTAACTATTACAAAAAATATCAGTGATATTCGATATTGGTATACCGGGAACAGGACTCGAACCTGCACAGGTTATGCACCCATACGCACCTCAAGCGTACGTGTCTACCAATTCCACCATCCCGGCTAATTAGTTGTGCTATTATACAATAATGACACAAGAACTGGCTGGGATAAATTTGCAAAGGTCAGCATTTAATATCTATTTTGCAATGCTATTTCGAAAAGCATTGACTAGCTTGCAAGAAGGAAGCAGC
>CAYUPY010000038.1:0-14068 GCA_964446595.1 uncultured Candidatus Saccharibacteria bacterium | reverse complement strand
ATTTACAATGACCGAAACTAGTGAGGTGGACCCAAAATTAAATATAGTTATAGGTAAAGTGGTGATTAAAACTGCAATCGTAGTGCTTAAATTCTCCTTTATATATGAAACTTTCTTTGGTAAATACGTGGAGATAGTTTTTGAAAACAGTATCATCCCTAAAAAAGCAGCCACTGACAACTGGAAACTCACGGTCCTCCAAACCAAAGGATTGAGGACTAGCATTAGGCTAATTACATATACCAAAGACAAGTAGATGGCATTAGGCCGTCCAGACAAAAGTGACCATACCAGCACTAACCCCATCAATCCTGCTCTTAGAGCAGGAAGATTGTTCACACCAACTAGCATCAAGAATAAATAAATTCCTATTTGTGACAAAACTAGTAACAATTTCCGGTTTATCACTCCTGCTAGACTAAGAATAAAATTAAGAACCAGGGTAACGTTGTAGCCAGAAACTGCAATTATATGGGTCGTACCAGAATTAGCTAAGTTTGTTTTTAGTGTTTCACTTAATTCCTCTCTACTACCTATGACTAATCCATTTAGCAGGGAAGCATGTTCTGCCCACAAGAATTTTTCATGAGTAGCTTTTACATAGCTTCTTACCTCCGCTGGCAACCTAGCTACAGATGTTTGGACCTTTTCAACCTGAAAGCTACTTACTTTCATTTGATATTCTATGCCTTGTGTTCTTAGATATTCTTGATAGTTAAATCCATCAAAGTTTTTAGGCTTAAGTAGCTGGCCCTTGATCGTCACTCTCTCACCAGCGAGTACTTTTGGGTACAGAGGAGCTTCAACAAGAACTTTTGTTGGCAAGTATTGACTATCAATAGTAAAACGTTGGCTATAAGTGCCAGTTTCTCCATCAGTTATCACAGAACCTGTGGTTTCGATCCACTTTTCATCGAGTTCATTAACTAAAAGCTGATGATGATGCCCAACTTTTAATTCGGCAAAAACAAAGCCCAAGAAAATGCTGAAAGTTAGAATCCGCCATGGGTACTTTAGTAATAGAAAAACACAAATTGAAATCACTAAGCCTAGTAAGCCATAGTAGTTAAGCACGATACCTACTGAGATCCCAATAGCCACCTGCAAAAGATAGCTATGTTTTAATTGGTATTTTCTCTTCCCCCAAAGGACAAATAAATGTGCCAAATATCCTCTCATCTTTAGAAAGATATGGACCCCAAAAAGTTAGCTAACTTTGCCTCACCTATACCCTGCACTTTCAAAAGGTCATCGGCAGATTTATACGGTCGATTAGCTATTATCTTATCTGCTGTGGCTCCCCCAACTCCTGGAAGTTTGATCAGTTCTTCTTTTGAGGCATTGTTTATATTTATCTTTTGGGACATACCTCCACTGTCTTTAACTAACTCCGATACACTATTAAATGGAATATACAAATGCTGCTCATCTTTTACTACAGCAGCCAAGTTAAGAGTATCGTTAACATAACTTTTGTCTAAATCCTGAGTAAACCCGCCAGCTAGAGCTATAGCGTCCCCTACTCTCATACCTGTCTTTAAACTATAAGTACCTGGATTTTTTACCGCACCTGCGACATAAAACACTTCCCTAACAGTGTTATCCTGATTAGGTTCTTGGTTAGTAAACTCAATACCTATGGGAATATTATTGTTTTTTATATATACAAACAACTCAACTGCAGATACAAAAAACACAACTAAAAGAAGAACTAATTTAATAATTTGCATAAATCTTGTCTTAACTAGACCTAATTTATGCCAGTAAGGTTAATTGAAGGTTAAAAGTAGGCGACTACTTTTGGATAATTTCGATCTCTTGGATAGTTACCTCTTCAACGGGGCGCGGAATATTAGTATTTTCTAGGTCAACTTCGATTCGAGATATGGCTTGAATCACATTAGCTCCACTAACTACTTCTCCAATCACTGTAAATCTACCCGCCAGAAGCTGTAATCTAGGATCGTTTCGATCTGCTATTACAATAAAAAATTGACTACCATTTGTGTCTGGTCCAGCATTTGCCATTGCCACAGAGTTTTTTCTTAATGGTGCTGATTCAAGTCCAACTGCAGATTCGTAACCTGCCTGACGCAGTTCTTCTCTTCTTTGCTCATTTAGATCAATAGCATCCCAGTTAACTTCATCCTGCACTACATAGCCCGGGTTACCTAAGCCATCATCATCAGGGTCATCGTTTAAGGTATTACGGTCTCCACCTTGAATTAAAAAATCTGGGAAAATCCGATGAAAAGAGGTACCTTCGTAATAACCATCTCTGGCCAAGAAGATGAAATTATTTACGTTTAATGGCGCTCTCTTAGGGAAAAGATCTACTACAATTAGGCCTTTCGTTGTACGGATGTTTGCTTGATATTCAGCATCCTCATCAATAGTAAATTCAGGGACCTCAGTATAGTTAAATTGAAGTGCTTTTGAAATATTTAACCCTCCCGTCATCACGTACGGGATTAAAAAATTTCGCGCAAACGCAGCTACTGCAAACAATAATATGACCAAACCAAAAATATATAACCAAATACGGTTCTCTTTTTTAAACATGGCTAACTATTATATTCAAGATCTTTCCTGGAACATAGATAACTTTCTTTACAACTTGATCTGCAAAGTAAGTTTTTAGCTTATCGTGCTGTTTAGCTACTTTTAAGACTTCTTCCTCGCTGGCATCCGGGGCGATGACAATGCTCCCTCTAGTTTTGCCATTAAACTGCACTCCTATCTCTACCGTCACATTAGCTAATAATTCAGTGTCAAAATCAGGCCATACTTGTGTGTGTACACTTTCGTTATGACCTATAGAGCTCCACATCTCTTCTGCAATAAAAGGTGCGAACGGAGCAATAAGCTTAATAAAGATTTGCCACTCCTCTTGTGAAGGTGCTTTCTCTTCGAACTCATTCATCACTTTCATAAATTCTGCTATTGCCACGTTGTACCTTTGTTCCGCTACCGCATCACTTACGAACTTATTAAGGCGATGTATTCTGGCCTCAGAGTTGGATTCTTCAAATGTTTCATAACTCTGATGCATGTCCATAATTCTTCTTACAAACTTACTTACACCGGCAACTGAACTATCATTCCAAGCTTTATCTTGCTCCAAAGGACCCATAAACATTAAGTAGAGTCTGGCTGTGTCTGCACCATACTCTTTTACAACATCAGTAGGATTAACTACATTCCCTTTGCGTTTGCTCATCTTTTTTCCATCTGGACCCAATATCATCCCTTGATGGCGATGAATTAGGAAAGGCTCATCGAAGTTTATGTAACCGGCATCAAAAAGCACTTTGGTGAAAAAACGAGAATAAAGTAAATGACCGTTAACGTGCTCTGGTCCACCTAGGTAGTAGTCTACAGGCATCCAAGTCCGTAGAGCTTCCTCTGATGCAAATGCTGAATCATTATGTGGGTCAATGTAACGAAAATAATACCAACTCGAACACATAAAGGTGTCCATAGTATCTACTTCTCTTTTCCATCCTTCTCCGTATTTATCCTCAATCCCAGACTGAAAATCTGGAGAGTACGTTAAAGGGGACTGCCCAGTTGGTTTAAAATCAACATCCTCGGGTAACACAACTGGTAGGTCTTCCACTCCCAAAACTCTGACTCCGGGATTTACAGGTTTTAGAATCTCTTCCACTAATGCCTCAAATACTTCATAACCGCTCTCTTCGTTAAAATGCCCCGCCTCTCGAACGCGAATTACTCTTAACTTATTACCAAGCTTTTCTCTTAGATACTCTTCCGTTTCTTTGAACGGACTATACGGATCATCCATTGCCAAGTAGACTACGAATTCCCCCACATTCTCTTTTACCTGTTCGAAATCGGGAGTAGCTTGTTCAATAAAATCAGCTAAGTTCTCAAAAATCTGCTTTTCTTGGCTAAATGCTTTAATAGCTGGTTCATACTCTAATTCCAATGGGGTGGTAGGACATACCAATATAAGTTTACGCATTTTATATTTTTCCGCCATTTTCAAGGCTACCCAGCTACCTAATGATCGGGCATTTACTACTATATTTTCCGTAAGATTTTCCTCAATTGATTTGGCAAGCTGTTTTTCCCATTCAGAGAATTGAGGCATCGTCCCGCCTGGGAGCTCTGGCTTAACCTCTGAAACACCTAGAAGACTAAGACTTTCACTAACATAGGGATGATATGCACCTTCCCCACTGCTTCCAAAGGCATGGATAGTTAGTACTTTATCTGGATTTTCCTTCCAGTCCTCTCGAACTAAATCCGGATTAGAAATGATTGGGATTGGGGCTCCCCAGAACCTCTGTCTTGAAATGGACCAATCGTGTAGTTTATACGTAATTTCTTTCTGCCCTAAACCAGACTTTTCCAACCAATCAATTATGGCTGATTTTGCTTCTTGAGTACTGTAGCCATCAAAATCGCCGGAATTTTGTAATATGTCCTTCTCTGCATTTATAACAGTAATCTTTGGAATATCGAACTTGTCGGCAAACTCTGCATCTCTTTCATCATGAGCCGGTACCGCCATGATTGCACCTGTCCCATAACTTGCTAACACATAATCAGAAACGAATACTGGAACTTCAACCCCATTTATAGGGTTAACTGCTTTAATACCCTGAACCTCTACTCCGCTTTTCTCTTTACTTTGTTGCCTCTCAAGTTCCGATTTATTTTTTACTTTGTTTACATAGGTTTCCACCTCATTGTAGTTAGTAATTTTTGTTTTTAATTCTTCCAGTGCAGTGTGTTCAGGGGCAATTACCATAAAAGTAACACCAAATAACGTATCTGGTCTTGTGGTAAACACATCTAGGTCAGTCATTTGTTCCTCACCTGAAGCCAAGATTTTAAACTTAACTTGGGCTCCTTCACTGCGGCCAATCCAATCTCTTTGACGTTTAACCGTCTCTTCCGGCCAATCTACCTTATCTAGATCTGTTAACAATCTGTCGGCATATTCCGTAATTTTTAAGTACCACTGCTCCATTTGTCGCAGTTCGATATCATTGCCACATCGTTCACATTTACCATTTTCAACTTGTTCATTGGCCAAAACAGTCTTATCTACTGAGCACCAATTCACAGTTTGTAACTCTCGATAAGCTAATCCTCTTTCATACATTAACTTAAAGAACCACTGTGTCCATTTATAATAGTCAGGATGATGGCTCGCTACTTCTCTATCCCAATCTAATGAGACACCTAAAGACATTATCTGTTCGCGATAATTATCTATGGCTTCTTCTGTGCTCTTGCTTGGATGAACATTAGTTTTAATGGCATAGTTTTCTGCAGGTAAACCAAAAGAATCCCATCCTATTACTTGAAGTACATCTTTTCCACGCATTCGAAGAAAGCGAGCGTAAATATCTGTGGCTGCGTAAACTTCTGTATGCCCCATGTGCAGACCAGATGCTGATGGATAGGGCAGCTGAGGTAGAATATAGAACTTATCTTTAACTTCGTCTAACTCTGGAGCTTTGTAAATGTTTTTCCCTTCCCATACTTTTCTCCATTTAGACTCAACTTGTTGATGGTCATAATGAGATTTCATTTTTTTAGTTTTGCTTATATTCAGATATTAACTCACTTAGGCCTGAAACTCCATCTGGTGTTAGAAATACAATCCAGTTTGACTGTTCTTCTGGTCCGGCACTATAAACATAGTAGGTAAAATCTTTTGTAGTTCCGTCTGGTAAATCAAGCCCACAGGTAGCCAACACATATTCTCTATTTCCTACTACACCTGATTCATAACCAACTCCACCACAACTTTGCTGTATTACAGCAGCTTTAATCTGCTCAAAAGTAGCTGGATCTTTGCCCACTCTAATAAAAGAAATACTGGTAAAGTCCCCTGTGAACTCTTCCTCAGAAGCAAGGTAAACGGTAGCTGTATCCTCATCAATTTGCTCAGGATTCTGCTCAACATATCCATTTACAATCTTATAACTTTCACCATAGCTTGACTTTGATACTAGGTAACTCGCATCTAACTCTTCTGCGGTAAATTCGTGCGGTATATTTCGCCCCACTATCACTGCAAGACCAATACCTACAACGATCATTACTATTAAAAATAGTGCTGAGAGGATAAACCCTAATACTTTGTTTTCTTTAGATAACATACTTGTGCCACTTATAAAATTATTGTCTGAGCATACCACAAAAAGGATAAACTAGCATGCGGGTATGACTTAGCACCCCCTGGATAGCCGTTACCTTTTAGTTACGAATACATTAAAGAAGTCCAAGGATGCTTTGCAGCTGCTCATGAAGGTTTTCTAGACTACCTTCGTTGATAACATAGTAGTCTGACATAGCAATCGGTCCACCTTTTTCTATTTCTTCTATCTCCGAGTAGTCCCGAAGCTTGGACATCTCTTTATCTAAATAACTAGTACGTCCATCAATCTTAACCCTTTCTACCAAGCGGTCATAGCGAAGTGTGGGGCTTGCCAGTAATGCCACTGAGACAAAGTCCTGAGGAAACTCTGCTTTTAGCAACTTATACTCAGACCAACTATACATATTCTCAATCACTACACGCTGCCCATCTTGGAGTAGGGATTTAATTTTGGGAAGGGCTAGTTTGGCAAAAGCTGCCATACCCTGCTTTTCTCGCAAGGAGTTACGCTCCATCCTCTCTAGTTCTTCCGTTGTGTTGCCATATTTCTCAATTACAAACTCGGTCACACCGAATTTTATAGAAGTAAAACCATTCTCTACGAAAAAATCCTTAGTTTCAGTTTTTCCTGAACCTGCCATGCCACAAATTGCGACCAAGTTTCTATTTTTCTGCATAGGAGATTATACATGCTAGGTATATTCATCGCCATGACAATTATCTATTACAATGCTATAATTAGTTGAGTTTTTAACAAGATGGCCCTGTTAAAACTTGTAGAAGGCGTAAGAACCTTCTAGGCCAATGTATACGTCAATGGAATTCAGTCTGGTGACGGGGCAAAATCATCTCAGAATACCTGAGTGAAAAACAATCATGTGATTTGAGGCATGAACTTAAACCGGTTACCATACCTCAAATCAGATTCTTTAAACGCTGGTGGATGTAAATAATGATACATCCACCAGCCTCTTTTTTAGCTGAGCAAAAATTATATGTTTTCTACGAATGCTTGTATTTCTTCACCAATTTTCTGGTCGGCCATAGCAAATTTTAAGAAAGCTTTGGTATAAGATAGCGGGTCACCAGTTGTCATCCACTCTCCCTCAACCTGTTTGCACAGAACTCGCCCGTTTCTAGCCAACTGATCCGTGGCGTCTCCTATCCATAGCTCACCATCCTTACCTGTACCATCTGGGTGTAGATAATCAAAAATCCTATTAGTAAAAATAAACCGACCATACTGCGCCAATCGGGATGATGCTGTCTCAGGGTCTGGCTTTTCTATCAAGCGCTTTACCACACTTTTCGTCCCCTTCTTTAACTCTACAATGCCGAATTTAGATACACTTTCCTTATCTACTTGCTGAACGCCAATTACAGCATCTGGTTTTTCTTTTTCATATTCACCTACCAGCTGCTTTGTTGCACTTTCCTTAGATAGCACTAGATCGTCACCGAATATCACAACAAACGCTTCATCATTAACTAGTAAATCTTTCGCACTTAAGACAGGACTTCCGTTCCCATAAGCTAATCTTTCATCTTGCGGAATAACAGTTACATGCGGCAACTTAAAAACTCTTTCTACTTTCTCCCATCGATCAAGTTTATTTTGTCTGATCATTAAAGACCTAATATGAGTAGCTCTTCCTAAGAAATAGTCATCAAACTTGGCTACTTCTGCCGAGCTAGCCACAATAATTACTTCTTCAATACCAGCTTCGGCACACTCCTCCACCAAATGATGAATTATTGGTTTATCTACCAAAGGCAACATCTCCTTTGGCACACTTTTTGTAAAAGGTAAGAATCTAGAACCAAAACCCGCTGCCGTAATAATTGCCTTTTTAACAGACATCGTTTTGAATTAAGAAATAATTTTGCGGAGCTGAATAATTTGCGATTGTAATTTTTGACCTAAAAGTAATACTTGGGTTTTCAAAGGGTTTATGGCGAAATATTTAGTTGGCATAAACTTAATATTCCGTCCTCCAAACCGGGCTTTAAAACGCGAGATATTATATAAAGGATGCTGCGGTAAAAAATTACCTTCTTCATCATAGCTTGCCACTCCCCATATATCATAACCTAAAAGACCCTTACTTTTTGCCCATAAAATTGACTCCCAAACTAACAGGTAACCGGCTTCTAAAGGCTTCCCTTCGTCGATAACGCCACCATATAATTCATTTGCATACTTGCCATCATAAGTCAGCAAATAAGCACCTATAGTTTTCTCTTCCTTTTTAACAATGATTATTACTGCTCTGTGCGCTTGTTTACCCATATACTCCCACACTTTTTCAAAATAACCTTTACCATGCATAACATAATCAGTTCGAGCAAAAATTGCCTTCATTACAGAATAAAACTTATCTAGCGCAGTGGGGTCATCTGGGTAAATGATTTCTGACTTTACACCTAACTTACGTGCTTTTTTTATACTTCTACGGCAATTGCCGGTTAGTGCACCCCAAATTTCCTCTTCAGTCTTATTTAGGTAGATAATGTTTGTATAGTCCGGCTGGATATTAGTGGAGTAATTTGGCAGCTGAACTGCCTGTGGAAATATATCATTTGCGTTATCATCAAACTCTAAAACTAGCGTATCCACCAACTGCTTGGCCTTTAGATGACTTACTAAAAGGGCCAGTATCTCTTGCGACCCCATAACCAATCTAGGTGCATAACCCAACTTAATAACACTAAGTACTTTACGAACTAGAACTGTAAAAACTTGCCTACTAAGTACTTTAGTCCCTTCTTTTTGTTCAGCCAAAAATCTAATTGGTACCCAATTCGGTCTCTTTACCTCCCCCCAGTACCATGACTGTAGAAAGCTTAACCCGTTCTCAGTCCAAATCTCTGTATATAAATCTTTATCTTGTACTTCTTTAATCTCCCACATATTTATTCACCAATTCCTTAATTTTTTCAGCATCATCTTTCGGTACGTTAACGCCGGTTGGCAGATTTATCACCCTCTCTGCTAGCTCTTCAGCTACCGGAGCACTTCCCAGTTCATATCCATATCTCCCCAAAGTAGCAGTTTCGGTAAATAGGATTGAGTCATACCATCTACCTAAAATAATACCTTGATTTTTAGCTTCTTGCAGCAAAGCCTCGCGTTCTATACCCTGCACTTGCAATGGATAGCGCAACATTGGCTTATCATCTTTGCCATTACTATACAGTTTAACTAGCCCTGCTCTATGCATTTGCAGTTTCTGGAGTTTTTTTAATTGGTGTAATCCTAGTCTTGCAACAACACCACTCATTCTGGCAGGTAATTCTGCTGGCCATTTGGCCTCATCCTCCCCTAAGTATACTGCAATACTGCCCAACAACCTTATTTTCGTTGCAAAATAAAGTAATATTCTACCCAAAGTTATGCGCCCAACACCCCAATAATATACCTTAGTGGCCAGTGTCCAGAAAATTGGACTAAAAATAAGCCTGAAAAGCGTTACCTTGCCAAGCTCCTTTGAGGATTTTTGCAAATGCGATATATCCGCAGCCAATCTACCATCTTTAACAGCAACCGCTCCGCCACGAGTTGACGAGATCACCTTGTCCATCCCAAAGGACACAATTATTGCGTCGGCTTCTTCACTTGGTTTTTGCCCGAAAGAATGTGCAGCATCTTCAATAATAAAAACGTCACTAGCAATAAGCTTCTTCAACGCTTTGATATCGACTAATTCTCCAAACATATGAGGCACTATAATGACTTTCGTCTTCTCTGTTACAAGCTGGGATACTGAATCAAGGCTCAAATTATAGTCTCTTCCTACATCGGCATATACAGGCTTAGCACCTGCTGCTATAACTGCATTTGCTACTACATAGCATAAGAATGCTGGTAGAATAACTTCATCTTCAGGTTTAAGGTTTAGGCTCTTCAGCAAAACAAATAACGCAGATCTAGCACTATCAAAAGCAAATACATATGCATTGGAAAAAAAATAGGGCTTGAGAGCTTCCTCAAACTCTCTCACATCTGAACTTTTATGCCAATTCCAAGGTTGAACAAGCAGGTTCAAAGCCAAGGTGACATCATCTCTCTCAATATTTGGAGCAGCTCCTATAAATATTGCCTTCATCTTTTTATGTTTCTCATCAAAGCATACATTCTTTGACGCAAGGGAAGCACGAAATGCCAAATCCAGTATTTCGGTAAGTTAATTGGATATGCCAAAAGACCATAGTAATCAATCCTTTGCCCTCCAAAACTAAGTTTGTTATCACTGTAACCTTTATGCAAATCACTGTCCGGGATTATGCCCCAGAAATCATATATGGGTATTCCTCTGCTTTTAGCCTCCATTACTGCCGACCAACGTAATAAATACGGTGCTTTTACCTTATTGTGGATTCGGTATGAGCCGGCATAAAACGAGGAGGACCACTTGCCAGTAAACTCTGATATATTATAGGCTACAGTATCTTCTTTATAGGTTACTTCAAAAAGGACTAAGTTATTCTTTCCGTTAAATTCTTCGAATAACCTCTTAAAGCTAGAAAAAGGTCTTATTGGATAGCCTTGTGCTCTATCCTGTACAGCCTCAAGTGCCTTATAGAAATCTTCTAACTTCTCGGCTAGCTGCGGATGATCTGGCAGATAAGTATGTACTTTTACACCCTTTCGTTCTGCTAAGCGCACATTGTATCGTGTATTCTTTTTCATAGACTGCAACAGCTCATCCTCACCCAAACTCAAATCATAGAACAACTTATACTTTGGCTGCATATTCCTACCTGTAGCAACAAAACCATTTTCACGAAAGGATTTAAATAGCTCTTTATTCGTGAATACCTCTAAGTTTGGCCATAACTTCTCTCCCGCTTCCAATTTCTCAATTCCTATTTTGGGCTCTACCTCAATAACAAACCAACCTTCCTGGACTGCTAAATCTTTGATCTTTTTCGTAAAAAATGGAAGGATGGCTTTTAGGATTTCGTTACTTTTGGCTAATGGCCCATGAGGAATATAGGCATATGTCCCCAGAAACCCTGCCTGCTTTACCAAAATCTGCGCTTGAAGTAATACCTGGCCCTCTTCTAAGACTTGTACCCTCAGAGGATCCCAACCCTCTTCACGTTTAACTTCCCCCCATTCCCAATACTGAAGTATATCTCCTAGCTCACATTGGTCAACAAAATCATCCCATTCCTGCTTTTTATCGTTTGATGCTAGTGTAAATGAAAGAGACATTGATCTTAAATCTCGGAAGTAAAATGGAGTCGATCGGACTCGAACCGACAACCTCTACTATGCCATAGTAGCGCTCTACCAATTAAGCTACGACCCCTAATTCCAGTGATTATAGCAAACTTTTAATTAAGTCAGCGATGTTAAAACCACAGCGGTTAGAACAATTACAATCACTAGCAGGATAAATATTATAATGTAGAGCAGTTTGTTGCTAGGTGGATTTACAGCCTTCGATTCTACTTTCTTAGCTTCAGACTTTACTTCACTGTTGGAACTAGGTTGTTGCTGAGGTAAGCCGTTACTATTAAGTTGTCCCGCAGCTGTTGACATAGTTTGTTCACTAGTCTGGGATGGATCTATTGGTGGCAATGGTGCCTGCCCAGGATACATATTGCTGGAGGGAATTTGTTCTAAGCTACTAGTTGCCACTGGTTCTTGTGCTGGCACCTGGTTGACAGGTGTAGCCATTGTAGCTTGAGCTGTAGCAGGTAATGTTTGACTAGCTATCTCTTGTTGCATACCTGCAGGCTGAGAATCGTAGCCTTGGACTTGCTGAACTTGTTGGCTAGCCGGAGCTTCGTTCATCACCATAGGTTCTTGTTGTGCTGCTTGTTGTTCTGGTTGTACCATTGCAGGAGAACCCTGTACTTGCATATCACTACCTTCTAACTGCACATCCTCTGCTTCTGGAGGCAGATTGTTACTCATTTGTGACGCATTATTCGTCTGAGCCAGTCCGATACTTTGAGTATCTACTTCTCCTGAAACGTCATTTAAAATCTGAACTCCGCCAGCACCTTGCTGCTGACCCAAATTATCTTCCACCTGATTATTTTCAGCAACTTGTCCACTTAAAGCATCATCAGTGTTATTAACTTCTTGATTACCTCCAAAAGGGCTTCCATATGGATCGGCCACGGACGGATCTCCATTAACTTGTAAACTGGGTGACTCAGGGACAGAGTAATTTTCAACTGGAGCTGTCGGCTGCGCTGATTGTGCCGTAGGCATTCCCATTGCAGGATCAGGTGTATTAACACCATAATCCTGGGTAGATGCAGTATAGTCCTGAGTAGTGCCTTCACTTACTATTACGGGAGCCTGCACTGGATTAACAGCTGCTGCAGCTACTGGTGCACCAGAAATAGGTGCTGGCTGTGGCTGAGATTGGTTTGTGTTATTAGTATTTGGTTGGCCACTTTGCAGCGGCGTAGCAGTTGCATTTTCTGACATGCTATCAGTTTAGAGTTATTTTGATTGCAAGTCAAAGATTTATTTTAGTAGGGAACGTATACTGCCGGATCCACCAACGCATTGTTACGTCTAATACTTAAGTG
Organism: uncultured Candidatus Saccharibacteria bacterium; assembly: GCA_964446595.1. GTDB lineage: Bacteria > Patescibacteriota > Dojkabacteria > J137 > JAEUSD01 > CAYUPY01. The sequence goes on along the minus strand of CAYUPY010000038.1, from coordinate 1,374 downwards.
AAGGTGTGTACCAGTGCTATAACCAGTACTGCCCATATACATAAGGTTTTGGCCTTTCTTTACATATTCACCAGACCTTACCCATATTTCTCCGCTACCATGAAGATAGTAAGAACGAATACTATTTCCAGCTTCAGCGTCACCATGCTCTACAATTACTGTATACCCTGACAGACCATCAGACCACCCTGCAAATACAACCTGCCCTGCTGCAATCGAACGAATAGGACAGCCACCCATTTTTGAAAGGTCAATACCGCTATGGTAACTAGTTAATCCTCTTTGGAAACGATAACCAGTACACGCTGGGTGAGACAGGGGGTTATCAAAATAGTCTCTGTATAGACCCGGGAGCGGCTCTGGTGGCAAAGATCCCTGCGGCACAAAAATTCTTTGTCCCACATCTAGTTTATAGTTTGGTGGTACGAGCTGATTTAATTCAATGATATCGAATCTATTTCCGTTCGTAGCTGACGCAATACTATCAACAGTATCTCCTGATCTGACTTGATGAAGCACACCATCAATCTCTGGAATTTTAATTCTCATTCCAGATCTAACTTCGGGGTTAAAAGGGCTTATTTCAGAACTATTTGCCCACAGTATTGTATCCTGCTGTACTCCATATTGCTTAGCAATTTTTGCTAAAGTTTCACCCTCACGTACAACATGGTTGAACACTGTATAATTAGTTGCTGCATCGACAGCTACTACTGTGGCCAAACTACCGCCTTGGGCTAATAAATCACTATTTCCATATGCTCCGTATGCTAAATCTAGGGTGCTAGCCTGACCGCTTACCTGATATCTGGTTGAAAACAAGCCGGTTAATAGCAATACACCTGTTATCGTAATTACAACGATATGAAAAGAATTCTTATACCATGATCCTCTACCCCAAAACATCCTTTTTACAAGCTCACTTTTAGTGTGAGTTGCAAATTCACTTAGTTTTTTGTAACGATTGTTGCGCGAAAAAGTTGGCTTACTTGTGGTCATATTAAACAAGGATTCTAGAAACTAAGATTATCTCCTATATGGTACGTAAGGTGCTGGGTCAATCAGCCCTCCGTTTAGTCTCAGAGTTAAGTGTAAGTGAGTACCAAAACAAAGACCAGTACAACCCATGTACATAATCGGCTGACCACGACTAACTGATTGCCCTGGGGAAACCCAAATGTTACCGTCACCATGGTAGTACAAAGATTCAACTCCATTTCCATGATTAATTGTAACGGCAAATCCTGAGCCGCTTTGCCAACCTGCGAAAGTAACCACCCCGTTTCCTATAGCCCTAATAGGACAGCCGCCTGCTTTTAACAAGTCAATTCCGGTGTGACCGATCCCAACACCTCCTGGTCGGAATCCTCTTCC
>CAYUPY010000037.1:0-14237 GCA_964446595.1 uncultured Candidatus Saccharibacteria bacterium | reverse complement strand
ACACTACTGTACCTGCCTTTTCTCCTCATTTCAAAAAATTCCGGACAGTCTCAATGGTTGTTATATGCCTTGGACGTAAATTTTGTAGTCCATTTATTTGTTCTTTCATAGATTCATTATATCATGGATTGCTGTAGGCGCCTATACTATAGGACAACGAATAGATGGGTTATTCCTGCTAAAGTGGTGATTTTAATATATACTGTGCTGATGAAAGAAATAGAAAATAAACTAGATGCCACTGTGGCCATCCTAGGCGGTGGGACAGCTGGTTTGAGTGCAGCGCATGAGCTGGCTGAGCGTGGGTTTAAGGTTAAGGTATATGAGAAGCAGGCGGAGCTGGTGGGTGGTAAGTCGCGGAGTATGCCGGTGCTAGGTTCGGGTGTGGATGGTAGGGAGGATTTGCCAGGAGAGCATGGTTTTCGGTTCTTTCCGCGGTTTTATCGGCACATTGTGGATACAATGGCGCGCATCCCTTTTGGCGATAATGCCAATGGGGTGGCGGGGAATTTGGTTGATACTACTAGAACACTATTCGCCCAAAGAGAATATCCTGATATTTATAATATCACCAAATTTCCAAATTCATTAAATGAGCTGCGCTTGGCTATCACTAGCTTTAGCGCTGAGCAAATGGGAATAACGCAGAAGGAATTAGATGCTTACGTAGCTAAGCTTTGGCAAACTTTTACCAGCTGTGATGAACGTATAGACAATGAATACGAAAAAGTTAGCACTTGGGATTTTATTGAAGCAGATAAATTCAGTGAGCGATATCAAGAAGTTTTTGCTGATCAAGCTAGGGTATTGGTTGCAGCTAGTCCTAAATTTATGAGTACTAGAACTTGGGCAAGAGTTAATTCTCAGTTAATTTTTGGAATATTAACCCCGGGTTTATCAACAGACAGGCTACTAAACGGCCCAACCAACGAAGCCTGGCTTACGCCGTGGCGGGAGTATTTGCAGGAATTGGGTGTAGAGCTGAATATGGGGAAGAGTGTGGACCGCATCCATTTTGATGTTAAAAAGAATGCGGTCACCGGAGTCACTTTAACTTCTGGCGAGCAGGTAGAGGCTGATTATTACATTTTCGCCTTGCCCGTAGAGGTAATTGATCGCTTTTTGACCGATGAAATTATCCACGCAGCGCCTTCGTTGAAGGGGATTCGCAATTTAAGTAAAGATGTGGCTTGGATGAATGGGATTCAGTATTACCTGAATGTGGATATTGATGTGGTTTCCGGACACACTTTTTATGTTGGTACTCCTTGGGCGTTAACTAGCATTGAACAGCATCGTTTTTGGGACAATTTTGACTTTTCTAAATACGGAAATGGCAAGGTGAAAGGGATTTTCTCGATCGACATTTCTGATTGGGACACGCCAGGGCTGTTACACAAAAAACCAGCCAAGGAGTGTAATCCTGAAGAGATTAAAGAAGAGGTATGGCATCAACTTAAGGTTTGGTTAAACGACGATAAGGTTGAACATCTTCGTGACGATATGGTGGAAAACTGGTTTATAGACACCGACATTCATCAAGACGAGACAATCACCACCCATTATCAGAATTCGAATGACGAACCGCTACTGATTAACAAGCCAAATACCTGGAATTTACGCCCTAGCGTTAAAACTGAAATTTCAAACATGTTCCTGGCTTCCGATTATGTGAAAACCAACACAGAATTAGCTAGCATGGAGGCGGCTAACGAGGCTGCTCGCAGAGCGGTGAATAATATTATTGATGACTATATTACGCAGCATCCTAGCGAGCACATAGATTATTGTGAGATTTACAAGCTAGAGCGCCCAGCTTTCTTGCGTCCTTTAATTGCCTATGACGCTAAGCGATACAAGCTAGGATTGCCATGGAAGGATCCTTTGTTGGAGAACCGTTTTTTAAGGTTGTGGAATAGATTCAAACCTATTTAGATTTGTACTCGCGGATTACATCAATGCCACGATGTGGTGTAGGGACAATTAGATCAATCAGGCCTGAAAATTCTAAATCTTGCTCATATTTACTACTTGCTTCCCTCCATTCAGAACTCTTTAGGTATGCAATAGCGTTTTCTAAGGTGTCTTCTAGCTGAATATGTATCCGAGGCTGTCCCTTTTTGCGTCGCCGGTTTGCTACCAAGTTAATTACAGGGCCTGTAAGTGAAACGAAATCAGTAAATGCCTTGTTTACAATATCTTTTACGCTGTTACGCAAAGATTTATCTGCAAAATCACGATAATTATTTTCGGGCATGGAGCTTAGGAAGTGAGGAATTACGACGGCTTTGTATCTACCAGTACTGCGCATGAGTTCAACTATTGCGTAAAAGTCCTTTACCATCTGGGCTGTTGGAGCAAATAGTGGTAGTTCAGAAATACTTTCCCAGCCAGTTACTTCATCTGGCTTGGCTAGCCAATATAAAACTAAAAAGGAAAACATTTCGCTCTGGATGCGATTAGTTGTGTCCTCTGAATTAAAGCGATCCTGGATATAGAAGGACATTACTTTGTATTCATTGCCTTCTTTGACTTTGTAATGGCGCATAGCGGCCACGCCACGGCTTCTGGCTTCCTCAATTTTATTAAAGAAGTCTGACTCATTTTCTAGGACTTCTAGTTTTCCCCACCATTGTTCGGCGAGTTCAATGGCTCCTTCTTCGCCTAAATCTTTTAACTGTTGAAGGAACCTCTCCCATTCAGATTTTGGTGGCGCGTCATCATTATCCGAGTCTTTGGGCGCGCCACCCACAATATCTACAATCATCAGCGTAGATTAATCAATTTAATGTAACACTTTCCCTTTATTTATTCAATTAATTCATTTAACATGAGCCATGCCTAAGTATCAATGGGAAGTCTGTGTAAATCAACAACAGCCAAAAAATAAACTGACTGACTTTAAACCAACATTTGGTCCAATTGTTACCGCTAGAAACAACAGCGGTAAAGCCACCCGGGCAAAATTTCAGGTGTATATTAACAGAAGAGACAGTGATATTAAATTAAAAATTGGTAGCAGGGACCCAATCGCGATGCGTAATCAGCAGAATGGGTTTTTTGCTGTGGAATCAGAGATTGAGCATCAGCAGCCCTACGCTTTTATAGTGAATGGCCAGATGTTATGTGACCCTGCCGCTAGTTTTTTTGGAGAGAGCGGCATGTCAATCTTTTGGGATTTTGATGATCCTGATTTGGCTGACAATAAATTGCAGCAGTTAGATCTAGTTAACCGGAGTGTGAAAATTTTACAGAGTGATATCTTTGGGTTGGTTTGCCATTACGCCGACCCGCAGGGTCGGCTAGGTAAGGACATCCCCTTAAATGAGACCTATAAATTTATTGCTGAGTCAGGTGTTATTGAGCGCATAAAAGAACTAGGTTTTAATGCAATTCAATTTCTACCCTTAAACCAGGCTATCACCGGGGATAAGTGGAGTTTTAGGTATTTGATTCCATTTTTACATGCGATTGAACATAAATTTGGTAATCCTGACGAGTTGAAGCAGATGGTGGCAGCTTTTCACAAGGCTGGGATCGCTGTAATAGCTGACTTTGTAATTTCCCATGTACCTTTTCGAGATTTTACGATTTTTGGACACACGCAAGATGAAGTTGGCTTACATCATTGGAAAGGTGATTACGAGGAGGAAATTTGGTTTGGGGAGGAAACTAGTTGGGGAACGCGGCGCTACAATTATGGGAATAGAATGGTGCGCCGCTTCATTATTGAGGCTGCGCTTAAAATGATGAAAAACTATGGTATTGATGGTTTCCGTATTGATAACGTGGATGGCATTATGCGTCATGGTGAAAATGGCGATGGAGATTCCCGTACTGGCGGTCGCGAACTGCTTAGAGAGCTTAACGCTGCTATTTACGAGTATAATCCACATGCTTACATTCATTTAGAATCACACTTTTTTAAAGATGGAGAGGCAAAATACCTTACATTGCCTTTAAAAGCGCACCGGAAGGCGATCGGCGCGACGGCATATACTTCGTCACGCCTCACCCACTATTTCCATAAGGATTATATGCCTAAAGCAGCCGATGAGATATCTCCATGGCGTATTAGGGATATCATGGAAGAAAAGGAGTGGGGGCAGTCAAATTCTACTGTGGCGGACTTTCATAACCATGATGCTGCGGCCGGGCTGATGCACGGCCGCGCCACCGGATCCTATGCATACGATGCCCTGATCCTAAAAAAACCGGAATTGCATCATCATGCGATCGGCAAAATTAAAGTAATGGAGGCAATAATTAGTTTTGGCTGCGAAGGTCGAACTTTAGACATGTTACAATCTCATTTGCTACAAACTGGTACTTTTGAACACGACTCCACAATTCATTGGTATCTGGATATGATTCCGGTCAGCCGTGCTATGTTAGCCTACAAGCAAAAAATTAATGAGATTATGGAAAACCCCGCACTCAGGCCTCTGCATACAGATAAACGACTTTACGCCAACGTAGACGATGCGACTAAGAGCCTAGTGATTTTCCGGGCAGATAATCACGAAAACCCTAAAAACCAGCTAGTAATTTATATTAATCTAGCTAGCCATATGTTGTTTGATTATGTGATACCAGTACAATCCTCTGGAGAGTATGAAACATTGTTAAACTCGGATGAACTTTACTTTGGTGGTGATGGCCGTACTTATCTACCTCAAATACATAATTCAGAAAAAGTAACCCTGTTCGAGTTTTATCAGGAGGGGATAAGGTTGGGCACCGTGGCTCCTTATCAAGTTATCGTGCTAAGAAAGAAATAAACTGCTAACCACGATCCAGCGGCGCTTCGCGCCGCTGGATACTTCATTATTTACTTTATTACCAAACTAGCCTTAAGGTAGGAGTACGGTATCAATTACATGTACAACACCATTAGAGGTTTTAATATCTGCCTCTAATACGCGTGCACGACTATTTGCTGCCACAATAAACACTCCTTGGTTATTTATGTCTACAGTAAGCATCTCTCCATTTAACGTTTCGATTTGCTGCCCATCAGTTAGTTCTGCTGAAAATGCTTCTGCTGGAACTACATGGTATTGCAGCACGTTTTGCAAATCAGAAATATTATTTGGTTGCAATAAAGTGTCTACAGTATCCTGAATCTCAGCAAATGCAGCATTACGTGGTGCAAAAACTGTGTAAGAAGCATCAGGATTGTTTAAGGCTTCTGTAAGCTCAGCGGCCTGTACCGCGGTCACCAGAGTATCTAAGCGACTGTCAGCTGCTGCTGCATCAACTACAGTTCCAAAAGTACCTGGCACAAGCACTTGATCAATTATGTGAACTACACCATTGCTGGTTTCCACATCAGCAGTCACTACTTTTGCGTTATTTACATGAACTTCACCATCAACAATTCTGATCTTGAGCTCATCTCCATTCAGCGCCATCATTACCTCTTCATCGTTTAAATCACTAGACAGGGCAGCCCCTTGTACTACGTGGTACTGCAATACATTTTGGAGATCGCTCTGATTTTCCGGCTCCAGTAGAGTATCTACTGTACTTTGAATATCAGCGAAGGCAGCGTTTCTTGGTGCAAAAACCGTAAATTGCGCAGTTTCATCGCTGAGTGCATCAACTAGTTCAGCAGCTTGTACTGCTGCAACCAAAGTAGAAAGATTCTCCGTAGCTTGTGCTGTCTCTACAATATTATTTTCCGCTTCTAGCGAAATAGAGGAGCGACTTACTACTCGAGGATTAGTTTCTTCCTCTGCTGGCTGGTTATTTTGAGTGATTAAAATACCGACAACGGCAACTAATAGTGCCACTACCACTACGCCTACAATTGCTATAGTGGATTTATTTGTATTTTCCATACAAAACTTTAAATAAGATGTAAATTAATTAAGCTCACGCTATTATTACAGTAGTACTTTGGTATACACTTTGATGCTGAAAAATTCTAAAAAAGAACTAAAAAACATTTATCGTGAAAACGTTAAAAGTTTATATCGGTTTTTCTATCATAAAACGGCTAAGAAAACGGTTGCAGAAGATTTGACTAGCGAAAGTTTCTTAAAACTAGCAGAGCAGATACGTAAAGGTACAGAAATTAAAGACTTAAAGTCATATTTGTATGGGATTGCAAAAATAGTTTTTGTTAGTTACCTGCGGGAAAAATACCAAGAGGTAAACGTAGATGTTGAAGAGCTAGATTTCATGTTTTACACTGAGGATTTTACTGACGCACACTCCCATGATGACTCATTTTTAGAATTCGTAAAGCATTTTGTGGATAGGCTTCCCAAAAAGCAGCGGATTGTGCTAGAAATGCGTTTAATTCAGAAAATGAAACCGCTCCGTATTGCAGAGAGTTTAGGCAAAAACTTAAGCTACGTAAAAACCACACAAAATAGAGGTATTAAAAACTTAAGAAAAATGTTAGAAAATCACCCGAAACTGTATACCGAATAACTACTAATAAGATGAATAAACCGAACAATACCATGCGAAAGTTGCTAATGATTGATGAACCAGAGCCAACCAAAGAATTCCTAACGCGGTTGGAGTCTGATTTTCTAAAAGCAGCTACTGATCAAAAAGACTTTAGCTCATTTTGGATTTCTGTACTTGGTAATAATCGCTTTTTATTTACTATCATTGCTTTATTGATTTTTGGGTTGGTTGGCATCCCAGCTTCATTTATTTTCCAAGAGATTACCAATTCTACGGTTTTCTCACCTATAGAGGCGAGTGTGGCACATGCTAACGTCCTACCAGTAATTCGTACTAAAGAATTTTTGTCCATGAATGCAGAAGCAAATACACCACAACCAAACATGCATCAACAATTAAAGCTTCACACCATTCCATTTAGCGAAAATAATCAAAAGGCTTATAGTGCGGAGACAACTATTAAAATTTCCCAAGAAGACGAGGTCTTGTGTCCAGAAGCTCTTTTCTTTGAAGACTTCATTTCTGAGATTAACGTTACTGAAAACTATATACCAGAGCGAGATGACCCTTACACCTACCAAATTATAGTTAAAGAAGGCAATGACCCAGTTTTTTATTATTACTATCAAAATAGTAAGCTCCATTTTCAACCTCATGGAAAGGCTCAAGAGGTGTTAGAGGAGGATAGCGGACCGATCTCCTACTCAAGCGAGTATCGTGAAGCACTATTTGCAGATAATTCAATGAGTGAATGGACATCTACAATATCGTGCAATGGGCATCCAAAAGACGTTAAGTTCAAGTTTAGTCAAAATAACTTTGAGAATACTTCCGTGTTTTCTGCTTCTTTAAGTGGAAAAACTTTATATCAAATAACTACTGCAACTACTTTTAAGTAGGTTCAAATTTAGTTCTGCCTTTCGTTCTCTTCTGCCTCCGCGCGGCGGAAGTAGTAACCAAGCACAAACCCTAGCGTGCCTAAGAATATACCGGAGATTAATGGAAGTAGTTGCATTAAATTTTCCACCACCGAGTTACCTGTTACTGCCGCATCTATGATGGCGGCAATAAAGCCGAGCACAAAGATACCAAATGTAGCGACGGTATACACTAGTGCGAGGCGGCCTCGAGTATCTTCACGTTTGCTTAAAATATTAGTTTCATCTTTTTTAGCGAGATATTCTACAATCCCACTTGGAAAGTAATCTGGGTAATCTTCAGGGTACTGACTATCATCATCCAAAATATCTAGATCTTCGCTGTTTACCTTAAAAACCTTTGCCTGCCTAGGGTTTTGCTTTGGATTTGAATCTGTATTGCTATTCGGGGCTTGAGCCATGTAGTCCTGTGCTTTCTATTCTTATGTTAAGTCTGTGTTAGAAAGTTTTTTATACTCAGTTAGTGACATTCTGATTTGTGTCTTTTTATCCTTATCTTCAATTGTGACGTCGCGCCCAACTGCTTTACGGCCTATCCAGGCTAACCACCGGGTTACTTCCCGAGTACTAAAGTTTAATTCTTTACTGAGTGACTTAATCACCTCCGCTGTTTGCTTATCTATTCTCATTAAGACATCATCTTGCGTTGAAGGTGGAGTTGATGGGGATGCTGGCATAATTTATTTTAGCACATTAACCTTCACTCCCGAACTCGCGAGCTACCCCTAATTGAATAATCTGTCCCGCATCTTTAATTTTTTTAATAAAGTCATCATCATTTTGATAGTCGTGGGGGATAACTGCTAGGTAATCTACAAAATCGATAATCAAATTAAGTATCTCGGTAGCAAAGTATAAGTACAGCTGCTCGCGTGTTTCATAATTTAACCCTTTAATCTCCCGTTCTACCTGAGCGACACATTGCAACATTTCCCTAAACTGGTGGTGTCTACAGCTAAGGAAACTATAATCGCTCACCGACATCCTACCTTGCCCTAATAATTGATGTAGATACTGCGTACGCCCAATGGCTTGAATCAGATAATCCCTCCAGCGGCTATTTTGTACCAAAACTTCTATTTTCTGAGTGAGATCTAGATTTTCTGGCAGCAAGTCAATAAGCAAGCATGCATGTTTGTCTGATTTTATTCTAGGGTCACTAAGGGTATAGATATTTAGTCCTTTATATATAACTATATCAAGTGCCCTTTGAATTGATTCGGCGAAATCTGTACTTTGAGCAATTATACTCAATGCTATAGACCATTTTTGATAAGCCAGTTTGTAGTTGTGAGTTAGTTGCTTTTCGAGTAAAAATGCGTGGAATAATATGTGCAAAAACTCATGTCTGCGTTTGTACTCAATACCTAAGCTATCTTGGGTTATGTCCACAGCTCCGGCTGCTGATCCAATTCCCATTAATTGCAAATGAACTCGCTGTACTTCCTCTAGTGCTTGCCTAGTTTGGCCAGAGTTCCAGATGCTATCAACAAAACGGGTATAGCTAAAACCAACTTGCTGCTCGCGCATATCGCGATCATAGCAAGAATGAAAGATTTATGTAAGAAAAGTATTGCGTTATTCCACCAGGAATTCTACCTCTTCGACTGTAGCCAACTCCTTAGACATTTTTTCGCGTAGCCGGGAGTCTTGGCGATCATCGGCGAGAACGATAGTAGAGATTGAGGTCTCGCTAGCCAAGTAAAAGGTGCGAGCAATCATTGTGTTGTATATTTCTTCTATCAGGCTGGCCAAAGCATCTTCTTTCCAATTGTTGCGTAATTCCCGCGCTAGCGCAGTTGGATCATTACTTTCTTTAAGCGAATCTTTACTTACTGGTAAAGAGTACCTTTCGTATGCGGCTACGGTTTCTTGTAGTAGATCAGAAAAGTCCAACTCTTGTTTGGAAAAATCAATACTCGCAAACTTAAGCATATTTTCATCCCCCGATCGGGCTAAATGCATTAGTTCATCTATGTTATTGCCTTGTGTAGGGAAATCTACAAGTTCGCAAAATTCTAAAATCAGAGTATCTATACCTTTCTTTCCTTTGATTACAGTTCTAGACTCATTCTCTGAGTTCCATAATTCAATTGAAGGTACGTAATTCTTAATTCTAAGGGTTATATTTGGATAATTCATCCCCTAATTTTAGCAGAAATACGCTATTCTATTGCGATGTCACAAATAATTAAAATCTCTGGTGAACTTGAAGAATTTTCGGAACAAAAACTATACCATTACCTTCTAAAGATCGGCCTAGATGATAGCCAAGCTGGTCAAATAGTGAGAAAGGTAGAAAGACCGGACTCCACAGTGGCTTTACGGGCAAAGGTTGCCGATATTATCCCACGTGTAGCGGGAATTGACTTGGGGACGCTGATGCGGGCCCGTTACCTCTTAAAAGAAGCTATTTACGCACTCGGGCCCGCAGGATTCTATTTCGAACAGCTTATAGGTAAGCTATTTGAATTTGATGGTTTCCAAACAGAAGTTGGTGTTCTAATGAAAGGACGTTGCGTTGAACACGAGGTTGATGTGCATGCAACCAAACCAGGAGAGTATCATTTTGTGGAATGCAAATTTCATAACAAGGAAGGTACACGATCAGATTTAGTAGATGTATTGTATACAAAGGCTCGTTTTGATGACCTTCATGAGGCACATGATATAGATGAGCCTCACCAGGATTTCGGCTGGTTCGCTACAAATACTAAGCTCACAAATCATGCGCTTCAATATGTAGAATGCCAAGGTATTAAAGTCTTTAGCCTTACTAAACCTGTTGGTGAGAGACAAAGTATTACCGACAAAATATTCCAGAGCAAGTTATATCCTATTACAAGCTTACAAACGGTTAAGCCTCACCAAGACTCACTATTGGCACAGGGTTATATCACTATTCTTGATTTGGCAGCTGCGATTTCTGCCAGCCAAATTTCGCTTGAATCGGCAGAAATCGCGACTATTCAAGCAGAAATCGCTGCACTTCAGCAATAGTGTATACTCTTGTATAACTACAATTTTAAATCGTTATTTTAAAATATATGAAAAAACGCACACTATTAGCTTTTACTTTTATCATTCTATTCACTACTGCCTGTGCTGCTGTCGCAGGCGGGGTTGTGGGAGGCTTAGCTGTTTCATCGGGAAGATTGGGGTTTTTAGGGATAGGTAGTAACGTTACCACCAGACAGGAAGGTGATCGCACCGTCACTACTTCTAATATTTCGATTGTCAATGAAGACTCTGTAATTGTGGACGTTGCCGAGAATACTAGTGATTCTGTAGTCAGCATTGTGATCTCACGTCAATTAACCCAGCTAGAAAGAAGATTTTTAGGTACTGGTGTAGATGAAAGTCAAGAAACTCAAATTGGGTCAGGCAGTGGATTCATTATCTCAGAAGGAGGATTAATTATTACTAATCGTCATGTTGTAGATGATGAAGGCGCAACCTACACAGTCGTATTTAATGATGGTAGTAGTACAGAAGCAGAGGTTGTGGGCCGTGATCCACTTCTTGATATTGCGGTATTGCGTATTAACCCTGAGAATGTGGATATTGATATTGAACCACTTAATTTAGGCAACTCTGATGCGATTAGAGTTGGCCAGACAGTAATTGCGATCGGTAACTCATTGGGTAGATTTAGTAACACCGTAAGTACAGGGATAATTTCAGGACTTTCGCGCGATATTATTGCTTCCGGTGAAGGCGGCGTTGGTGCCGAAAGACTTACTGGTGTTATCCAAACTGATGCCAGTATTAACCCTGGCAACTCAGGAGGCCCTCTACTAGATATCGCTGGCAACGTGATTGGTGTGAATGTAGCCGTAGCACAGGACGCTGAGAATATTGGTTTTGCCATTCCTATTAATCTAGTTTTACCAGTCATTGAGTCCGTAGAAGAATTTGGGGAAATCCGCCGTCCAATTTTAGGTGTGCGTTATCGTGAGATTTCTCCAAGTATCGCTGCCGAAGAGAATTTCCCAGTTGAATATGGTGCCTTAATTGAAGAAGGGGCAAATGGTGCACCTGGTGTAGTAGAGGGTAGTGCGGCCGACGAGGCAGGTCTACAGGAGGGAGATATTATTACCGCTATTAACGGAGTAGAACTAAATAACCGCACATCTTTACAGCAGGAAATTCAAAAACTACCAGTAGGTGATGAGATCACTATTACCTACTACCGTGATGGACAAGAAAATCAAACAACTGCCACGCTTAAGGCATTACAGATCTAGACACTGTCTTAAGATTTGCCTACAATCTCTGAGAACTGTAAACTTTTAGCATGTTTTTAGATATCGCTGCCTACCTTTCATTACTGCTGGTATTATGTTTCTTTTTAGTGCAATCAGCAGATCTAATTGAGGACGTATTGGTACAGATCGCAAAGCGCGTGAAAGTGAGCCCGTTTATTATTGGCTTTGTGATTTTAAGTTTTGTGTCTTCACTGCCAGAAGCGTCTTTGTTAGTTTCATCTGCTGCAGAACAAATTCCTAGCCTTTCGGTAGGTAACCTCTTAGGTGCGAGCATTATTCTATTAACTCTGGTGGTAGCAATTAACACGCTTAAACACAAAGAAGTATCGTTTTCCGGCAAATTTACTGTAAAAGAAGTGATTTGGGCTATGGTAGTAGTAGGTGTGCAGGTAATAATTGTCGCGGATGGGGTATTGGGTTTTTGGGAAGGCGTTGCTGCTATCGCTACCTACGCAATATTTACCTTATACATCTCTGCATTGGGACAAGACCACCATCTCCATATTCGTGGTCTCCGACACCACGGGCAGGGACAACACAAATCTAAAGATACTCACATCGAAGAAGCTACCGTGAAAGTGAGCAGTCTATGGAAGCTAAGTATCCGCGGCCTATTTGGTCTGATAGGTTTAATCGTCTTTTCTGCCCTGTTGGTAGACGTAGCTGTCACAACAGCTTCAATGTTGCAAGTGCCTGAAAGCGTAATTGGTCTATTGGTATTAGCTCTGGGTACAAATATTCCCGAAATTATCATTGCGTTAAGGGCTAAAAATGGTCAAACAGAACAGATGGCGGTGGGGAATTTTATTGGTAGTGCGGCCATTAACACCGCCATCCTTGGTGTATTAGCCATCCTATCTTCGGGTGCGTTACGTAACCATACCAGCCTTATTCCGAGTATGATTATTTTAATCACTACCTTAATTCTGTTTAGTATTGTGGCTTGGAGTGATCGCAAAATCAAACGCCCTGAGGGAATAATTCTACTTGGTGTGTATCTTTTATTAATTGTGACTGAGTCACTTATTTACACTCTAAATTAACCCCTTTCGCACCGCCTCTTAACTAGTTCACGTCTGCTTCAATATCAAAACCGGCCCCGCATGTACCTGCTACACACTCACCTGCATTTGCTTCTTCTAAGATACCGCAGTGAGGTGCTCCTCGTGGGGAGTCGGGATTAACTGGTATGTACCATGCCCAAGTGTCTGATCCGTCTGGATTGCGATTTGGCACATTGCGTAACGAAATTTGAATAGAGTCTTCTGCATCAGGATTAATACATGAATCACCAATCCAGTTGTCATAGTCCCAAACTGTGCCTGGAATAGGTCCTTCTGCCCAGCTAAACCCATCTGGAAGATATGGTGCTAAGCCTGGATCTGTCCCTCGGCTACTATCGGCCGGCCAATCTCCATTATCTAAATTATAGGCTTTGATTGCATCTGAGATCTCAATTAACTCTTGTACTGCTCTCGCTTTTTGAGCATCATAAATTCTGCCTGCGGGGTTATATGCTGCTACAATGGCAGCACCGAGTATAGCCACAATAGTTATAGCTAAAAGAACTTCAAAAGCCGTAAACGCATTTAAAATAGGGGTATGTTTTTTAATCATACCCCATATTACCAGCTACTTTGCTAAATTGCGACGGTGTTCTTCAGTATTCAAAAGCCCGCACTGCTTATACTTTTTACCTGACCCACAAGGACAAGGATCATTACGTCCTACCTTTTCTTCCTTGCGTATTGGTTTTCTGGCATTGCTACGTTTAGCTTGTGCTTGCTGCTGTCGTAGAGTCTCTAGATTAGATTGAGCTACGGCATCCCCACCTGCTGCTTGCTCTCCTAAGGAATCAAGTAAGGTAGACTCGCGGTCCCCGGATAAGATATCACTAATCTGGGAATCGTTGGTAAGCAAGTTTTGTTGTTGCAGTTGCATTTGTTGCATTTGCTGCTCACTGACCCGTGTTACCTTTAGAATCCTCCGGGTCAAATTGGCATCAATGCGGCCCATAAATTGATCAAACTCTTGAAAACCTGACTGCTTATAAGCAATTAGCGGATCTCTCTGGGCATAAGATTGCAAAGTAATTCCAGATCGTACGTCATTCATTGTTTCCAAGTGCTCCATCCACAAACGGTTCATTCCTTCTAGCACCACAGCTTTGAAGACGTTTGGTAATTCAGCACCAAATTCTTCTAGTTTTTCATCAGTTACTTTTTTCACTCCTACGGATAAAAATTCAGCAACCTCGTCACCCGTTTTGGATTTTGCCAACTTAATTAGGCCCTTTTCTAGCTCGGCACCTTCTAATTCAAATGCTTTGGCTAACCTGCGATCAACTGCCAGATCCATAACACTTGCGGCGAAATCTTTTGCTGTCTCTGCCTCCTCAATTGGTTCACTTGCAACAAAATATGTAGCCACGATTTTTTCAATTTCTTCAGCCATACGCTCGTGTACGTAAACTTGAAGATCACTTAAGGCTTGCTCCCGTTGCTCTGATGATAAGTTCGGATCTTGCGCGGCGTCACTTAGATTTAAGATACGCCGACGCCGCGCATAATAAACCTCTCTTTGTTTGTTCATCACATCATCATAGTCC
>CAYUPY010000036.1:0-14605 GCA_964446595.1 uncultured Candidatus Saccharibacteria bacterium | reverse complement strand
CAGCGCACGGGGGAGAATATTCCCTTGAATTTTGAGAAACAGCGAGATGTGGTGAAAGAATATCTGGATTTTCGCGTTGACTTAACAATGGAGTTTTTGAATATTGTGGCAAAAAGAGCCCAGCGACAAGGTCTTTTCTTTGGCTCAAATAGTTTAGACCCAAAGTTTCAAGTTCGTGAAATATATGGCTCTGATTTGCATAGAGTAGAGCAGATTCAAAACTATATTTTGTTTGAAAATCACTCTCTTCCCAACAGGGAAGGAACTAAAAATAATGGGTATATTCAAAAGATAACCGAAGAGGTCACAAAACCTGTTTTTGTGGTTAGCTATAAGAAAGGCATTGGCAAAGAGGCCGAATACTCCCAAGATGACCTAGATTTGGCCTATACAGAGTCAAAATACAACGATTTTAACGTGTGCTTGAAAGGAAGTGAGTATAAAACACTTGGGGTCTGGCATAACCTAGACCCAGATCATTATCAAAAGCCCAATGATTTGGTGGAAATGCCTTTGCCGAAAGTAGCTGAGTTTGCAGATAATATGGAACAGCTATTTGTACAGTTTCCTGTAATAAAACAGCTATTCAAACGTTACTACGGCAGGTTTATCCGCTTCTACTTTGAGTCCAGTGTAGGGCGAAAGCTTCTTGACTTTATCTACTACTCAGGGATGCGCTAGTTTGCCCCTTGTACATAACTGGTTAAGGCTGTTAGCAAATCATTAGTGATAAGCTCAGCTTGAAAAGGTTCTAGACTCACTGTGTTCTGCTGATTCTGGTTTCTTAAGGTTACCCTTATGGGTTGTCCTTTATCTTCAGTACTGGTTACTGTAAACCAAAACATTGGTCCTGCTGAGTTTTCTCTTCTTAAAGATTCCATACTACATTCATACAAACCTTCCGCCAGCACTTCTGCAGGGGCATTCTCTGGGTGAATGCTAAGGACACGGACTGTACCGTGGCTTAGCACCATCTGTGCTGTTCTTGATTCGGTTGATGTGGTGGAATCAGCTGCTTCGCTTATCCTATTATTATATATTCCCATGATTCTAACGAGCCTCCTCTACAACTCTTGTTTCCCTGATCACAGTTACTTTAACTGTTCCTGGATAACTTTGAGTGTCCTCAATTTCACGCGCAATTTTGTGAGCTAACGTTTTGGTGTCTTTGTCGCTTGCTTGATCAGGTTTTACAACTACACGTACTTCGCGTCCAGCCTGTACAGCGAAGGCCTCAGCCACACTGTCGTACTGCTTAGCAATATTCTCTAAGGCAGTAACACGTTTGATGTATTCGTCATAACTGTCTTTTCTAGCACCTGGGCGACTACCGGAGATTGCATCGGCAATACGTACGATTTCTGCTTCCATAGACTGTGCTTCAATATCAAAGTGGTGAGCCTCTACCGCATTAGCTAGCTTTTCGTCGCGTAAGTATTTGCGCACGATGTCACCAGAAATGTGATGATGGGGTTTACCCTCATATTCGTGGGTCATTACTTTACCGATATCGTGCAACAGACACGCTAATTTGGTCATTTTTACGTCAGCGCCGAGCTCATTAGCAAGTTGTGCACCAATGTTAACCATTTCTAGCGAGTGCTTTACCATGTTTTGACCATAACTGAAACGATACTTGAATCGCCCTAACAACATGACAATCTCATCAGGTAAGTCAGCAAATCCAGCGTCATAGGCTAGTTGTTCACCAGTCTTACGGATTTCTTTAACCATATCGCTCTTAATATTCTTGATTGCTGATTCAATAGCAGCTGGGTGGACTCGGCCGTCCTCCAAGAGTTTCTTAAGAGCTAGGGCGGCTACTTCACGGCGGATAGGGTCAAAACAAGAGATTGTCACCTGGTTTGGAGCCTCATCTACAACAATGTCTACACCTGTAAGGCGTTCGAAAGTGCGGATGTTACGACCTTCTTTACCAATGATTTTTCCTTTTAGACCTTCGTCAGGGATATCAAAAGTAGTAGTGGTAGTTTCAACCACAAAATCTGTAGCACTTTTTTGCATCACGTTAACTAAGATTTCGCGAGCCTTTTCTTCTGACTCTTTTTGAATTTGTTTTTCGCGTTTGCGAATCTCTTGGCCGATCCAGCTGTCGAGTTCTTCTTCGATTTCTACCTTAAGGCGTTTTGTTGCCTCTTCTTTTGGCATACCAGCTACCTTTTCAAGTTCACTGGCAATTTTTGTACGCAGGGCTTTTACGTCCTTTTTGGACTGTTTTAAAGCCTGCATTTCTCTTTCGAATTGTTCTTCCTTATGTTTAAGGTCGTATTCGCGGCGTTCTAGCTCAATTTTAAGCTTGCCTGCCTTTTCTTTAGCTTGAGCGGTAATGTCGACGCTGGTTTTTTCAGCTTCTATTTCAGCTTTGCTTTTGATAGTCTCTGCTTCGCGCTTAGCTTCTTCTACCTTATTTTTAGCTTGCTGATTAGTGAAGTAGTAGCCAGCTGCTGCTCCCGCAGCGGAGAGGATTAAAACTAATAAAATGTTTTCCATAGCTTTTAAAGTTAAAATTTAAAGCTATGCTTTGAGGATAGATTAATTACCCGGCTAAATTATATAACCCGGATGACAAGTATTCAGGCAGTAAATTGGAATGGTTGTATGTGTTTACAAACATGGTTCAGTTTAGTGTACAAGTTTCAAAAATCTGCTCCTCTAAGCATAATCTCGATTGTGAGACATTATACATGATTTTTAGGAAAACCGCTTAATAATTTGCCGATAGAATTTTTCTAGGGGTTTGATCGCCATATCCACATGATGAGCGATTTCTGAAAGAGGTGCACGATCTGCATCTGGTTGAGCTAGTTCCATCTTGTGCACTGTGCTTGGGACGCCTTTTTCTTTTTGCACCAGCTGTTCAAGTCTTTTGATCGCCTGGTTTTTGTGGAGTATAAGACGATTAAGGTTATCTAGTATGCCTTTCATATCCCTCATGCCTGCGCGCATTTTTTCTACCTCAGCTTCTAATTTCTCATGCTTTTCTTTTAGCTCCTCTAACTCTTTCTTTGACTTTACCAGATCCACATGTTCTTGAGAGTCGAGCATCTTTTTGATTAATTCATCTTCACTTGTACCTCGGTTTAAGAAGTAATTAAGATCAGTTTGTTTTGGTTTTCGCCCTAGAATCTTGACATAATTATCTTCTATCACCTTTTTGCGCTGTTCTCGGTCCATCATCATGGACCCGCCACCTGCGCCACCACTACCTAGACTTGTTCCCCCGCCAAAATTGGTTCCACCTCCGAAGTTCGATCCCAGCCCTCCACCAAATGCGGGAGGGGTAGTTGGCTTAGCACTAGGTAAAGAAGGGGTAGGGGCGGCGGAGGCTAAGGGGTTGCCTTGGTTCCCTTTATTGCCAAAGAGGCCTCCGCCGAAACCAAAGTCATCGTCTTCATCCTCATCATCAAAGTTATCGTTGCCTGCGCTGGCCCCGAGACCGGGGAAGTCAAACAGACTAGGCTTCTTATTTTTATTAGGGTCTGATTTTACTTGCCTTTGGAGGATATCTGTAAAATTGGGTCTATCATTTCCCGCTAATTCCTCACCCTGACTATCTTTATTGTAGTATTTAAGTATGGCAGCAGCTGTGCTAGCTGCGATTTTATCAAGTTGTGCTTCATCACGAAGAATCTTTTGATCTTCTGGGTTGTCTAGAAAGAGGATCTCAATAATTGCTGCTGCTGGTTTCGAGCGATTTAGGAAAGTGAGCATACCCAACTCATGGTCATACTCACTCTTGGCTCCATGTGATTCCCATTTAAATTCAGCTGCCAGGTGGTCCACCAGCAGGGCCGCCAATTTTTGTGAGATATTATCTCCATTACCTTCATACCAAGATTCCAATCCTCTTTTAGAACCGTCAGCGTCATTTACATGAATTTCGACTAGAATGTCATTACTTTCTTTATCGTAGCCGGTGTTATTAATCCATTCCAGGCGTTGGAATAGAGGAAGATCAAGTGGAACTGCCTGCACCTCTATCCCTTTTGCTTTTTGTAGGTTTTCAAGTACTTTTTTAGCAATACTGCGGTTAAGGTCTGCTTCCCTCAGGTCTTGAAAGATAGCACCAGGATCCATGCTAGTATGGCCAGCAGAAATCAGAATCCGAGGTGTGTTAGGCATGAGAAATTATAGCATCTGTAGCCCTTTTAACATCTGTTGTCCGCTAAACTTAAACGTGGCAGATCCTATTACAGCAGTTGCTTCTAACCCCACAGATATCTTGATTCTGGTTTTTGTTAGTTTGATTGTAGTGTTCGTATTAGAAAGTGACGGTAGGAACTATGATGAGATTTATAATCAGTACGAGGGTATATTTGCGGAGTATTATTTAAGAAATCCACTAATAAAGTTGGTGTCCTTTACGTTAACTTAGAAATCAGCTGGTTTAACTCATCCTCCGAGGTGAACTTGATGACAATTTTTCCTCCCTTTTGAGAGCGGGATAGACTTACTCTGCCGTATAGGTCTTTAAGTTGGTTTTCCAATTCAGTGGTGCGTTCATCGATAATTCGCTGGTTACGTTGGTTTTTATTCTTGTGGCCACGGTTTAGTCTTCTTACTAGCTCCTCAGTGGCTCTGACGGACAGGCTATCACGTAGAATAATTTTGTAAGTGGCAATCATTGTTTCTTTAGTTGTAAGTCCGAGTAGGGCGCGTGCATGACCTTCACTAATCTTGCCCTCTAAGAGACCACGTTTTAATTCTTCTGGTAAAGATAAAAGACGAATTTTGTTTGCCACACCTGGGCGGCTGAGGCCCACCTTTTTAGCAATATCATCGTGAGTTAGTTTGTATAGTTCGGCTAATTGAGAGAAAGCAAGAGCTTCTTCTAGGGCGTTTAGGTCGGCCCGCTGGACATTCTCTACAACTGCGAGTTCTAGCATTTGCTGAGGGGAGGCCTCTTTAATCACCACAGGTACAGTGGCCATTCCAGCAAGTTTGGAGGCTCTTAATCGCCTTTCTCCTGCAATTAGCTCGAATTCGTTTTCACCACGTTTAGTTACGATTAGTGGCTCAATTACGCCATGCTCTCTAATGGAGTCTGCTAACTCCACAAGATTGGCAGGATTCATTTCGATTCTTGGTTGGTATGGGTTAGGCTTTACGGCATCTATAGGTAGAGCAGGGATGTAGCCTTGGCTTACGCTAGACAAGGTGTCCTCGCTAATTAATGCTGATAATCCTTTTCCAAGTCCAGATTTAGGTTTTGCCATGTTTTAAATGATACTTTAATTACCTTGCCGCGGCAATCGAAAAGCGGTCAAGTACTTCGTCTGCTAGGCTTCTGTAAGCCTTTGCTCCAGTTGACTGCGGGTCGTATTCTTCAATGGGCATCCCATGCGAAGGTGCCTCGGATAAACGGATGTTTCGTGGGACTATCGTTTTAAATACCTTGTGCTGAAAGTATTTTTTTACCTCTGCGGCCACATCACGACTAAGATTCGTACGGTTATCAAACATTGTCAGGATCACACCACCGATGTCTAAAGCAGGGTTTAGTTTGTTTTTTACTAATTTTACGGTATTCATAAGTTGACCCAGTCCTTCTAGGGCAAAGTATTCACATTGTATAGGGATTAGCACCTTGTCTGCTGCCACAAGGGCGTTAATAGTTAGTAGTCCTAGTGATGGAGGACAATCAATCAATACGAAATCGTAGTTCTCCACCTGTTGTTCCAGTGCTTTTTTTAGAATAGCCTCACGAGACATCATGGAAACCATCTCTACTTCTGCTCCTGAAAGCTCAATCCCAGAAGGCAGCACAAAGAGATTCTCCTGTTCGCTAGAAAGAAATACTTCACTAATCTGATGTTCATTGATTAACACGTCATAGACTGTGCGAAACTTGCGGTTCTGACCAGTGATGTCTGGTGGTACTTCCGCTTGTCCTTCATCTGAAGGTGCAGTTAAACCCAAACCTGAGGTGAGGTTTGCTTGGGGATCCAAATCGATTAAGAGTACTTTTTTGCCTGCTTTAGCAAGGTTTACTCCTAAGTTAATGACGGTGGTGGTTTTTCCAACCCCACCTTTTTGGTTCATAATGGTGAAAATCATTTTTAACTAGTTGGCGCTATCGCCATTTTCATATGTAATATCCCCGGCACCAATTACTCCAAATTTATCAAAAGGTAGATAACGTAGAACTACTTTGCCTTTTATCCATTCTCTTTCTATCAGTCCGTAATCTAGACTGCGTGAGTCATTACTATTTTCGCGGTTATCTCCCATTAGGAAATACTGATTAGCTCCGATGGTGATGGGTCTTCCTTCGGTAGCAAAGTTGTTGGGGGTAGTACATGTGCTATCAGGAATATACTCTTCGTCAATCCTAAGGTCATTAACGTATACTTCACAATCCAGAACCATCACCGTCTCGCCAGGTAACCCAATTACTCTTTTAATCAAGTCAACCTTACCTGGTTTTTGGAAAACGACAACTTCTCCTCGTTTATAATTTAGATTTAGATTCTGCCCTAGATCTGTTCCTCCCAGCCATTGGTTAATTTTGCTAGTGAGCACAAGCTCTTGGTTAGAAAAGTTAGGGACCATAGAATCGCCTGAAACTTGGTTAGGAATAACTATAAACAAGTAAACGACAATCACTATAAAGAAGGCGATTACTATTGACTGGAGTAAATCTATTACCCAGTTTCCTTTTGCTCCTGATCCTTCGGTATTCGCTTTTAAAAACGGGTTATAAGCCATTACATTAGTATACAGCTACTGCGTGATTGTGGCGAGTACAAACATACCTAACTTAAGTCGTTATAGAGACACCTAGATTATATTCGTTGATCTTAACCTGATCTTTAGTATCTCCAGAATCCATCTGCGTGGCTGAAATACCTTCCATTATTTCTTGTTCGTATTTTTGCATAATACCAGTAAGCTCTGCAGGCGCGGAGTAGGTGAATTTTATTTCCTCCCCCATCTCTAGCTTCATCTGCTTACGTAGGTTTTGCACCTGGCGAACTATTTCTCGTACTAAGCCTTCTTCCTCTAGTTCTGTCGTTAAAGTGGTCTCTAACCCAACTTTAATTCCAATTTTAGAATTTTCAGCAGTTAGTACAGTTGTACTTGCGGAGATCTGGGGAACCTCTACGACTTCTTTTACGTTTAGCTCATCAGCGATAATTTGTTTCATCCAATCAACAATCAAGTCACCAGCTAGGTCATGTTCGGTGCTTAGTTCTATTTCTAAACGGCTAAGGGGCTGTCGCACTTTTAGCCCATTGTTCGCACGGATCATCTGCCCGAGCTCAGCTGTCTGGCGTACAATTTCCATCTCTTTAATTAGGCGTGTATATTCATCAACAAATGCCACATCTACTACGGGGTAATCTGTGAGATGTACCGAATATGGCATATCAGAGAACTGGGCGACAACCAGGTTGCGGTAAATTTCTTCTGTCGTGAACGGCGCGATTGGCGCAGCAAGTTTACAGAATTCAATTAGCACGTAATACAATACAGTGAGTGCCATATCTTCACCTGCGGCGAAGCGCTCACGCGAGCGGCGAATGTACCAGCGAGAGATCTCGTCCAGTAATACTTTAAGAGATTTTACTGCTTTTGGTAGCTCATAGGCATCCATGAAAGCGGTAACCTCTCCGATGTGATTTTGGAGTATGGTCAACATCCATGCGTCCAGTTCGTTACCTGGGCTGTCGATCGGGATATGATTCCATGGATGTTCATCATTCCAAACATTACGTTTGTTGTAAGCATATTCTTCCTTCGGTACCCACTCATGCATATTGGCATACGTTACAAAGTACTTATAGATATTCCATAGTGGTATGGAGAACTCCCTAAGTTGTAGTTTAAGTTCTTCCTCACTAAAGTTAATATCGTTGCCTGTCATGATAGTGCTACCTAGGAAGTAGAGTCGTAGTGCTTCACCGCCGTATTTTTCTAGGGTCAATTTAGGGTCAGGGTAATTGCCAAAACTCTTACTCATTTTTCTGCCGTCAGTTCCTGCGAGTACGCCGGTAACGAGTACGTTTTTGAATGCTGGTTTATCAAAAAGTGCATTAGCCATTACATGGAGTACGTAGAACCAGGCACGGATTTGGCCGGTGTACTCTGCAATAAAGTCACCTGGAAAGTTATGTTCAAATTTCTCTTTGTTCTGTGCGGGGTAGTGGAATTGTGCAAAAGGCATGGCACCAGAGTCCATCCATACATCTAATGTAAACTCTGTGCGCTTAAAGGTTTTTCCGTCCTTAATAAAGCTTATTTCATCAATATAAGGACGATGCAAGTCCAGAGGCTTACCATTTACTAAATAGTAGGGCCTTTGTTCTCCTGCTTTAATAGGTTTTGTCCTAGATTCAGTTTCGGTTTCCCCAAAGTATTTATTGCGTAGTTCACTTAGCATAGGTTGAGTACTGCCATAAATCAGATCAGTTTCTGTGGGGTCATTTAGAAAACCATCGATATCGGTGCTGCATTCCTCTAGGGAGTAGTCACAATCGGCGTGTTCCTCAAGCACGATTTTTTTAATCTGCAGATCGTTATCACTTGCATTAACTAGCTCCATTAGTTCGTCGCGAGAACCTACAACCATCTGAGTGCCATCTTCTGTTTCCCACAAAGGCATTGCAGTTCCCCAAAATCGAGAGCGGGAAATACTCCAGTCAGGGGCATTTTCTAGTATGTATTCGAACCTTCCGTGTTTAAAGTGCTCAGGAATCCAGTTTATATCTTCGTTGGACTTAATTAACTGTTGCTTTAGTTTTTGGATATTTACGAAGTAATTTTCTTGTGCCTTATAGATCAAAGGGTTTTCATAACGGTAGTAAGGCAGGCGGTGACGGTAACTGTGTTTAAATAGTAGTTTCCCAGTTTCTAATAAATCTTTAGTAATTTGTGAATTCGCATCCCTTAAATAGGTTCCTTTCCATGGACCTACGGTCATATTACCTTGGTCATCAACTGATTGGTGAAAAGAAAGGCCTAGCTCTTCACCTAGCTCAAAGTCTACTTCTCCGAAACCAGGTGAGACATGTAGGATCCCAGTCCCATCTGTTGTAGTAACAGCGTCAGACAAATAAATGTGGTGGTCGTTCTCATTTGCTGAGAAGAAATCATAAGGCGGCAGGTAGGCTAAACCTTCTAGTTGCTTACCTGTGAGCTCTTTTACTACGTCTATACCTTTTTCAGCACCAACTCGTTCCTGGACATTATCTAGTAAGTCTTTAGCAAAGATTACTTTGCTTCCATCCACTTCTGCTAGAAGGTAGGTCGCTTCAGGATTAACCGTTAAGGCGAAGTTGGCAGGGATTGTCCAGGGTGTAGTGGTCCAGGCGACAGCAAACACTGGCCCTTCAACAGCCAACTTCGCCACAGAGTCATCTTTCAATTGAAATTTAACGGCGATGGCAATGTCTTTCGTCTCTCTATAGTTGTCAGGATCCATAGAAACCTCAAAGTCAGAAACTGGCGTAGAAGAGTCAGTTGAGAACATAGAAACCCGACGCCCTTTGTATATAAGGCCTTTGTCCCACATTTGCTTAAATGCCCACCAGATACTTTCCATATAGTCTTGGTCTAGCGTGCGGTAAGCATTGTCTATATCTGCCCAGCGACCAATTTTATCAATATACCAGCGCCAGTTTTCAATCCCGACCCGGTTCCATTCATAACACTTTTCAATAAATCCCTCTAGGCCGTAGTCTAAGATAGCTCGGCGTCCTTGTAGCTTTAGCTGATCTTCAACCTTGTTCTCGATAGGTAGTCCATGTGTATCCCAGCCCCAAAGTCTTTCCACGTACTTGCCTTTCATCGACTGATAACGAGGTATCACATCCTTAGGCAGGCTAGAGAGGAGGGTGGCGTAGTGAGGCATGCCGCTCATGAAAGGAGGACCATCATAGAAAATGTAGGATTCAGCGCCTTCTCGTTGGGAGACTGATTTTTCAAATATCTGATTCTCTTTCCACCATTCAGTAATTGCTACATCAAGTTTAGAGAAGTCGGGGCGAGAATCAGGTTGATTAAACATGGCCGTATATTAATGAGTAAAAGTTAACTAAAGATTAAATCTTAAATTTTTACTCAAGGGCCTCTGCGAGCAGGCGGCGGTACCACCTTGATTTTTACTAGTTTAAAGCGATAACGGGCTTTCCCGTAAGGTTCTAATCTTTCACCCTCACAAATTGAGTGAAATTTCTTCCTTAAACGTTAGCGGCTGCCATTTTCGATTGATAGTCGAATCGGACGTTTCTAGTAAGGATCTTAGCATGTTGTAGCGCTTAAATTCAATTATTTGGTAGCAGAAGAAAATGGAGAAGTGATAGGGTATACAGCTCTCTCATACCACAAAGAAGGTGTTGCTGTTTTGGCTGGAATGTATGTCCATCCTGATCATACTGGAAATGGTGCAGGCACAATGCTAATGAACCAGTTGCTAAAAACAAATAGCGAGCGACGACCAATTGAATTGGAAGTCGCCAGCTATAATGAAGGTGCTATCAGATTCTACCAGCGCTTCGGATTTGGCTTCCCGGAACCTGACAAGGTAGAGAAGCACGAACTAGAAGATGGTAAATATTTCCAGTTAAAAAGATGAGTCTAGTTCATTTTTTGCACTCGCTCATACCACTAACATGACGTTATATTATTTGACGAGGGCGGTGGGTTAATTGTGCTGTTGATTCCTTTGGAATGTGCTAAATTTAGATATAATTTTTTAGCAGGAATATTCAAATGAATAAACTAAGAATAGTGTCCATTGCCTTTCTAGCGCTTGTTGTCTTTGTCGGTTGTACCTCAAACGATACAAACGGAAACAATAATACTACGTCTAGTCAGGCTACATCTGGCAGCTCTAGTGCCCGTGCAGATGAGACTTTGGAAGAAGATGGCGTAAAGATTGAGTTGTTTAATACTGCTGAGAGTAGTTGGGATTACGTTTTGACCACAGACTTACCAACTCCTTGTCATGAACTGGAGATTGACGCGATGATTGCTGAGAGCTTCCCAGAGCAGGTGACATTTAACGTTAATATTGTGAGTCCTGATGCCGGTGTGCAGTGTGCACAGGTGATAGAGCCGATAGAAGAATCTGGACAGCTTGCAGTAAACGAGGATGCAAGGTTTAGCTTGAAAGTTACTAGAGAGTAAGGAGTATAGGATGCCTTTGCGTGTGCAGGCTGAAGCGGAAGAGATCGAATATTTCGACAATGATCTGTTGAGAGTTAGGTTTGCCCTGCCTGAAAAATTAGAATTTCAGGCAGGGCAGTTTATGAGTATCGCGGTGGAGGGATATATTAGGAGGAGTTACTCTATTGCTAACCCTCCCCATGTGCAGGGTTTTGTGGAAACATTTGTAGATGCGTCTCCTGGTGGGCCTGGTTCTAAGTATTTTTTGCAATTAAAAGAAGGCGATAAGTCTGATCTGCTATTGCCTTTGGGGCAGTTTGTCTATAAAGAAAGCCACTTGCCGGTGATGTTTTTTGCGACAGGAACAGGGATTGTGCCGTTTTTGTCGATGATAAAACATGAACTGGAGAGGGTTAATTCCGATCGTTCAATCACACTTTTTTATGGTGTGCGTAATCACAAGCGGGTGATGGTGGGGGACATGCTGGATGAGTGGGCAAGGGTTAACAGCAATTTCAACTACCATTTGTTTATTAGCCGGCCGGAATCGCCACTGAGGCCAGGGCAGCTAGCAGGGCGTTTTACTCAGGCGATTCCGGCCATCGACTTTGAAAGTACTGAAGTCTACATCTGCGGCGGTGGAGGAATGATCAATGAAGTTGAACAGATGGTATTTAGTCAAAATGGGGAAAGAGATAAAGTATTTTATGAAAGATACTACTAAAGATAAAGATTCAGTTTATTATGTGCGAAAGCTGATAAATGCGCTGTCAGAAAATCGCATTGCTAGGTGGGTGCTCTTGTTAGCAGTGATTATTCTGGGAGGGGCTTTTTTGCAGTGGTTCGTTCCGGCACTAAAGGGTTTTGCTTATGTGCCGTTTAGTGTTGACCTTGCGATCCCTCTAATAGATATTACTATTCAGTTGAGGCTGTATACGGTTCTAGTGATGGCCGGATTGATGGCCGCCTTATTGGTGGTGTTATTCTTGCAGGCAGATTATCAGCCACTGCGTGATTTAGATATTTGGGAAGTATTAATGTTTGTTTTGATTCCGGGGATTGTATTTGGTCGTTTTTATTATGTGTTGACTACACCAACAATTTTGGAAAATAACCCGTTGGCTTGGATCCAGTTGGGTGATGGTGGGTTAAGCATTATCGGCGGTATTTTTGGTGGGTTGCTGGGGTTGTGGGCCTTTGCGCGATGGCGGCTTTACGACTTCAAATTATTAGCAACCGTAGCCGCCATCGCGCTGCCGTTAGCCCAAGCTATCGGTAGGTGGGGGAATTTTTTTAACTTGGAACTTTTAGGACATCCAACGAATAAGCCATGGGGTATGTACGTAAATCCTCTATTCCGGCCAGCAGGTTTTGCTGGGAGCGAACACTTCCACCCTATATTTTTGTATGAATCGATTGCGAGTTTAACACTATTTTTAGGGCTGGCTTACTTGTGGAAATACCTACGTCAAAACCAGAACCAAGAAAGGTTTAAAGCTGCCATTAATTCAGCACTATTCATTAAGATATATATAGCTTGGTATTTTTGTATTAGGTTTTGGATAGACTTTATTAGGATTGACGGAAGTGTGCGACCTGAAGGCTTGACGATTACTCAGTGGTTGATTCTGGCCAGTTTTGTTGGGGTAATAATGTTTAGTTTGGGTTATCAACTCTGGTTTAAACATAAGTATGGCGTTTGGTTTACCCAACATGCACAATTGGGTAGAATTCGTGAATGAAACAAAAAATGCAAAAGCTTAAGATATTATTTGCAGGTACAGCTGATTTTGCAGTTCCTAGTTTTCAGCGGTTACTTAGTAATGATTCGTATGAGGTAGTAGGATTGCTAACTCAGCCGGATCGGCCTGTAGGTCGTAAACAAGAGCTGCAGCCAACACCTATAAAAGGCTTTTTATTGGAGTCGGAGTGGGTAGAAAAGGTGCCTATTTTTGCTCCCGAGAGGCTCTCAAGTGTCGTTGATTCTATCCTTGAGGCTACTTCGCCTGATCTGGTGGTCGTGGCCGCTTACGGGCAATTTATCCCAAATAAGATGCTCAAACAGCCACGATTAGGGGCTATAAATATTCATGGTTCTTTGTTACCAGAATTAAGAGGGGCTGTTCCCGTGCAGCTGGCTATTCTGAATGGGCTAGAAAAGACTGGTGTTACTGTGCAGAAGATGGTGAAAGAAATGGATGCAGGGGATATCTTCGGAAGTAGGGAAGTCGCGCTTACTGGTACAGAAACTACCGAAATACTGATGAGCAAGCTGGCGGAATTGGGTGCAGATTTATTATTAGATATTCTGCCACAAATAGCCAGAGGGGAGTTGGAGCCACAAGCTCAGAATGAAAGTTTGGCTACTTTTTGTTACCAAAAAGATGTGGCCAAGGAAAAGGCTGAGATTACGGCGCGCACCACCGTAGATTTGGCAGAAAGGATGGTGCGCGCCTTCTATCCCTGGCCGGTTGCCTGGCTAACAATTCAGCAAGGTAATAACAAGGGTAAAAGATTAAAAATCTTTGCTAGCCAATTGGCCACTGAAGTGAAGATTACAGAAGCGCCAGTGCCTCATCTTTTCTGTCTAGAGAAACAATTATACTTGAGCTTATCTAATGGTGCATTGTTGCTGAAAGAGGTGCAGTTGGAAGGTAAACAAAGGAAGCCAGGTAGCGACTATTTATGGTTATGTGATTAGCTTAATTTAAAGCCTCTTGAATGTAATCTTCTGGCCAGGCAGCATAAGCATCTTGGAGAAGTTGATCAGCTTTTTCTAGGTCACCCATATCTGCAGCCAGCAAAGCTTGATTGTATAGATTGCGGGCAGTACTTTTTGGTATTCCAATTAATATAAGGTAACCCCCAAAGATGAGGGCTACAAGTAAACTGACAGCAGCGCTGCGAAGCAGCGCGGGAATAATTCTAACGTTCTTTGGCATTTACGGCGATTTTACCATCTTTCTCCTTTGAGTAAAGAGAGGTGTAAACACTCATAAGTGAAGTGAATAATACAGCAACAAGTGGTCCGTATAGTAGACCAAGCGGTCCGAATGCAGCAATACCTCCTAAAGCAGAGAACATAATTGCCAAAGGGTGAAGTTGGATAGAGTCTTTAAGTAAGTAGGGTCGTAGAGTTGCCTCTATGACATTTATGATTACTGCACCATAAATTATTAAAAAGATCCCGGCAAATGGGCTCCCATTGGCAATCAAAGCAATCCCAGCCGGGATCCATACCACCCCTGAACCTACAGGTATTAGTGAGAATAAAATCATTACCACCCACAACAACATTGGAGCTCCAACACCCATAAGTATCATGGGTAAAATTACGGCTGTCGCTTGCACAAATGCTACTACAAAATTCCCCAAAATGACTGCTCGAGTGGTACGAGTAATCTTTTCAAACAGTACCTGATCCAGCCCATCATCTAAAGGGGAAATTGTCCTGATTAGGTTAGGTAACTTATTA
>CAYUPY010000035.1:0-14779 GCA_964446595.1 uncultured Candidatus Saccharibacteria bacterium | reverse complement strand
GCTTATTGAGCACTACGAGGCTATTGCATTTATGGTAGAAGTCCAGATACTGTTTCTTGAATAATGGCAGCTCTAGTAGCCTAGCAAATGGATTACTATGGCCAATCAATTCTCCTAAGCGATGCATATTAATATGAATATTCATCATGATTGGGATTTCATTCTTAATTGCCCAATTTTGGGTCACAATCCCTAGATATGCCTCTGTTTGAGTAATAATCGCTTCAGGTCTACTGTCATCCAGAAACTGCTTAATTCTTTCAATATTATTCTTAGTAAGAAATGGGATGTGAGTAGTACTGAGCATCCGACTTTGTACGCTAAAAGTTGGAATGCCCTCATACATAGTAAACTGAGTGGCGTCGCCAGTTACTAACAGTGCTGGAGAGTGACCTTCTGTCTTGAAGGCTTTGGCAAGCTCAAAAGTCGCATTTTCAGCACCTCCGTGCTCAAGGCGAAAAGGGTTGTAATTTGTGACGATCAGCACCCGCATGGAGGAGTGTATCACAAATTGCGCTATAATTGCCCATGCCAATTCAGACTCTGCATGGTGAGATAGCCACGCCAGCATTTCTTCCCGATGCCACCTATGGCACCGTGAAAGCAATGAGTTTTCGTGATGTGAGAGAGTCAGGTATTAATGAAATTGTGACAACCACCCTGCATTTAGAACAAAAGTTGGGAAGTAAATATGTGAAAGAGCGAGGCGGTCTCCATCGATTTTTAAATTGGGACCGCCCAATTCTAACTGATAGCGGCGGCTTCCAAGTTTTTTCTTTGGTGCATCGCCGCCGCAACAAAGCAAATCGAATTACCGATGCTGGGGTCTCATTTTTGGACCCAGCATCTGGAAAATATAGTCTTCTGACCCCAGAGAGCTCTCAAATGATTCAACACAATCTTGCCGCAGATATTCGCGTAGTACTGGATGAGCCAATAAATCATGAAGATGGCCCAGCACAAGCTAGTAGGGCAGTAACTCGTACTACAAAGTGGGCAAAGCGCTCTAAGCAAAAGTTCCTTGAGTTAAATGGACTCTCAGAGGCTGATTTTCAAAACCCTGATATAAGAAGACCCTTGCTAGTAGGGGTTATTCAAGGAGGTAATGATTTTGCGCTACGCCGCCAAAGCGCTGAACAGCTGCAAGAGATAGGATTTGACATTTACGGCTTTGGCGGCTTACCCCTACATAAGGAAGTTACCTGGAAGGAAGGCGGTCCTGTAGGCTTTTTTCACGAACTAGTGGAGTACGTAGGGTCTTTAGTTACAGATGGTAAACCACGGTACGGCCTAGGAATTGGTACTCCTGACGACTTGGTTTTTTGTAGTGAGCAAGGTTGGGATCTATTTGATACAGTGTTACCCACGCGTAATGCCCGACATGGATACTTATACGTGCCCTCTGGGGTAGGGGATCAAGAGTTTGAGAACTACAGTGTTATGCATATTCGCTCGGAGAGGTATAAGGAGGATGATAACCCTGTTATGCCAAACGATGAGTAGAATCTGGGGGTAAGTCGTGCCTATCTAAGGCATTTAATTCGGATCAATGATGGTGCAGGGCATCGCTTAGCCAGTATGCATAATTTGTGGTTTTACTCTAGGCTGATGACAACTTTGCGGGAGCGACTTGCAGATAACGCTTGATTTTTTCGTTACCAAAGATAATAAACACTTCTCTCACGGCACTTAATAACAGTAGTAGTCGCATAATAGGTTCAGGTTCAAAGTCTAGGACAAAGAATATAAATACAAATAGAATCATATTCGTAAATCTTGCCAAACTAAACATCACTTCGCGGTAAATAAGTGCTTCGGTTGCGCTTTCGTTCAGAAAGTCTTGTAGGAAGAGTTCATTAACCTGATTCTCTAGATTCATTTTAACCGGAGTCCACAATGCAAACCCCAGCTTTGCAATTATATCCCGAATCAACAGTGCCGGGAGAGTCCAGACAAGTGATAAGAATACCGTTGAAATCCCGGCTATGGCACTACCTAGATACCCGTTATGAATCTGGTGGCGATCATCGTCATTTCGATGAATAAACGAGATGATCGCCGCTACTAAGGCCACAAAGCTCATGAACACTCCTAGACCTAGCTCACTCCCGATTAATAACATTGGAAGTACCACCATAATCAACTGACGTTGGTTATCTATCAGGTGACCAACGTAGTTCACAAAACCTATGCTTTTGAAACCTTTTCTCCTGACTATGCCTGTAATCTCATCCCAGTCGAAGTGATTCTCTGGAACTAAGTTTTCTGCAAAGGGCCAAATGACTATTGCAGCAATCACAACTATCGATAGAGCGAATAAAATGAAGTATGAAGCTGCAGTAATAATACCTCCGGCAATCAGGGGCACAATAATATGTAGCAAATAGGTTTCAGCAAATAGTACGCCTAAGGCTTTACTACGGTCATGTCCATGATACTCCTTCAAGGTGTAAGTGTTAGCCGCCAGCCAGAAGAAACCATCGCCTAACCCTCGTAATAGAGATACAACAACATATACTTCGCTAATATTTTCTAGATTAAATAAAGTGATAATGACTGCTACGAAATAGAATAGATAAGCCCAGCGGAAAGTATCGCGATAGCCCAATCTACTTAATAGGATAGCTGCAGCTATAAAACCCACAAAAAGTCCAAGATACGTAAATCCATGGCTCATAAAAATGATCGGGACTGCCTCAAAAAAGTCTTCTCGTGTACGTAGCAACAAAAAGTTAAAGTATGTCCACGTTAATAGTCCAATAAACGTATGAGCTACATGATAAAAATAGAACTCAGCGTTTTTTTGACGTGTGAATCTTAGGAACAAAGGCATGAACTATTTTACGTAAGAGTGGGTTAGTTTTGAAGGGCTTTTTTTATTGCTTCTAAACTTAAGGTGGCACAACGCTTTCTAGATGTTGTTAATTCTATCCCAATTAAATCTAGAAGTTCTTTTTCCGAGAATCGGTCAATCTCATCGTGTGTCTTCCCTTCAAGTGCCTCGGTCAACAAAGAAGCAGTGGCTATACAAATAGCGCATCCTTCTCCTTCAAAGTGAATTTGGTCAACTACTTGCTCAGAATTATTTAAATCATCTGACTTGCGGTCTTCTACAAACACATGTATTTCATCCCCACACGACAGATTGGTGGCCTCAGCTTCATGGTTGTAGCTTTGCGGTTTCCCATAATTCCTAGGATTATGGTAATTATCAAGTACTTGTTGTTGGTAGAGATTCACAACTGATTTTAGCAGTTAGGCGGCAGGTGGGGCAGGGTTTTGAGCAGGGAGCTGCCGCTGTTGTTGTTGTTGTTGTTGTTGTTGTTGTTGTTGCATTGATGGCTGCTGAGTTTGAACTTGATTTTGAGCCTGCCTAGGTTGAGCCACCCGAGGTTGACTTACCTGAGGTTGCCTCTGGGAGGGTGCAGCAGGTGATGGTGGTGCCTGGTTAGTCTTCTTTTGCTTATTACCCTTTATCACAGTTAGGAAAGCTGGTACAAACGCAAATACCTGACGATTTCTTTCAATATAAGTGCGATAGTAGTGCAAAATTGAATTGACTGTATCAGGTGGTAATTGCCATTTCTGTGAAATCTGTTCAGCCGTTACTTGTGAGTTAGCAATACTTACGTCAATAATGGCTGTAATCAAATTGCGATCTACCTCTGGCATTTGCTGAACAATGTAATCCACCAAAATATCGCGATGCAATTTAGGTAAGTACTTAGGTATTAAGTATTGGAAACCTAAAACTAGTAGTGTCCAGAGCACGAAAATCCCTAGTGCTGGGATTGTGTTTAGTGGACTAAGTACAAAAAATAACCCAGAGAAAATTAAGTATCCAGCAATAATGTAATTGAACCTATTCCATCTGGATGCCATCTCATAGTGCGAAGCGGCACTTGAATCAATAAATTGCTGTAACTGAGATTGTTCGATTATTAAAGCTATACTTCCAATAAAATAAACTGCCGCATAAATATAGGCCATTGGGGACCACAATAAACCTAACAAAAAGAGTGGGAGGGTATAAAGGTAAGCATACTTAAACGTGATAAATCTTTGCATAGTTATCTACTAAATTTTGAAATTGCTGATTGAATAGACGTATACAGTTTATCAATATCTGATTCATCATTGTAGATAGCCAGGCTTGCACGGGTTGAGGCAGGTATGCGCAGGACCTCGCGATGCAATATTTGGGTGCAATGGTGTCCTGCGCGAACACAGACCCTTTCCTCACCCAACACCTGCGCTAAATCATGAGGATGGACACCTTCTACCGTAAAGGAAAATACACCCACCCCGTCTTGAGCATGGTACAACTGCAGCTCAGCAATTTTACTGAGTTGCTCTACAGTATATTTTGATAGCGATTTTTCGTGATTACGAATTTTATCCCAACTAATTGACTCCATAAAATCAATTGCAGCAGCCAGACCTATGGCATCAGCCACCGATGGAGTGCCTGCCTCCAGCCTTTCAGGCAATGGTGCCCAGCTGGCGGAGTTTCTGTCAACTTTATTTATCATGCCCCCTCCAACTCTAGTAGGGGGAAGCTTTTCTAGTAGTTCTTGTTTACCATAAAGTACGCCTATACCCATAGGTCCATACATTTTGTGGCCGCCAAATACTAAAAAGTCAATTCCCAGTTCGGGTACGTTTAGCGGATAATGAGCTACTGCTTGAGCTGCATCAACTATAAGAATACCTCTGGTTAAATTTCGAATTCGTTTTATATTAGCCATGGCACCAGTTACGTTCGAGACTAGTGATAAAGCTACAATATCTGCGTTAGCGAACATCTCCTCATCATCGAGACTTAGCTGTAGGTCTTGATCTAGGACAATATAATTAATTTGATTGCTAATTTGTTGCCAAGGGAGAATATTACTATGATGTTCAGCCTCAGTTGTAAGAATGACCGGATTCGAGGGCACTAAATCAGAATTGGCTAACATAGCTGCCAACAGATTTAGTCCATCGGTAGTACCAGCGGTAAAAATGGTTTCGGCTGGCGCGGCCCCAATAAATTTCGCCACTTTGTGCCGCGCCAGCTCGTACGCCTCGCTCGCCGCCTCGCTCAGAGGGTAGATCCCGCGGTGCACATTGGAATTTAGATGAGTGTAAAAATCTACCAAAGCCTTAATCACTGTATGTGGCTTGTGCGTAGTAGCCGCATTATCCAAGTACACAAGCCCGGGGTTCGTCTCAAAAATCGGAAAATTTGCCTTGATCGAATCAATAGTCATTAATCAATTGTAGCGGGTTTATCTGCTTTAGGTAAGAGTTATCCTATAGTATGCTATAATGACCATATATTAAACAAGTGCATGAACGAACAAGCCACATATAGAATATTTGCAACCTATAAAGAGAGATTAGTACCAATTATTGCGGCTATACTCATGCTTTTAGTAATCAGAATTGAAAGTTTACTTAAAGGAATAGAAGGCTTTGATGTTAGGGTTATTGCAACTACTATCTATGAAAATACAATGCCATTAGCATTGATTATCTCTGCAGAGGAGGGCATGGATGTTGAAACAGGGTTAACTCAAGAAGAATATGAATATCTAGTTAACTGGCTAACAATCAAAG
Organism: uncultured Candidatus Saccharibacteria bacterium; assembly: GCA_964446595.1. GTDB lineage: Bacteria > Patescibacteriota > Dojkabacteria > J137 > JAEUSD01 > CAYUPY01. The sequence goes on along the minus strand of CAYUPY010000035.1, from coordinate 9,178 downwards.
CAAGTGAAAATGGTGTCGTAATTGTACCTGATTCAGTAATCTTGGTGCGAAAATATTCTGGAGAGGTAATGGGGCTAGCTATTGGGGCAGGAGTAAGTAGACCTGGTAATGCCTTTGCATTTATTCACGCAACAGCTAGAGGATCAATATTTGTGGAGTATCAGTAATTTACTCATTCTATTTTCTCCGTTTTTGCTGGGAGCTGCTGGATTAGTTGGTTTTGGAGCTGCATTCTACTATCTGAAGCAATCAGATCATGAACTTCTCTTAGGAAATAGTAAAAACACTTTTTCAGCCGATTTTATTCAGCTCTTCGGCACGATGCTTACATTTTTGTCTCTTGTGGCAATCTTAGTCGCTTCTTTAGTGAGTATCTCCTTAATTCTGAGCGCTTACAACCACGAAGTATTGAATACTAGCCTTTATGACTCTCAATCATGGTTAATTTCCGGCTTTATTGCAGTTATCGGTTCTGGTGTGGTAAGCCTACTATTCAGGCTAGAGAAGCGCTGGCGTTTTAACCGCGGTTTGGTCTTAAGTTTTGCCACTTTCTCGATCTCGTTCTTATTTTTAATCGGTATCACTGCAAGTCAAGGAGTTGTTATAAGATGGCCTCTGGATTCGGAGGAAATAGCAAGTATAAATCCGTTTATAATGATTATTTCGATGATCACTACGGGGTTTGTATTCGTGATTAGAGGTGCTAAGCTGCGTCGATTTGGTCTTGCATCTCGCCAATAAATGCCTCAACTAACATGTTTTCGGCGATGTCGCGGGGGAAACCCCGCGACATAAGGTAGTGCACTTGATCCTGGTCGACCATGCCGACCGTGGCGCCGTGCCCGCCTTTGACTTCATCTTCTTGGATTTCTAATGAGGGAACGGCGCGCGCTCGAGCCTGTTCCCCCATAATTAAACAGTCTATTTTTAAGTATGTGTCTGTATGCGCTGACCCATCCGGAATACGTACCATTGCCTCAAGGTCAAATTTGGCTTGATCAAATACCACTGCTTTAATTTCAACTCTGGTTGTAAGATTTGGTGCGGCGTGACTAAATACCAATTTTCTTTTAATTTCGTCAGAATTGTGCCCTACGAATAATCCCAAAAGGTGGGTATCTTGGTCAAGTTCGATAAGTTCAGCTTCTTCCTGCCAATTTATTACAAGATTTTTCATGCGCTGTTATTATAATACACTTAAGTATTTGAAGATAATTTTGTGATAGTTTTTTAATTTAGGCGTTATAAAAGAGATGCAAAAGATTGTAACAATCGGTGGTGGAACAGGAAACTATGTTGTTTTAAGTGGACTAAAAAGACTAAAAGATGTAGAGATTACAGCAGTGGTCCCTGCAACAGACTCCGGAGGATCTACTGGTCGTTTACGTGATGAGTTTGGCTACCTTCCCTCTGGTGATATTAGACAGTGTTTGGTAGCGTTGGCTGAGGATAAAGAAGAGCAACATCTATTGAGGGAACTATTTAGCTATCGGTTTTCTAAAGGAGAGTCAGGTCTCAAAGGACATAATTTTGGAAATTTATTTTTGACTGCACTGACAGATATTCTAGGCAATGATTTAGAGGCTATCAAAGCTGCAGAAAAAATCCTAAACACCCGGGGAAATGTTTTGCCTGTTACTACAGCTAATGTGCAACTCGTGGCAGAGTATGAGAATGGCAAGAGGGTTGTGGGTGAGGGTGCAATTGACGAACCTGAGTATCCTCATGATGGCAGGATGCGCATCACTAACCTCTGGGTTGAACCTGCTACTGCGCGCATCCTGCCAGAAGTGAAAGCGAAAATTGAAGAGGCTGATGTGATTGTCTTTACACCCGGCGACCTATATACCAGCTTGTTGGCGATTGTCACTACTCCAGGTTTCAAGGAGGCAATCGCAGCAACTAAAGAATTAAACCCCAACCTTAAACTCGTAGCTTTGGTGAATTTGATGACCAAGTTCGGACAAACAACAGAATTTACGGCTACTGATCAAGTAGTAGAAATTGAGAAGTATCTAAACACTTCACTAGATTATTTACTGCTAAACAATTCTCCGCTACCTCAAAACATCCTGCATAGATACACTCAGGTCAACACTTACCCGATAAAAGATGATCTAGCAGAAGATCATAGAGCTATTCGGGCTGATTTACTTGCAACAGAAGAAGTGAAGTCCAAAAGTGGTGATACTCTCTTTCGTAGCCTAATTCGTCACGATGGCGACAAAATCGCTAAGCAGATCGCACAATTATTATAGGAGTCTGCTCCCGCCCTTGTCCCATTGGGTTGCCGGTCATCACTTGCACTAGTTCATCGTCAGTTAGGCTGATTCCTTCACTCCGGCCAAGAATATGAATAGCTACGTTGCTCGCATCCACAATTACCGCAGGAGCCTTCAAGCGTTCTTTGATTTCGTTGCAAACCTCATTTGGTCTGGCAGGTGCCAATAAAGCGTATTCATTGAAAGGAGGGATTGCGATAGGATTAAAGCCATCAATTGCTTCTACATCCTTGCCCATAATTCGGTAATACCAACCAGGGCGCCTGAACACAAACTTCATAATCCCGCCAAAGGCGACTGCTAGCAAAGTACGCGGGTAACCTACTTGGTCAATTGCCACTTGTATCTTTTTGGGATTTTCCCAGCCAATGTCGTCAGGGTATTTCACTACATACCTGGCGATCAACTTAGCTAACCAGCTCTCTTTAATTTCAGATTCATGCACCACCCGTTTTTGACAAATGCCAATGAACTTTTCGGAACACACAATTAAATCTCCCTGCTTAATTGACGGACCAGCGTATTTTTCAATCACTTCCAAATAATCTTCGCCAATTTGCACTAGGTGCGTGCGCACAGGGTAACGGTAAAATTCCTTGTTCCCCATTGACGACTCTAGTTGCCTTCCAGGGTTAGCTTCTTTTTGAAAACCAAAATCACCTTCTGACCAATCATTTTTTTGTTTCTTCATACGGAATTTTATTCTATACTCTGGTATTAAGCAATAACACAATCAGCATATGTTTCAAGAAGATTCAGGAGCCACAAGTTCTCCAATTAATCGCCATATTCACATGATTCCCGCGACAGGCGAGATACGAGATAACGAATGGATTGATTTTCAAAAAAAAGTAGTATTGTGGCGTAAACCTGGTGCTCTAATGGCCTACCTTGGTTTAGAAGACAAAACAATGACCCCTGAGCAAGCTGCACTGTACGAATTTACTACTGAAGCCGCTCATGAAAAATGGATGAGTAGTAACATTGGTAAGAGGGTATGTGGACCGGAGAAGGAGGTTTTTCGTGGAGGCGTAATGTATAGTCAAAGGATGGAATTGCAGATTGGGGATAGTAAATATCAAGTTCATCCCGGCATGCTACCTGTAGATTTCATGAGAGAAGTTTATATGGGAAAGATCAGCCCCGATAAATTTTATGTTGAGTTAGTTAACTTTCGAAAAAAACTTGAAGATTCAGATCCCCAAAACCCATTTTTAGTTGTAAGTATTGATCATCTTCCTCGAATGTCGGCAGATGATCCTGTATTCTATGAACGCTGGATAAAACAGATACTTCAACATTGGGCCACTGCAAATGATTCTTACTATAAACAGGCCCGTTCCACTTTAGATTCATTGGGGCTCAAGCTTGGTGAAATTGATGAAAAGGGATTTACCATTTTAGGAGCGCTAGAAAGAAACGTTACTGAGATTGGAGAACGCATAGCAAACACCAATCCAGGTCTTACAGCTCAAGAAATTAGAGACGTACTGAATAATCCTAAAAATAAGCAGGCAACAATGTACTTACTACAAAGACATAAGGATTGGCGTGAGGACAGGATTGCTAACCCAACCAAATTAGAAAGAGGGAGTGTTGGTAGAATGCTTGAGCTGAGTGATTCACTAAAAAAACGCGCACGGGATTGGTTAGACTCAAAGCAGAAGATTTTACTATCACTAAACGTGCAGGGTGATGGCCTACAAAAGTATTTGACAGTTCAAGATATGCAAGCCGAACGTGAAAGCTGGCATCGTGAAGCTAATTCAGAGGGTAACCGAACTTTTTATTCTGCAGAGGAAACATTTTCAGCAATGCTGTATCTACTAGAGCTAATCGAAGGGATCTTAGCTAACCTAGAAATAGGGAAATTCTATACTGCTGAAAGAATCACTAACCTGCAAAAGGAAGGGCTTAAAAAGGCATTTAAAAAGCTACAAGAGCAATTGCATTATGATCTTGCTGCAGATGCTAATGCAGAGTCTTTGGCAGCAATTCGGCTTGCGAATCAGCTAGTGGCGGCTAAATCAATAGACCTTCAGTCTGAATCTTTGGATTCCTAATATCTTCCAGTTTTGCACCATACTGCAGGCGTTTCACTGTTTCATAGTAGTCTTTTTTGGCAATAAATTCATCCACATACCAGCGCAACCAAATTTCTACCGAAAGGATGCGCCAGAACATTAACCAGTCTCCCCAGCGGCGACCGTTGGTCGCCGCCAAAAATTCTTTTTGTACCTCTTCAGCATTCCAATATGGCCTACTACGGAAACTTTCAGATTTAAAGATTTCCATAATTAAATCTGCTTTAGCCTTCATCCACTCCCATTCATTATTAACAAATCCAATTTTGTTGCGGCGCAAGCGGTTTTTTTCTGGAATCAATCCGGCCATTGCATTACGATAAACGTAACGATTCCATCCATTCTTGATTTTCTGTGAGGCAGGAATACTCAAGGCATACTCCACAAACTCATGATCTAAGAAGGGTACTCGAGATTCAATCGAGTTAGCCATTGAATTTTTATCCTCATAGCGAAGCAGGTTTGGCACTGAACCAACAGTTACATCATACAAAAGCCGTTCGTTTAGGTTACGGGAGTGGGTATGAGTTAGGGTAGCTTCGCTACGCAGTTCTTCATTTTGCACAGTCACCATTTTCCCAATGCTGAGCATATTTCCGCTTTGGAATCTTTGTTTTAGTTTTTGCAATAGGAAAGGTTTATACATGTCATACCCTTGGAAGAATTCGCGCATGATTGCCAGGTATGCGTTAGCGTCGCTGGCGGTCTGAACGTAGGTCATAAAATAGGGAATATAGCCAGCAAACAACTCATCACCACCTTGTCCTGAGAGTAAAACTTTTACATACTTTTTGGCCTCGCGCATTACAGTATAGTAAGCATAAGGCGCAGTACTAATTGTGGGCTCCTCCTGATAAAACATCCATTGCTTAATTTCTCCCCAGAATTCATTCACATCCGGTACTACACGAATACTTTTTGCCCCGGTGGCAGCCACGACTTCATCTATATATTCAGCCTCATCAATTGTTTCCCCAGGATGAATTGCTGAAAAGGTTAAAAGTTGATTGTTAGTGTGCAGGTTTGTACCTTGTTGTAACAAAGCTGCTGCAGCTGTGGTGACTCCGCTAGAATCCAGTCCTCCAGAGAGTCCTACGCCCAAAGGTACATCAGTAATCAAGTGTAGCTGCATGGACTCTACAAATTTTTCGTGCAATTCCTGAGAGTAATCAGCATCCGATTTCTTCTTCTCTGGACCAAAGTTTGTATTTACTTCTGGCTCCCAATATTTTCGGATGCGATAGTTGCCATCTTTTTCTACTTGCATATAGTGCCCAGGCATAAGGCGTTTGATTCCGTTAAAGAAAGTATCTTTAGAATCATCATGGATGCGTGTTAGCAGGAAGCGATACACCACCCTATCATTTGGTGTGCGATCTACATCCCAACCAGCGATTAAGGCTTTAATTTCAGATGCAAAAATCAAACGACCGTCTTTTTCTGTGTAGTAAAGTGGTTTGATGCCTAAGCGATCGCGAACGAGTAACATCTGTTCCGTGCGGTGGTCATATATCGCGATCGCGAACATCCCTCTCAGATGCTTTACGAAGTCAGGTCCCCATTCTTCATAAGCATGTACAATCACTTCACTGTCCGACTTTGTTACAAATGTATGCCCACGAGCTTTTAATTCCTCTTTTAGAATTAAATAGTTGTAAATCTCACCATTAAACACACAAAATATGGTTCCGTCTTCATTTTTTACAGGGTAAATATTGTCGTTTAAATCAATAATCGACAAACGACGCATTCCAAGAGAAAAGTTAGCACTTTGTAAACCAGCATCGTCATCAGGACCACGGTGGATAATTGACCTCGTCATCGCATCAAGTTTTTCTTTATCAGGTGTTCCAGAAAAGCCTGCTATTCCGCACATATTTCTTATTTTCTAATTTAAAAAGTCTGCAACAGTTTAGCAGGTTGGGGTTAACGTTGTTTTAGGAAAATATTTATGATATAATTGTTAGATATGAACGGTTCGTTTGAAAGAGTAAAAAATATGGTCGGGATTGAAGATTTGGTTGTTTTAATAAGTATTCTGCTATTTATTTTGTCATACCATGATTACTTTGAAGATTTAAGTCAGCTAGATGTAAAATATGAACTAGTTATGAACCTAGCGATCAGGGAGTCAGGAGTGGATGGCAAATTAACTTACAACTCACTAAGGCAGCACCCAGAGATAGGTAATGCATTTAATCAATTCTTCCTGGACATGGTGAAAGTTAGAGATTTGGGATTTTTGGACTTACGTACAATTGTTTATGTAAGTTTTTTGGGGCAAATAGGTCACGAGAGTTTAGCGGATATTTTGACCGAAACGGTTCGCAACTTTGATTATTTTGAGCCTGGTCTTGAATTGGTAGAGGCATATCATGCTGCGTTGGCAGACCCTAATCTTCAAGGTGAACTGGATATGAATCTATTAGCTGCAGAAAAGGCCTATGCATTGTTTGCATTTACTCAAACGTTATTTACTATTATGGTGATATACTTTGAAGCAAAAATAGTTAGGCAGTTAATACCTTTGTTGCCTAAAATCAAAAAGCTTATACTCTATCATTTAGCCGACACTTCCTTCCATCTCCATTCTGATTAGCTCATTCATTTCCAGAGCGTATTCCATTGGCAATTCTTTAACGATAGGCTCGATGAACCCAGAGACTATAAGGGCGGAGGCTTCCGCTTCGGACAAACCGCGGGACATCAAATAATGTAATTGTTCCTCACCAACTTTGGAAACGCTTGCCTCATGTTCTAGCGAAGAATGCTGTTCATACACCTCGTTATATGGATAGGTGTCAGTCTGAGAATCAGGATCGAGAATTAGCGCATCACAAATGATTTTTGCTTTGGCGCCGCGGGCACCTTTTGGTATTTTTACGAGCCCGCGGTAGCTGGTGCGGCCACCGTTTTTACAAATGGACTTACCGTTAATCAAGCTAGTTGTATTTTTCCCAAGGTGGATCATCTTGGCACCAGTGTCCTGATGTTGGCCCTTGTCGGCGACCGCGATCGATAAAACTTCACCATGGGCGCGGTCGCCTTTCAAAATCACACTCGGATATTTCATCGTCACTTTGGAACCTAAATTACAATCAATCCATTCCACCACAGAATCCTCCATCGCCATCGCCCTCTTGGTCACCAAATTATAAATATTCCCCGCCCAATTTTGGATCGTCGTGTAGCGAATTCGGGCATTTTTTAAAGCAATCAACTCCACCACGGCAGAATGCAACGAGTTGGTAGTATACATAGGTGCAGTACAACCTTCTACATATTGTACCTCGCTGTCCTCATCGGCCACGATTAGGGTGCGTTCAAACTGACCCATATTTCTTGACTGAATAAAGAAGTATGCCTGCAAAGGCACCTCTACTTTCACTCCAGGGGGAACATAAATAAAGCTTCCCCCCGACCACACAGCAGTGTTTAGAGCGGCCAGTTTATTGTCCGTGTAAGGAATAATTTTGCCAAACCAACGTTTAAAAATCTCTTCGTACTCCTGCAAACCCGAGTCTGTATCCAAAAAGATCACACCTTGGTCCGTAAATTGCTTTTTCATATTTTCGTACACCACCTCTGATTCGTACTGTGAGGCAACTCCCGCTAAGAATTTCTTTTCTGCCTCTGGAATCCCCAAGCGATCGAAAGTTGTGCGTATTTCAGTTGGAACCTCGTCCCAATCACGCACTTTGCCCTCGGTTGCGCGCTTGTAGTAGACAATGTCATCAAAGTCCAACTCCTGCAGGCTAGCACCCCATTTGGGTGTGGGACGATTCACGAAATGCTCATAAGCTTTTAGCCGGATATCGGTCATCCAGCCCGGCTCATTCTTTATTTCGGAAATCCGGGTTACTACATCTTTGTTTAGGCCTTTTTTGAAAGGTTTAGACTTACTCATTTCTGGAGATAGTTTAGCATCAAGCAAGTTTACAGTGGCAAGATTTTGCAATTGGCAGCGAACACGAATATTTATGTGGGGTTTTACAAAAAGCACTTCAAAATGAAGGTTAACTAGGCTTTTTCACAGAATAATGCTCACTGCCTTGACTGCAGCCTGTGGCAAGAACTATTATTGCCTTGTTATTTATTACATTACGGAATTGGAACTAATTGAAAATAATGCACCTAAGGATCGTCCCCATGTTACTGAGGTTATGCAGCCTGCTAGACCTGAATGGCTTGATCAAGATTGGCTGCAGGAAGTAGATGAGACTCACTTTAGAAGTATGACGATTTCTCTAATTCAGTATTTAGAATCTAGCCCAGAAAAGAGAAATCGTGTAAAAAGAACCTACACAGAATTCTTATTAGCTGGTATTGACGATACAGCTAAATACACGTATCTAGACGTAGTAGGCGCTGCTTTGCAGGAGCTGGATCGTAGGGACCGGTCTGAGTACCTAGAATTATAAGAGCATCCCAAGCTAGTATTGGTTGACTCGTATGCTACAATTATTTAATTAAACGAGTAACATGGCATTAGGAGAAGTATTTGTAGCAATACTTGGCGAAGAAAAGCATTCAGAATTGCTAGCAGGTTTTGTAGCACAATCAGACATGGATCCCGACCTATTGTCCTGGCTACATACAATTGTCACTTTTCAAGATGAAAAAAGTTGGAGTAAAGCAGGTGGAACACCTTTGGAAGATATTTCAACTGTCACGGTTGGCAAGGATAGTTATTTTTATACTGAAACTGAATTCAACCAATCTAATCTTGCTGTGCAACTTTATAATTACTTGCTCAGACTAGGTCGCAATCCTCGGCTTAAAATTAGTAACTACATACTGGTTTGCATAGAT